>JBDTYX010000288.1:0-3624 GCA_040005435.1 Rudaea sp. | reverse complement strand
ATCGAGCCTTCCGCCTTGCCGGCGCCGACCATCGTGTGCAGCTCGTCGATGAACAGGATGACGTTGCCTTCCTCCTTGGCGAGGTCCTTGAGCACGGCTTTCAACCGCTCCTCGAATTCGCCGCGAAACTTCGCACCCGCGATCAGCGCGCCCATGTCGAGCGATAGCACGCGGCGACCCTTCAGGCCCTCGGGCACCTCGTGGTTGACGATGCGCTGGGCGAGACCCTCGACGATCGCCGTCTTGCCGACGCCGGGCTCGCCGATCAGCACGGGGTTGTTCTTCGTGCGCCGCTGCAGCACCTGGATGACGCGGCGGATTTCCTCGTCGCGGCCGATGACGGGATCGAGCTTCGACTTCTCGGCGCGCGCGGTCAGGTCGATCGTGTACTTCTCGAGCGCCTGGCGCTGGTCCTCGGCGTTCTCGCTCTCTACCTTGTCGCCGCCGCGCATCTTCTCGACCGCGCTCTCGAGCTGCGCCTTGGTCGCGCCGGCCGTCTTGAGCGCCTGACCGACCGTGCCCTTGTCGTCGAGCGCCGCGAGCAGGAAGAGTTCGCTTGCGATGAAGTCGTCGCCGCGCTGCTGCGCGAGCTTGTCGGTGACGTTGAGAAGGCGCGTCAGCTCGTTCGAGACGTTGATGTTGCCCTCCTGGCCCTTCACCTCAGGCAACTGCTGCAACGCGTCGCCGACGCGTTGGCGCAGCACCGGCAGGTTGACGCCGGCCTGCGCGAGCAGCGGTACCGTCGAACCGCCCTGCTGGCTCAGCAGCGCCATCATCAGATGCGCGGGCTCGAGCATGTTGTTGTCGCGTCCGACCGCGAGGCTCTGCGCATCGGCGAGCGCCTGCTGGAAACGCGAGGTCAGTTTGTCCATTCGCATCGGTTTTCGGCCCGTATCGGAAAGCGGCCCCCAAGGCCGCGAGATAGCGACGATATGCGGACTGTGTCGCCGCCTTTCAACGCAGTTTGAGCAATTTACCCGACACCTCGCGCGTTGTTCCTGGCCGATCCATGCGCGCAAATCCGCTTGACCCGAACACGCGCGCAGCATAGTGAAACCGTCAATCGAGGAAGCGGCCGGCGTCTTCCGGCAAAGGCAGGTAACAGGCGTCGCGACGACCGAACCAGCGGTAGCGATGCCGCGCTACCCAGCGGTACAGCGCATCGCGCGCTCGCCGCGGCAGCAGGCGCGCGATCAGCGCCAGCACCTTCCAGCCACCTCCGAAGCTCGACAGCACGCGCAGCATCGCGCCGCTCTCGACGTACGCAACTTCGCCTTCGACGAGCAGCACGGACTGCGGCAGCAACGGGTCGTACCCGTGTGCGAGCAGTAGCGTGCGGCCGTTCGACGACTGCGTCGTGGCGAAACGATAGCGGCGCTCGCGATCGTGGCGCAAAACGAAATGTACGCTACGGCTGCACAGCACGCAGTCGCCATCGAAGACCAGCGTGGCGGCGACCGTCATTCGACGTCGAGCCGTCCCGCGTAGTGCACGAGCAGCCCGACCAGCGGCAGGCGCGCGCTGACCTCGAAACGATAGTGGCTGCCGTCGTCGAACTCGTTCGCGCGCACGCCTGCGAACCAGCGCGGCGGCAACGACACGCCCAGCGCACTGACGTGGCGGACGCGCCAGACCAGCGCGCTCGCGTCGAGCACGACGCCGAATGCAAACGTGATGAAGCCGAGACGCTCGCACAGGGAATCGCCGTGCGCCCATAGTCGCGAGTGCATCGCGTGCCCGTCGAAGCGGCGCGTCCACGTTTCTTCGCCATCGCGAGCCCTTATCTCGACTCGCAGGGGAACCGCGCGCCCAACCGGTGGCAGCGCCGCGGCCCAGCCGCACAGGCGCGCGAGCAGACCCGTTCCACGCTCGACATCCGCCTCGCCCGCGTAGATCCGCGTAACCGTTGCCGCGTGCAGCGCCCGCACGCGACTCGGCAACGCCGCAAACGCGGGCGCGCCGAGAACGCGGGCGAAGAGCGCGCTCACGCCTCGATCCAGACGAGGCTCGCGAAACGCCCGCTGCGTCCTCCCGATGCCCTGTGCGAATAGAATCGATCATCGGTTGCGGTGTCGAAACCGCCGCCGTAAACGCCATCCACGCCGAGCGCCGCCAGGCGCAGGCGAGCGAGCCCATACAAGTCGCAGCGCCAGTGCCCGGGCCGCGTCGCGACGAACGCAGATCGCGCCGATGCCTCGCTCGAGACGAACGTCTCGCGCACCTCATCGCCGACCTCATATGAAGCAGGCCCGATCGCCGGACCGAGCCAGACGAGCAGGCGGCCGTGCGGCGTGTGCAGCGCTGCGATCGTCCGTTCGATGACGCCGGCCGCGAGCCCGCGCCAGCCCGCATGGATTGCCGCGACTTCGCTGCCGTCGTCCGCGCAGACGAGCAGCGGCAGGCAGTCGGCGGTCAGCACGCAGAGCACGACGTTGCCGCTGCGCGTGATCGCCCCGTCGGCGACCTCGGTCTCGGCGGAAATATGCGCGCGTTCGTCGAATACCGCGACGTCGTCGCCGTGCACCTGACGCAGCCAGCGCGGCGCGGCGGGCAGGCCGAGCAGCGCGACGATCGCGTCGCGATTCATCGTCACCGCCGTGGGATCGTCGCCGCAGTGCGCGCCGAGGTTGAACGCCTCGAACGGCGGCTGCGACACGCCGGGAAGCAGGCGCGTCGCCACGACCCCCCGCACACGCGCAGGCGCAGGCCAGGCGGGACGAAGCCAGGAGTCCGCGGTCACCGACTGCACCATCATTCGACCCCGGGGGCGTGCGGCGCGGCGCACGCCCGCGTTGGGAATATGCGCTACTTGCCTAGCGCGTAGAGGAAGTCGACGTAGGACATCACGGCGCCGTCGAGCCCCTGGATGTTCGGATTCGTCGACTCGATGACGTAGTACTCGTCGGGCGCGTGCGCGCCGCTGCCGTGGCCGAGGCCGAAGTGCGCGGCCGCGAGGCTCAGCGGCGGATCGGTGAACACGTAGCCCGGGTACGAGCCGGCGCCACGTGGCCAGAGTACGGGTTGGATGCCGGCCTTTCTCAGCACCGCGAGCTGGGTCTGGATCAGCGGCGCGGACGCCGGCGTGCTCGTCGCGTCGTAGCCGCCGGTCACGTTGACCTCGATGTCGCCGAATCCATGCTTGGCGAGGTGCGCCTTGAGCGCGGCGACCGCGTCTGCCTTCTTCATGCCGGGCACGAGACGCATGTCTATCTTCGCGACCGCGCGATGCGGCAGCACGGTCTTGCCACCCGGCCCCGTGTAGCCGCCGACGAGTCCCTCGATGTTGACGGTCGGCTGCGAGACGAGGCGCTCGTTGGCCTGCAGCCAAGCCAGATCATCGATCCAGTGCTGCACACCCATGCGCTGCTTGGCCTGCGCCTCGTCGCTGTGCGCGACCGCCGCGGCGATCATCGCCTTCTGCTCCGCGCTGATCGGCGGTGGCTGCGGGTAGTTGTCTATCGTGATCGTGTTGCCGTCTGCCGAAACGAGAGTATCGAGCGCCTTCACCAGATGCCAGGCAGGACTGTCGACCATCGCCTTGAGCGACGAATGCACGTCCTTCGACGGGCCGCGTCCCCACTTCTCGCCGCTCGCGACGAGTTCGAGTTCGACGACGCCTTTCGC
>JBDTYX010000287.1:0-3641 GCA_040005435.1 Rudaea sp. | reverse complement strand
CGTTGCGCAGCTTGAGCGCCTGGTAGAACTGCTCGGCCTCGCTCGACGGCGTGCGATGGTCCGACTCGCCCGTGATCATCATCGTCGGCGTCTTGACGTTGCCGACGTAGGCGATCGGCGAGCGCTTCATGTAGTGCTCGGTGTTCTCCCAGGGCACGCCCGGAAACCAGTACTTCGCGAACAGCGAATAGAAATCGGAAGTCAGCACGAAGCTGTACCAGTTGATGACGGGCTTTGCGACGACCGCGGCGCGGAAGCGGTCGGTATGGCCGACGATCCACGCGGTCAGCACGCCGCCGCCGCTGCCGCCGGTGACGAACAGGTTGCTCGTGTCGATGCTGCCGCGCGCGATCACCGCGTCGGTGACACTCATCAAGTCGTCGTAGTCCTGGCTCGGGTAGGCGTTCTCGATCAGGTTCGCGAACTGCGTGCCATAACTCGTGCTACCGCGCGGGTTGCAGTAGACGACCACGTAACCCTGCGCGGCATACAGCTGCGTTTCTGGCGCGAAGCGCGGACCGTAGTTCGCGAACGGGCCGCCGTGGATCTCGAGCAGCAGCGGGTACGATTTCGCCGGATCGAAGCGCGGCGGCCTGACGACCCAGCCCTGGATCACGCGGCCGTCAGCCGTGGACTTGACGTCGATCTCGTCGACCTTGCCGAGCAGCTTGTGATCGAGCAGGTTGGTATTGAGCTCGGTCAGCCTGCGCGACTTCGCGCCCGCCGCGACGATAGCGACGTCGGGCGCGTGGGTCGCGTCGCCACGCGTGTACGCGACGCGGCCCGCGGCGCCCGACATCGATCCGCCCGAATACGGCCGGCCGATTTCGGTGCCGCCGAAGTCCTCCGCGAGCACGTCGATCTTGCCGCCGCGCGCGCCGATATGGCCGATCTTCGTGATGCCATGGTCGTCGTAGTTGAAGAACAGCGCGCCGTTGCCGTCCCAGACCGGCTCCTGCACATCGACGTCGGCGTCGGCCGTGAGCACCGAGGATTTGCCGCTCGCGAGCTCAAGCACGTACAGATGCGAGGCGTGATACGGATGCCCCTGGTCGTCGAAGCCGAGGTAGGCGAGACGCGTGCCGTCGGGCGAGATCGCCGGATCGTGATCTGGGCCCTTGCGCTGCGTGAGGCGGGTCAGAGCGCCCGTGTCGACGTCGACGCGATAGAGCTCGCTTTCGAGGAAATTGCGCTCCCAGTCGTCGTCGAGGTTGGTCGCGACGAAGAGGCTCTTGCCGTCGCGCGTCCATGCGATCGGACCCGCGAAGTCGTGCTTGCCGGTCGTGACCTCGCGTGCGGCGCCGCCGTCGGCGGAGACAACGAATACATGCGCGTAACCCGGATCGACATAGCCGCCTCCGTCGATTCTGTACGTGAGCCGGTCGATCAGCGTCGCCGGCGGCGCCCACTCGGCGCCCTTCGGCGCAGGCGGCAGCTTCGCGAGCGGTGCATCGTTCGCGGGCACGTGCTGGGTGAACGCGATCCAGCGGCCATCGGGCGACCACGACAGGTTGCCGGGGCCTTCGGTGAGGTGGGTGATCGGCGTCGTCGCGCCCGATTCGAGCCAGAGCACGTGGATCTGCGCCTTGCCGTCGCTCGCGCTGATGTAGGCGATGCGTCGGCCGTCGGGTGACCAGCGCGCGCTGCCCTGGTCGCTGCTGTCGGAGACGAGCGCGCGTTGGCCGCGGTTCTCGTCGACGAGCCACAGGCTCGAACGCTTGCGGTCCTTCATGATGTCGAAGCGCTTGCGTTCGTAGACGACGCGCTTGCCGTCGGGCGACAGCTGCGGATGGTCGGCCCATTCGAGATTGAACACGTCGAGCGGTGCAAAAATCTGAGGATCCTGTTCTGCACGGACCGGTGGGGTTTCGGCCGCGAGCGCGGACGAGAACAGGACAACGCCTAGGGCAAGTGCAAGCATGGGGCTTCCTGGAGACCGGGGGACTGGACATTCTGCCATGCGTCCCGCCATCCGCCATCTCCTTTCGGCCGGTGCAACGGTGGGCGGAACATCGGTCGCGACAGATGTTCTAAGCTTCGGCACAACGTCAAGGAGATCCCGCCATGAAGCTATCGACCTGCCTGACCGCCGCCGGTCTGCTCGCGTTCTCAGCCGCAGCGTTCGCCGAGCGTCCGCATCTCGTCAAGCCCGACCAATTGCAGAAGTACTGGCTCGTGTCCGGCACAGGCGACCCGATGGCGCCGTCGTCCGGCAAGAATCTCAGCGTGCCGTCCTGCGCGGCCGTGTCCTATCTGATCGAGCGCAACGGCACGACGAGCCACATCAAGCTCGAGAAGATCGTGCCCGACGGCGACCTGCGCAGCGTCGCGCTTAGCATCATCAGCAACGTGCGCTACACCGCGGCGCAGACGAACATCGGCAAAGATCCGGTCTACACCTACGTGATCTTGCCGTTCAACGCGCCGGATGTCTCGAAGGGTCCGAGCGCGACCGCCGAGCGGCAGCGCATCATCGATCAGTGCGCGGTCGACGATTTCAAGCTGCCCGACGGATTCTAGTCCGTGGATTCAGCGGGTTAGCGTGGTCCGCGCGCGAGTCGCGCACCGCCAGCGCCGACGCCATCTACCCGCACCACGGCGCGCACCCGCGATCCAACCACATCCGGTCGGGAATCGGCCTATAATTGCCGCCCCCGCGACCCTGCGCGGTCGCCGCGCGTTTGCGCACGAATTCGTTTTGAGGAGTTCATCCATGAGTATCGAAGATCTCGAAAGCGTCGCCCAGGCGATGGTTGCCCCCGGCAAGGGAATCATCGCGATCGACGAGTCGAACGCGACGATCAAGAAGCGTTTCGACTCGGTCAAGATCGAGAACAGCGAAGAGAACCGCCGCGCCTATCGCGAGATGCTGCTGACCGTGCCGAAGCTCGGCGAGCACATCTCCGGCGCGATCCTCTACGACGAGACGATCCGCCAGAAGACGAAGGCCGGCGTGCCGTTCACGAAGGTCATGCTCGACAACGGCATCCTGCCCGGCATCAAGGTAGACAAGGGGCCGCAGGCGCTCGCCGGTTTTCCGGGCGAACTCATTACCGAAGGCCTCGACGGTCTGCGCGAGCGTCTCGCCGAGTACGCGCGCCTCGGCGCGAAGTTCGCGAAGTGGCGCGCGGTGATCAACATCGGCGAGGACGTTCCGAGCGGCACCTGCATCGAGGCCAACTGCCATGCGCTCGCGCGCTACGCCGCGTTGTGCCAGGAAGCGGGCATCGTGCCGATGGTCGAGCCCGAAATCCTCATGGATGGCGACCACGACATCGAGGTCTGTTACGACGTGACCGAGGCGACGCTGCGTTCGCTGTTCGGCTCGCTGTACGAGCAGAACGTCATGCTCGAAGGCACGATCCTCAAGGCGAGCATGGTGATCCCGGGCAAGAGCTGCCCCGACCAGGCGAGCATCGACGACGTAGCCGAAGCGACCGTGCGCTGCCTCAAGGCATCGGTGCCGACGCTGCTTCCGGGCATCGTGTTCCTCTCGGGCGGCCAGAGCGACGAGCAGTCGACTGCGCATCTCAACGCGATGAACCAGATGGGCCCGCACCCCTGGCCGTTGTCGTTCAGCTACGGTCGCGCGATGCAGCAGGCGGCACTGAAGCTATGGTCGATCGACATGACCAAGAACT
>JBDTYX010000286.1:0-3653 GCA_040005435.1 Rudaea sp. | reverse complement strand
TGGAGCAATCCGAGCTTCATCAGCATGTCCGGCGGCAGCATCGGTTTCCAGGCCGGCGTTTCCTCGACCGACGTGATCCTCGTTTTCCGCACGCAACGCGGCGTCGATTCGATCGTGCACGGCAAATTCACGCTCGGCGCGGATGCCTCGGTGGCGGCCGGCCCGGTCGGGCGGACTGCACAGGCATCGACCGATGCCCAGCTCAAGGCCGAGATTTACTCGTATTCCCGTGCGCGCGGCCTGTTCGCGGGCGCCGCGCTCGATGGTTCCATCATCGCGATCGATAACGACGCCAATGCCGCAGCTTACGGCGAGGGCATCACGCCGCGCCGCATCTTCGCCGGCGGCGTGAGCAACGTTCCCAATCAGATCGTCGACTTCCGCGATCGGCTTGAGGAGTACACTGCGCATTGAGTCTGCTGTCGCGTCCAGCGCACGACGGGGCCGCGAGTCACTAGCGCCGGCCCGGCTGTACACTACGCTGAGATGCCTTCAATCCAGGCGGGCGCTTCGATCCGTCCGACCCGGGACGGCACCAGGCTTGAAGGTCGCGCGGCCGATCTCGATGCCGCGTCGTGAGCGGTTGGTTTCTGGAGAGTCGCAATGGGTGGTTTTAGCATCTGGCACTGGCTGGTCGTACTGGTCATCGTCGCACTGATTTTCGGCACATCGCGTCTGCGCAACATCGGGCAGGATGTCGGCGAAGCGATCAAGGGTTTTCGCAAGGGCATGCAGGAGCCGGATAGTCAGGCGCAGCTGAAGGCCGATCCAACGGTGCAGGCGAGCAGCGAGCAGAAGTCCGAGTCGAAGACGCAGTAGTCGACGCGGCATGTTCGACTTCAGTTTCGGCGAGATCGGCCTGATCGCGGTCGTGGCGTTGGTCGTGCTCGGTCCTGAGCGCCTCCCCAAGGTCGCGCGCACTGCGGGTGCGCTCGTGCGCCGCGCACGTACGAGCTGGCAAAGCGTGAAGGATGAAATCGAGCGCGAGCTCGAGGCCGAAGACCTAAAACGCAGCTTCAGCGAGGCCCGCCAGGCCGCGAGCGACCTGCGCGATGAAATGCACCGGACATCGAGCGACATCGAATCGTCGGCCCGCGAGGCGACGAACCTCGGCCCGAGCGCGGATGGGAGTCCGGCGCTTGCCGACACCGGCGCGCCGGCGCAACCCGCCGATGCGCTTGCCGCCCCGGCGACCGAATCCGAATCCGGCGTCGACGCGGGCGGCCGCGCCGCAGACCGCATCGAGACTGTAGCCAAGCCGCAGGAACCTGCGCGATGAACTCAGGTCAGGACGGCGCCGGCCCTGAGGCCGACGGCGAGCAGAGTTTCATTTCCCATCTCGTGGAGCTGCGCGAGCGCTTGCTCAAGGCGTCAGCCGCGGTGCTTGTCGTGCTGATCGCGCTGATCCCGTTCGCGAACAAACTATACGCCTGGCTCGCGATGCCGCTGATCGCACATCTGCCGCAAGGCGGCACGATGATCGCGACCGAAGTGATCTCGCCGTTTCTCACGCCAATCAAGCTGGCGTTCTTTGTCGCGCTCGTGATTGCGATGCCCGTCGTGCTCTACCAGCTCTGGGCGTTCGTCGCTCCCGGCCTGTACAAGCACGAGAAGCGGCTTGCGACGCCGGTTCTCTTCTCCTCGGTCTTCCTCTTCTATGTCGGCTGCGCATTCGCGTATTTTCTGGTCCTGCCGGCGGTCGCGAAGTTCATGACCGGCGTCGCACCCACCGGTGTCACGGTGATGCCCGACATCGGACGCTATCTCGACTTCGCGCTGATGCTGTTCCTCGCATTCGGCTTGTGCTTCGAGGTGCCCGTCGTGCTCGTCATCCTCGTCGCGGTCGGAATCGTCACGCCGGACCAGCTTGCCGGCAGCCGGCGTTACGCGGTCGTCGGCGCGTTCATCGTTGCCGCGATATTCACGCCGCCGGACGTACTTTCACAGACCATGCTCGCGGTACCGATGTGTCTGCTCTACGAGCTCGGCATCATCGGGGCCCGGATGCTCGTGAGACAACGACTCAACGGCGCGGTGGGTGGCAGCGGAAGTTAGTTGGCACGCGCATTCTGCATGGCAATGCTGCGCTGCGCGAAAGCGTTCGCCAAATGGAAAACGCCTCCGGGTCGGCGTTGCTTTTCAAGCGCGCAGGTATACAATGTCGCTGCAAGGCCAGCCCGTCTGCCAAAACCAATCCCGGAGCAACTCCTATGGCGAAGAATGAAGAAACCCGCGACGCCTCCCTGCGCGTATCGAAAAAAGTTCGCGACGCGTTGAAGGCAGCCGCGGCGAACGCAGGACGCCCGCTGTACGACGTCACGAACGAAGCGATCAACAATTTTCTCGCCAAGGCTCCCGCGGCGCGCAAGTCAAAGAAGTAACGCACACCAGAATCGTTCAACCCGCGGCGCATTGCCGCCGCGGTAAAAAAAGACGAGAGCGGCCGCAAGGCCGCTTTCGCTTTTCAGGACTTCGCGGATGCGTCTTTGTGCGCGCCGATTATTCGATCGGGGGCAGCACACCGATCACTTCCTGCACCGTCGTCACGCCCCGCGCGACCTGCGCGGCGGCCGAGACGCGCAACGGTCGCATGCCCTCCGCGAGCGCGGCCTCGCTCAGTCGGACCAGGTCGACATTGGGCACTATCATCTGGCGTATCACCGGAGAGATGCGCATCATCTCGTAGATGCCGGTGCGGCCGAGGAAGCCGGTGTTGCGGCATTCGAGGCAGCCGGTCGGTCCGTAGGCGTGCGGCGGCGCGGGCACGTTCCAGCGGTGCACGAGCGCGTCCCACGCGCGCGCGTCGAGCACCGTCTCCGCCTTGCAATGCGGGCACAGCGTGCGCACGAGGCGCTGCGCGACGACGCCCGTGAGAGTCGACTGGATGAGGTAGTGCGGCGCGCCGAGATCGAGCAGGCGCGGCAGCGCGCTCGGGGCATCGTTCGTATGCAGCGTCGACAGTACGAGATGGCCTGTCAACGACGCCTGGATCGCCATCTTCGCGGTTTCCAGATCGCGGATTTCGCCGACCATGATGATGTCCGGATCCTGACGCATCAGCGTGCGCACGCCGGCGGCAAAATCGAGATCGAGCGCAGGCTGCACCTGCATCTGGTTGAATTCGGGACTGACCATCTCGATCGGGTCTTCGACGGTGCACACGTTGATGTCGGGCGTCGCGAGATGCTTGAGCGTCGAGTACAGCGTGGTCGTTTTGCCCGACCCCGTCGGCCCCGTCACGAGGACGATGCCGTGCGGTCGCTCGACCATGCCGCGCCACAGCAGTTCCTCGTCCATCGAGAAACCGAGCTGGCGGAATTCCTTGACCACGATGTCGGGATCGAAGATGCGCATGACGACCTTCTCGCCGAAGGCGGTCGGCATCGTCGACAGGCGCAGCTCGACCTCGCGACCGCTGCTCGAGCGCGTCTTGATGCGACCGTCCTGTGGCCTGCGCTTCTCGGCGAGGTCCATGCGACCGAGGATCTTCACGCGCGCGGTCACGGCATTCATGACCGGCGACGGCAGCTCGAACACCTTGTGCATCACGCCGTCGATGCGGAAGCGAATAGGACTCATCTCGCGGCGTGGTTCGAGGTGGATGTCCGACGCGCGCTGCTCGAATGCGTATTGCAGCAGCCAGTCGACGATGT
>JBDTYX010000092.1:0-12417 GCA_040005435.1 Rudaea sp. | reverse complement strand
ACTGGAAGACCGAGCGGCACAAATACGAAGGCGGCGAGACGCGCAACTTCGCGACGTATAACCCGCAGGTGGCGCGCGACGACATGTTCTTCCTCGGCATCCACGGCGATATCAAGGACCACAAGATCGCCCCCGTGCGCTCTTCGTCGGCGCTCGTGCTGTCGTCGACCAACATCAACCGCGAAAAGATCTACGTCCAGCAGCCGCCGATTTCCTCGGCGGGCTACTCCTCGCAGGCATTCGCACCGCACTACCCGCACACCGAACGCAAGACCGAGACCAAGGAGTGCGAGGACTGCCACCTTTCGAAGAACAACGACAACAACGCGATCATGGCGCAGCTGCTGTTGTTCGGCACGAAGTTCATCGACTTCATCGGCTACCACGCGTGGGTCGGCGAACAGGGCGGGGTCGGCGCGGTGCAGGTCACCGAATGGGACGAGCCGCAGGCCGTGATCGGCAGCTACCTGCACAAGTACGCCTATCCCGACTGGTTCAAGCAGCATCAGGATCACGGCCAGCAGTTGCAGGTCGCGAATGAGCACAACGCCGGCGAGGCGCAGTGCGTCCAGCTGCGCGGCGAGTACCTGTATGCCGCCGAGGGCACCAGGGGCATGCGCGTCTACGACGTCGCGAGCATCGGCAACAAGGGTTTCTCTGAGAAGTTCATCTCCGCGCCGTTCTCGCCGCTCGGCCAGGACACGCACATAGGTTCGAAGAACGCGACCTGCGTCGTGCTCGCGACGACCCAGCCGGTCGATCCGGGGCGCAACAAGAGCGAGCTGATGCAGGGTGCGAATCAGGAACAGCTGATGCATCCGATCTACAGCTATGCGTTCATCACCGATGCCGAGGAAGGCCTGATCGTCACCGACATCAACACGCTTGCCGATCGCGACTCGCGCAACAACTTTCTTAAGCGCGCGCTGACCTGGAACGAGGGCGGCATCCTGCGCGGCGCTCGCCATCTCGCGATCGCCGGCGATACGTTCTACGTGGTTGCGGACGCGGGCATCGTCGTGCTCGACATGAACGATCCGCTCAAGCCGCGCCTGTTGACGACGATCGCGATGAGCGGTGCGCGCGCAGCGCAGGTGCAGTTCCGCTACCTGTTCGTGACGGCCCAGGATGGATTGCACGTCATCGACGTCACCCACCCCGACAAGGCCGTCGAGGTCGTCGGCGCACGCATCGCGCTGCGCGATGCGCACAAGCTGCACGTCGCGCGCACCTACGCCTACGTCGCCGACGGTGCGGACGGCATCGCGATCGTCGACGTGACCAACCCCGAGAAGCCGTTCGTCTACCAGATGTTCAACGCCGAAGGCCGGATCAACGACGCGCGCGACATCGTCGTCGGCACGACCAACGCCTCGCTGTTCGCCTATGTCGCCGACGGCAAGAACGGCCTCAAGGTCATCCAGTTGACGAGCCCCGAATCGCAGCCGAAGTTCTACGGCTTCGCGCCCGAGCCCAAGCCGCAGCTGATCGCCTGGTATCCGACGAAGAGCGCCGCGTTGTCGCTGTCGCGCGGCCTCGAACGCGACCGCGGCGTTGACGAGTCGGGCAACCAGATCGCGGTCTTCGGCCGCATCGGCTCGCGTCCGTTCCACCTCGACGAAATGCAGCGGCTTTACCTCAAGGCCGACGGCACGCCGTGGACGGTCGGCAATGCGCTCGGCGACGGCCCGCGCGCGGACAACGCGAGCGGCAAGGCCGACGCGGGCGCGGGCGGCTCGCCGCCGAACTGACCTGCGGCCGAGCGGCGCGCCTGTCGCTCGGTCCTGTCCGCACGGCGCGTGCTGCAGGGCAACGCGGCGCATGCGCCGCAACGTGCATCGGCATGCCCTTCCCCGGCGATCCACAGATCTCGGCGCTGCCGGCTCCCATGGCGCGCACGGCGCGAAAATCCGCATCCCGCTGCAACGATATGCGACCGTCGACAGTCCTAAGTCAGGAAGATTTGAGCTCCAATTTTTCGGGGATTTTCAGATGCGCAATGGCTTGTTGCTAGCGATTCTATACGGCGGCCTCATCGCCGGCACCCTCGACATCGGCGCCGCCGCGCTGATCAACATGATTGACCCTGTGGTCATCATGCGTTACATCGCCGGTGGCCTGCTCGGCAAGACCCAGGCCCTCGCAGGCGGGACACCGACGGCGGTCCTCGGCACGTTCCTGCAATGGGCGATGTCGCTCGTCATTGCGGCGGTCTACGTGCTCGCGAGCCGACGCCTGTCGTTTCTCACCGCGCGCTGGCTGCCGGCGGGGATCGCCTACGGCGTCGTTGTCTTCATCGTCATGAACTACGTCGTCGTGCCGCTCTCAGCGATCGCCAAGCTGCCGACGTTCACGCTGTACTCCTTCAGCACCAACCTACTCGCAATGATCGTGTTCGGCGTGATCGTGGCCTATTTCGCACGGCGCTACGCTCCGCGCGGGGCTTGACACCGCTACCCGCAACCCGCGAGATTGCGGGTATGAAAAAACGCAGTTCGTTCGGCCAGCACACGCTGGGCCGCGAGTATTTCGTCTCCGACGAGATATTCGCCGCCGAGCACGAGCGCATCTTCCTGCGTTCGTGGATGCTCGCCGGCCACGTCTCGCACCTCGACGGTCCGCGCAGCTATTTCCTGTTCGAACTCGGCCGTGAGAGCGTGATCGTGCTGCGCGACGACGCGGGTGAGATCCGCGCGTTCCACAATCATTGTCGACATCGTGGCAGCAAGCTCTGCCATGAGGCGGCCGGCGCACTCGGCGCGACGATCCAGTGTCCGTATCACGCGTGGAACTACGGCCTCGACGGCACGCTGCGCAGCGTACCTGCGATGAGTGAGGTGCTCGGATTCGACGCCGCCGAGCATCCGCTGCATAGCGTCGCGCTGCACGAATGGGAGGGCTTTCTGTTCGTGAATCTTGAAGACAGTTCGTCTTCGTTCGCGGAGGCGATGCCAGGCCTCAGCGGTCGTTTCTCCCAGTGGGCGCCGCGCGAGTTGCGCACGGTCGCTCGCCGGCAGTACGAGATCGCCGCCAACTGGAAGCTGATCTTCCACAACTTCAGCGAGTGCTACCACTGCCCGCTCGCCCATCCGCATCTCAACAAGCTGACCCCATTCCGCAACTCGGAGAACGACCTCGAGGAGGGCGCCGTACTCGGCGGTCCGATGTGGATGGCCAACCCGGCAGGCAGCATGACGATCGGCGGCGAGCGTTGCGCGCCCGCGCTGACCGGGCTCAGCGACGAGCAGCGCGCGCGCGTCTACTATTACAGCATCTTCCCGAGCGGATTCCTCTCGTTCCATCCCGACTACGTGATGATGCATCGCGCGCAGCCGCTGTCGCGCGAGCGCACGCGCGTGACCTGCGAATGGCTGTTCCATCCAGACGCGATCGCGACGCCAGGATTCGATCCCGAACCCGCGGTCGCGTTCTGGGACCTGACCAACCGGCAGGACTGGGAACTGTGCGCGAATGCACAGCACGGCGTCGTCTCGCGCAGCTGGGAACCGGGGCCCTACTCGGAGCTCGAGAGTCAGCTCGCCGCATTCGATCGCCAGTATCTGAGCGCGCTCTGCGCTGACCCGGCCGACCGGCGCCGCACGATCCAAGCCTGAGCCTGTATTTAGGACACGCCGCCATGATCTTCCGCCGCATCGCCCTCGTCGTCCTGTTGCTGTGCATCTGCACAGCGACCGTCGCCCAGCAGAAGCCAGCCTCGCTCGAAAGGCTCGCGTGGCTGGCCGGCGCATGGCACCTCGACGACAGCGGGCAACGGGTCGACGAATTCTGGAGCACGCCGGCGCAAGACATGATGATCGGAATGAGCCGCAGCGTGCGTGACGGCAAGACGACGACGTTCGAGTTTCTGCGCATCGTCGCGCGCGAGGATGGTGTGTTCTATGTCGCGCAACCTCGCGGCAAGCCGCCGGTCGAGTTCCGCCTTGAGAGCATCGACGCGCGCGAGGCGATCTTCGTCAATCCGGGACACGCGGACCATCTGCAGCGAATCGTCTACCGTCATGGACCCGGCGACACGCTCGCGGCGCGCATAGAAGGCAGCAACGCGGGCCACGCCTTCGCCGAGGACTTCGCCTACCGGCGCGCCGACGCCACGCGTGCGCGTTGAGCATGCCGCTCGCCCGAGGATTTCCCACCGATCCCGCGCCCGCTCCGCGCAATTTGCGCAGCGCGACGAGCCACGCGCTCGATCGAGCGACCGATACCGACCTCAGCACCGGCAACGCGATCGAGCTGCTGATCGATGCGCGCGCGAACTTCGATGCGTGGCTCGCCGCGATCCGCACGGCCACGAAATTCATCCTGCTCGACAATTACATCGTCGAGGACGACGCGGTCGGCCGCGAATTTCGTGAGGCGCTGCGCGAGCGTGCAGCGGAAGGCGTGCGCGTCGCGGTCATCTACGACTGGATCGGCTGCCTCGGCACGTCAGGCAAGTCGTTCTGGCGCCCGCTGCGCGACAGCGGCGCCGACGTGCGTGTCTACAACCCGCCGCGCTTCGACCGTCCTTTCGGCTGGATCGGCCGCGACCATCGCAAGCTGCTCGTCGTCGACGGCACGATCGGCTTCGTGTCGGGCATCTGCATTTCGCAGAAATGGCTCGGCGATGCGGCACGGGACGTCGCGCCGTGGCGCGATACCGGCGTCGCGATCCGCGGTCCAGCCTGCGTCGAGATCGCGAGTGCGTTTGCCGACAGCTGGGCGCAGCTCGGCGCGCCACTCGGCGTCGACATCGTAGTTCCCGAAGCGGCGGGCGAATGCAGCCTGCGCGTGATCGCGACCACGCCACAGAAGGCCAGCCTCTATCGCACCGACCTGTTCATCGCCGCGATGGCGCGCGAGACGCTATGGCTCACGGACGCCTACTTCGTCGGCTTCGCGCCGTACGTGCAGGCGCTGTGCGCGGCCGCGCGCGACGGCGTCGACGTTCGCCTGCTCGTGCCGGGCACGAGCGACCTGAAGCTCGTTGCGCAGATGTCGCGCGCGGGCTATCGCCCGCTGCTCGAGGCCGGCGTGCGCGTCTACGAGTGGAACGGATCGATGCTGCATGCAAAGAGCGCGGTCGCCGATTCGCGCTGGGCGCGCGTCGGCTCGAGCAATCTCAACATCGCAAGCTGGCTCAGCAACTGCGAGATCGACGTCGCCGTCGAAGACCCTGGCTTCGCACAATGCATGGGCGCGCAGTACGAGATCGATCTCGCGAACGCCACCGAGGTCGTGCTCAACTCACGCGCACGCATCACGCGCACCGCTCCGCCGATTCCGCGCCGCCGACGCGGCAGCGGCAGTTCGAGCCGCGCGGCCGCGAGCACGCTGCGCCTCGTCAACACGGTCGGCGCCGCGCTCGGCAATCGCCGCATCGTCGGAACGACCGAGGCAGGGTTGTTTCCCCCGACGGCGCTGACGCTGATCGTCATCGCGACGCTCGCGTTCCGCTGGCCGGCGATCATTGCGTGGCCGCTCGCGGTGCTGGCGCTTTGGATCGGCATCACGATGTTGCTGCGCTACGCGCATCTGCGCCGAGCGCGCAACGCGACCAAGGACGCGGCTGGCATTCGTTGACTTCTGTGGAATAGTATGTCGATCAAAATGACCTGCACTCCCATGAAGACGAAACGCCTGCTCCCACTGCGCATCGCTACCCTGCTCCTCGCGCTGCTGCTGGCCGCCTGTCAGACGCCGTCGCGCAAGCCCGTCGAAAGCCTCGCCTACGCGCCGCTGATCCTCATTTCGCTCGACGGTTTTCGCGCAGATTATATCGATCGCGGAATCACGCCCAACCTTGCCCGACTCGCACGCGAGGGCGTGCACGCGAAGTCGATGCGCTCGGCGTTTCCCACGTTGACGTTTCCGAATCACTACACGCTCGTGACCGGCTTGTATCCCGACCATCACGGCATGGTCCACAACACCATGCACGACGACAAGCTCAACTGGTTCAGCCTGTCCAACAAGGAAGCGGGTCGCGACCGGCGCTGGTGGGACGGCGGCGAGCCGCTCTGGGTGACCGCGGACAAGCAGGGTCTGCGCACGGCCACGATGTTCTGGCCAGGCAGCGAGGCCGACACGCATGGCTACCGGCCCGACTACTACCTGCCGTTCGACGGCAAGGTCACGGGCGCACAACGCGTCGATCAGGTGCTCGCATGGCTCGATCTGCCGGCTGCGCAGCGGCCGCAGTTCATCACGCTCTATTTCGACCGCATCGATCACGAGGGGCATGACTTCGGTCCGGACTCGCCCGAGGTTGCCGGCGCGCTGCGCGCTACGGATGCGGCCGTTGGCTATCTCGTCGAGCAACTGGCCCGGCGCAAGCTGCTGGAGTCGGCGAATCTCGTGATCGTATCCGACCACGGCATGACGCCGGTGAACCCGTCGCAGGTCGTCGTGCTCGACGCGTTCGTCGATGTGCGCGACATCGACCTCGTAACCGCCACCGTCATCGCGACCCTCAATCCCCAGCCGGGTCGCGAGGCCGGGGTCGAGAAGGCGCTGCTCGGCAAGCACGATCATTTCGGCTGCTGGCGCAAGGGCGAACTGCCGGCGCGCCTGCACTACGGCAGCAACCCCCGCATCCCGGCGATCGTGTGCATCGCCGACGATGGCTGGATCATCGAGACGCAGGCGCGCATGGATCGTCCGAACCGTCACGTCATGGGTGGCGAACACGGTTACGACAACGCGGATCCGAACATGCGCGCGCTGTTCATCGCGCATGGTCCCGCGTTCCGCCACGGCCTCGTCGTCCCCGAGTTCGACAACGTCAACGTCTACGCACTGCTCGCGCGCGTCCTCGGCATCACGCCCGCGCCCAATGACGGCGACATCAAGGTCACGCAAGGCATGCTGAACCACTGATCGAAACGCGACGCGCGCGCGCAACGTCGCCGCGGCGGCGGCGGCATTGCCTCGTTCCTCGACCTGATGCCCTCAAGGCGCGCGGCACTCGCCGTACGATCGAGCCTGTGACCGCGCCCATCGCCGCGGTTCCCTCGCGAACCGAATCCTTTTTTCGCAGAACCTGCAGCGGCGCACGTCGGGGATCGGTCCTGTACGTCCGACGCCGGTCAGCGCGGGTCCGAAGGCTCCTGCTCTGGCTGCTTTGGCTGCTCCGGCGACCGCGGCAACCCTAGATTCTGACCATTAAATGAACTTAATAGTATGTAATTGCCTTGACAACTATTGTTAAGACAATATAATTCTTTTCATGCACAAGATCCCGAAACTTTCGGACCTGCGTGACGATGCCAATCTCGCGCTGCTGATCCGCCAGGTCCGCGAGGGCCTGATGCACCAGCTCGAGCGCGAACTGACCGCGATCGGCGTCGAACTCAACTACAGCCAGTACCTCGTACTGAAGCTGCTCGCCAAGTACGGGCCGCAGATGCCGGGCGACGTCGCGCGCTGCCTCGAACACAACGCGGGCGCCATGACGCGCCTATTGGACCGTCTCGAGGATAAGGGTTACGTCCGCCGCCAGCCGCATGCCGAGGACCGCCGCGCGCTCAGCATCGACCTGACCGAGGCCGGACAGGCACTGTGGAAGACGATCAACAACTGCAGCGAACGTATCCAGAACACGGCCGTGCGCGACCTCGAGCAGCCCGAGCGCGAACGACTCTTCGACCTGCTCAAACGCGTGCGCGACACGCTGGAGAAAACTCCATGACGACCAACTACTTGCCTCGGCAATCCTATACCGGGAAGTTCATTTCGCGCATGGTCGCGGCGTTGGCGGTTGTCGCGCTGTCAGCTTGCGCGAGCATGCAGGGTCTGCACAGCGAGCTACAGCCAACCGACCCCGCAAGCCTGCACTTCGAGCGCTCGTTCGCCCAGATCAACACGACCGCCGCCGCGTGGCCGAAGTCAGACTGGTGGACCACGCTCGGCGATCATCAGCTCGATGCGTTGATCGACGAGGCGCTCAAGGACAATCCCGATCTTGCGAGCGCCGACGCGCGCGCGCGCGCTGCGCAGAGCCAAGTCGACTCGGCCAATGCGAAACGCCTGCCGACGCTCGGCGCGGATGCGAGCGTGACCGGCGTGCGCCTGCCGACGACCGCTTTTCCGGAGCCGATCGGCGGACACTTCCAGGCGTTCCCGGCGATCTATGCGAGCTTCAACTGGAGCCTGGACCTCTGGGGCGGCAAACGTGCCGCCTGGGAGGCCGCAGTCGGCCAGGCACGTGCCGCCGAGATAGATGCGCATGCCGCGCGCCTCATGCTCTCGGGCAACGTCGCGCGCGCATACGTGCAACTCGGCTACGCGTTCGCGGCCAAGGACGTCGCCGACGCGCAACGCAACCGCGCGAGCACCGAGCGCGACCTCGTGAACCAGCGCGTGAGCGCGGGCCTCGACAACCAGCTGCAGGTCAAGCGCTCGGAGGGCGCCGTCGCGACGGCGGACCAGCAGGTCGCAGTCGCCGGCGCCGCGATCGACAGCGCGCGCATCGCGCTTGCGATCCTGCTCGGCAAGGGCCCGGATCGCGGCCTAGACATCGCGCGACCGCATGCGCTCGCGCCGTCCCTGCTCGCCGTTCCGCCGAACCTCGCCGCGGACCTGCTCGGCCGCCGCGCCGACCTCGTCGCCGCGCGCTGGCACGTCGAAGCGGCGGCGAAGAACATCGCTGCGGTGAAGACCGAGTTCCTGCCGAACATCAGCCTCGGCGCGATGGCCGGCATCACGTCCTCTAGCCCCGCGACGCTGTTCTCGCTGCCCGCGCGATTCTACGAGATCGCGCCCGCGATCAGCCTGCCGATCTTCGATGGTGGCCGTCGTCGCGCCGACCTCAGGGGCGCAGACACGACATACGACCTCGCGGTCGCGCAGTACAACGGCACGCTCGTCAGCGCGCTCAACGATGTCGCCGACAAGCTCTCCGGACTCGATTCGCTCGCGATACAGATCGCCGCCCAACAGCGCGCCGTCAACGCCGCGCGCGCGGGCTACGACCTCGCGCAGCAGCGCTACAAGGCCGGCATCGGCAGCTATCTCGAGTCGCTCGGCGTGCAGGAGCAACTGCTCGGTGCGGAGCAGCGCATGGCCTCGCTCAACGCACAGCAGGTCGACACTTCGGTGCGCCTCGTGATCGCGCTCGGCGGCGGCTTCGAGGCGGGCGCCGATACACCGCCGATCGCGGTCGCGAACTGAAGCAAACACGGCGACAGGCTTTAACCGAACCTCCCCGGACAACAACTCGAACCCAGGTAACGCCCACATGAGCACTCCCAATCCCACCAGCGGAAATGGTTCCACCGACAAAGGAGCAGCGAACGGAGACAAGCCCGCGAACGGCAATCGTCGCAAGCTGCTGCTGCGCCTGCTCGCGCTCGTCGTCGTCGTCGCCTCGATCGCCTACGGCATCTGGTATTACAGCATCGGCCGCTGGTACGAGGGCACCGACGACGCCTATGTCAACGGCAACATCGTGCAGATCACGCCGCAGGTCGTCGGCACGGTCGTCAGGATCAATGCCGACGACGGCAACCTCGTGAACAAGGGCGACGTACTCGTCGAGATCGACGGCAGCGACGCGCGCATCGCGCTGCAGCAGGCGGAAGCCGCGCTCGCCCGCACGGTGCGCCAGGTGCGCGGCCTGTACAGCAACGTCGAAAGCGGCCAGTCCGCGGTCGTCGCGCAGCGCGTCGGCCTCGAGCGCGCGCGCGCGGACTACGCGCGCCGCCAGGGCCTTGTGAAGACCGGAGCCATCTCGGCGGAGGAACTCGCGCATGCGCGCGACGCGCTCGCCGCCGCAGAAAGCTCGTATGCGGCGTCGCAGCAGCAGTTGAATACGACGCGCGCACTCGTCGACGAGACCATCATCGCGAAGCACCCCGACGTGCAGGCCTCGTCGGCCGCACTACGCACCGCGTATCTCAACGACGCGCGTTCGAAGCTGATCGCCCCCGTCGACGGCTATGTCGCCAAGCGCAGCGTGCAGGTCGGCCAGCGCATCCAGCCGGGTACGCCGCTGATGGCCGTCGTGCCGCTGCACCAGGTATGGGTCGACGCGAA
The DNA here is from genome assembly GCA_040005435.1 of Rudaea sp. Taxonomy (GTDB): domain Bacteria; phylum Pseudomonadota; class Gammaproteobacteria; order Xanthomonadales; family Rhodanobacteraceae; genus Rudaea. The sequence continues at coordinate 2,385 of JBDTYX010000092.1, read as the reverse complement.
CTTCAAGGAGACCCAGCTCGCGAAGATGCGCATCGGCCAGCCGGTGACGCTGAAGTCCGACCTGTACGGCAGCGGCGTCGAGTTCAAGGGCAAGGTGCAGAGCCTCGGCGTCGGCACCGGCAGCGCATTCTCGCTGCTGCCCGCGCAGAACGCGACGGGCAACTGGATCAAGATCGTGCAGCGCGTTCCGGTGCGCGTCGCGATCGACAGCAAGGACCTCGACAAGAATCCGCTGCGCATCGGGTTGTCAATGGGCGTCGACGTGAACCTGCACGACCAGAGCGGTCCTTCGCTCGCGCAACAGGCACCGACCGAGCCCGCCTTCACGACAGACGTCTATCGCGGCCAGATTGAAGGCGCGCAGGCCGAGATCGATCGCATTATCCACGACAACGCGGGCACGGCGAACGCGGTTTCGCACAAAGAGGCCGCACCGGGCAAGTCGGCGCTCGCGCTCGCGAAAGAGGTCAAAGGATAGGCTGCGGCGGAACCGGAAGCCGGCTGGCGCTCGCGCGCCGAGTCGCGCCAGCCGCCGCGCCACGTCACCGCTCCATCACTCGCTGATTGATCATCTGGATGAATTCTCCAAAGGCGTATCCGCAAGCCTTCGCAGCGTAGGCAGTTTCTTGGCGGCAGTTTGAACCGATGCCTCAGGCGAGCAACCTGCCTCGCGCCGGCGCCACCCCCGATCCGAAAGAAAACACATGGCCACTCCACAACCCATCGCGCCGTTTCGCCCCGCCAACCCGGTCCTCGCGACCGTCGGCCTGTCGCTTGCGACATTCATGCAGGTGCTCGACACGACGATCGCCAACGTGTCGCTGCCGACGATCGCGGGCAACCTCGGCGCGAGCGCCGAACAATCCACCTGGGTCATCACTTCGTTCGCGGTAAGCAATGCGATCGCGCTGCCGCTGACCGGATTCCTGACGCGCCGCTACGGCGAACTGCGTCTGTTCGTCGCCGCGACGTTCCTGTTCAGCGTCGCCTCGCTGCTGTGCGGCATGGCGCAGAGCATGAGCATGCTGATCCTGTTCCGCGCGATCCAGGGCGCGGTAGCGGGCCCGATGTACCCGGTCACCCAGAGCCTGCTGCTCTCGATCTATCCGCCCGAGAAACGCGGCCAGGCGCTCGCGCTGCTCGTGATGGTGACGATCGTCGCGCCGATCTGCGGGCCGATCCTCGGCGGCTGGATCACCGACAGCTACTCGTGGCCGTGGATATTCTTCATCAACGTGCCGATCGGCATTTTCGCCGGACTCGTCGTCTTCGCGCAGCTGCGCGACCGTCCGGAGCAGACGTTCCTGCCGAAGATGGACTACGTCGGCCTCGCTACGCTGATCATCGGCGTCGGCGCGCTGCAGATCGTGCTCGACAAGGGCAACGACGAGGACTGGTTCCAATCGACCTTCATCATCGTCACCTCGATCGTCTCGGTGGTAAGCCTCGCGATCTTCCTGATCTGGGAACTCACCGACAAGGAACCGATCGTCAACCTGCGGCTGTTCCGCCATCGCAACTTCACCGCGGGCACGCTCGCGATGACGCTCGGCTACGCCGCGTTCTTCTCGATCAACGTGCTCGTTCCGCAGTGGCTGCAGCGTTACCTCGGCTACACGTCGACGTGGGCCGGTTTCGCCGCGTCGCCGATCGGCATACTGCCGATCCTGCTGACGCCGTTCGTCGGCCGCTACATCCACAAGTTCGACCTGCGCATGGTCGCCGCGTGCGCGTTCGCGGTGATGGGTGCCGCGTGTTTCATGCGGTCGGACTTCTACCTCGACATCGATTTCTACCACGTCGCGATGACCCAGTTCTTCCAGGGCCTCGGCGTCGCGGTGTTCTTCATGCCGATAACGCAGATCATGCTGTCGGACCTGCGCCCGAACGAAATCGCGGGCGGCACCGGCCTCGCGACGTTCGTGCGTACGCTCGGCGCGAGCTTCGCTGCGTCGCTGACGAACTTCCTCTGGCAGCACCGCGCGGTCGTCCATCACGCGCAGCTCGCCGAGCACCTGACCGCCTACGATCCCGGCACCCAGCAGGCCGTCGAAACGCTCGGCCAGGGCAACGCGAGCGTGGCCTACGCGATGATCGAGCGCATGCTCGTCGCGCAGGGCTACCAGCTGTCGTTCAACGAGCTGTTCCACATGCTCGGCTACGTCTTCCTGTCGCTGATCGCAGTGATCTGGTTCGCGAAACCACCGTTCGGCGCAAAGTCGGCTGATTCGGGCGCGGGCTCGCATTGACGCACGTTTTCTCCCCGGTGCCTGCGCGGGCGCGGGCATATGCGCCCTCGAGTCTTGCATAGCGTAACCCAAGGGGTTACAGTTGGCCATGATCAAATCGTTTCGCCATAAAGGCCTCGAACGATTTTTCCAGACC
>JBDTYX010000285.1:0-3691 GCA_040005435.1 Rudaea sp. | reverse complement strand
TAGAACCACTCCATCTCCCAGCGACGCAGCATGAAGATGCCGCGCAGCACGAGTTCGCTGACGCACGCGGGATGGGCCTGCGCATACGCCAGCGCGAGCGTCGAACCCCACGAGCCGCCGAAAACCTGCCAGCGCTCGATGCCGAGATGCTTGCGCAGCGCCTCGATGTCCGCGACGAGGTGCCAGGTCGTGTTGTCGGTGAGTTCCGCGTGCGGCTTCGAACGCCCGCAGCCGCGCTGGTCGAACAGCACGATGCGGTAATGCGCCGGGTCGAAGAACTGCCGGCTGCGCGCGTTGCAGCCGGCGCCCGGACCGCCGTGCAGGAAGACCACGGGCTTGCCCTGCGGATTGCCGCACTGCTCGTAGTAGAGATCGTGCAGCGGCGAGACCTTGAGGAAACCCGTGTCGAACGGCTCGATGGGCGGATACGGCGTGCGGCGCGACTGGGACGTGCTCATCTCAACTCCGGCAGTTCGATGGCATCGATTCTCGCGGTTGGCAGGGCGAAAGTCATGCGCGACGAAGCGTGCCCGGTCGCGCGCACGTCCGCACGTGTGACGGCGCGTCAGCGAGGCTAGCGCCCGGGCACGCCCACCGGGGCGAGCACGCTCACGAGCGCAAGGCGACCATCCGTATGAAACGCGTCGCCACCGCCATTGCGCCCCTCGCGTTCGGGCTGGAAACCCTCGATCCAACCGATGCCGATGCCGCCGCCCGTGCGCAGGTCGTCGAGCAGCTTGTCGCGTTCTTCGTCGATATCGGCCGCGATGTGGTGGGTCAAGTGCCGATTGACGCGACTGAGCCCGATGCGCGCGTCATATGTCGCCGCGCCGACCCATAGCGATTCGGTCGGAGTGGCGGACGCGCCCGGGTGCGACAGGCGCCAGAAGCGCACGTGATGACGCCGCGACGGGTTGCTCGCCGCGGGCTGTTCGAACGCGAGGTCCTGCTTCCTGCCCTCTACGTACAGGCTGCTTACGGGTGCCTCGGCGTACGCACGGCGCACGAGGCTGTCGAGCGTGATCCGCAGCGAACTGCGAAACGTGATCGGATCCGCCGGCATCCAGCGCGCCGCGGCCATCGCGCGCTGCAACTCCTCTTCGCTGCCGACGAACGCAATGTTGAGCGGGTCGCCGGGTACGCCGGCCGCGGTGAACGAACGCGTTGGCGCACCCGCGAGCAAATCACGCTGCGTCGCGGCGAGCGTCGCGTCTGCAGGCTGCCCGCGACCCGGCTGCGGATTGGCGCCGGCCAGCAGCACGGCGAAAACGAGCGTTCTGAGCGGGTTGTGCATCGGCGTGAGTCGCATTCGTCCTTTCCACAAGTCGTGCGGCGCGGCAGTATTTCACGCTTGCGGGCATTCATTTTTCAAGAATCCGACGAGTCGCGGGCGGCGCCGCGACCACGAACCCGCTCGTCGCCGCTGCGCTTGCCGCCACCATCGGCGCGCCGCAGAATACGCGCATGAGCCGCAGCGCCACCTCGCAGCACGATTCGCCGCTCGGTCGCTGGACTCGCGCGCTGTATTTTCCAGACGCTCCGCTTGCCGCGCACGTCGACATGTTCTGGTTCGTCGCGGGGCGCGCCGATTTCGCACGCGACCGCCGCCTGCCGACCGGGCGCACGCATCTGCTCTTCAATCTCGGCAGCCCTGCGCTGCTGTTCGAACGCGATGCGGACGCGGCGGTGCGCGAGTTCCCGGCCTGCTGGCTCGCAGGCCAGCACGACACCTATATCGAAACCGGATCCCGCGGCGACACGGTGCTGCTCGGCGCACAGTTCGCGAGTCACGGCGCCTATCGTCTGCTGCGCATCGCGCAACACGAACTGTGCGGCCGGGTGATCGGGCTCGAAGCCCTGCTAGGCGACCAGGTCGGCCGGCTGCATCAGCGCCTGCTCGACGCCGCGACGCCTGACGCATGCTTCGCGCTGCTCGAGCGCTGGCTGCTCGATCTGCTCGAATGCGGCAAGCCGGTGCACGCGGACGTGATCGCCGCCGAGCATGCCGCGCGCGCCAATCCCGGCGCGCTGCGCATCGGCGCACTGAGCCGCACGCTCGGCGTCAGCGAGGCGCACCTGATCCGCATGTTCCGTGCACAGGTCGGCCTCACGCCGAAGGCCTATGCGGGCATCCTGCGTTTCGATCGCGCGCTCAGGCAGGCGCGGCGCGCGCGAGCGAGCTGGGCATCGATCGCCGCGGACTGCGGCTATTTCGATCAGGCGCACCTCGCGAACGCGTTCCAGCGCTACGCCGGTCGTACGCCGACAAGCCTGCTGCTCGACCGCATGCCCGACGCCGACAGCATCGTGGTCGGCTGATCGCAGCCTGCGCCGCGCCGCATCCCTTCGAACCAACGAGTCCATGCCCGCAGCGATCGACGAAGTCCGTCATTCCGAAAAAAGCATCGCACTCGAGCAGATCGTCGCGAGCGCGCGCCCGATCGTGCTGCGCGGGCTGTGCGCCGACTGGCCGCTGGTCGAGTGCGCGCGTCAGTCGGACACGGCCTTCGCGCAGGAACTCGCGCGCCACGACAACGGCGCGCCGGTCGACGCGCTGCTGATCGCCGCCGACGCCAACGGCACGATCGGCTACGACGCGCGCATGCAGGGGTTCAACTACGACCACTTCCGCGTATCCGTGACCGATGTCCTGCAGCGTCTCGCGGCATACAGCCGCACGACGCATCCGCGTGGCGTCGCGATGCAGAGCGCACTGATCGCGCAGTGCCTGCCCACGTTGCGCGAGACGCTGCGCCTGTCGCTGCTGCCTGCCTCGGTGGAGCCGCGCCTGTGGATCGGCAATCGGGTCACGACGCCCGCGCACTTCGACAGCACGCACAACATCGCGGTAGTCGTCTGCGGTCGCCGCCGCTTCACGTTGTTCCCGCCCGAGCAGGTGCGCAATCTCCACGTCGGCCCGCTCGATTTCGCACCCACGGCAGCCGCGATGAGCCTGGCGCGCCTCGACGCGGTCGACGATCCGCGCTGGCCGCGCCTGCGCGAGGCGCTCGCGCATGCGTGCGTCGCGGAGCTCGAGCCCGGCGACGCGATCTACATACCGCCGGTCTGGTGGCACCACGTCGCCTCGCTCGAGCGGCTCAACGCGCTGGTCAACTACTGGTGGTCGTCCGCGGCGTTTCCGGGCCACGTCGCCGAGCCCGGCCTCAACGCGCTGATGCACGCGATCCTCGCGTACCGTGCGCTGCCGCCGGCCGAGCGCGAGGCATGGCGAACGATCCTCGATCACTACGTATTCGAAGGCGACGCCGCGAGCCACATCCCGCCCGAACGCCACGGCGTGCTCGGCGCATTGACGCCGCAGACCGAAGCGCAGCTGCGCGAGCGCGCGCTGCTGCGTCCCTAGACGGCGCGAGCCGATCCTGCCGCGACGGCGGCGGCGCGAGATGCGCGCGCCCCCCGGCTCCCGTACCGGACTGCGCGACGCCTGCGGCTGCGTGGGCGATCCCTGCCGGCGCCCACGCGCGCGTGGCATTTCGCGGTCAGTTTTTTCCAAGCCGCGCCGCACCGGACCCGCCAGGCGTGCGCATCGACCTTGAGGAGATTTGCATGCTCGCGACCCTGCTCGTTCTCGGCACCCTGTCCGCCGCGGCGGATCTGCTCGTCCCGCTCGCGTTTCTCGTCGGCCATTGCTGGAGCGGCGATTTTCCGAACGGGATGGGCCGCGACACAC
>JBDTYX010000284.1:0-3704 GCA_040005435.1 Rudaea sp. | reverse complement strand
CGCGCTTCGTGCCGTCCGCAGGCGTCGAGTTACGAACCCCGGCGATCGCCCGCGTCGAAGACGTGGACGCGATTTCGGGCGCATTGATTCTGATGTCGCGCGACGCATTCGAGCGCGTCGGCGGTTTCGACGAAGGCTACTTCCTGCACTGCGAAGATCTCGACCTCTGCCGACGCGTGCGCGATGCGGGCTACCGGGTCGTCTGCGCGAGCGAGATCCGCGTCCTGCATGCTAAGGGTGGATCGAGCCGGCAGCGCCCGGTGTTCGTGGCGTGGCACAAGCATCGCGGAATGTGGCGCTGGTTCAACAAGTTCGACCCGGCCGCGCGCAATCCGCTGCTGCGCGTGTTCGTGTGGAGTGGCATCTGGTTCGCGTTCGTCGCGCGGCTGCCGCTACTCGCCGGACGCCGCGCTATCCGTACGTTTGCGCGCTAGCAGCGCGAGATTTCCCTGCAGGCCCGCGTGGCCCGGCACGAGCGCGAGCGCCGCGACCAACAGGTGTTCTGCGCGGTCGAAATTTCCGCTGCGCAGATTCGCCATCGCGCACAGGTTCAATGCATTCACGTCGCGGGGTCGCGCCGCGAGCGCGCGCTCGAGACAGTCGAGCGCGACCGTTATGTCACCGACGCGCAGGCAGTTCTGGCCGACGAACAGCAGCGCCTCGGGCTCGCGCAGCAACGGCGTGAAGAAACTCGCCCACTTCGCCTGGAGGCGCGGCAGGTAAGCCTCGCGCTGCGCGTTGTCGTCGTTCTCGCCATACCCGCAACCCGACTCGCCGGAGTAGGCATTCCAGACGCAGGTTGCCGCATCGACGAACTGGAATTCGCTGCGCGTCGCGCAATTGATGAAGAAATCGTGGTCTTCGTAGACGTCGAACGCAGCGTCGAAACTTGCGCCCTCGCTTACGAGGCTGCGATGGAACAGCGTGGCCGCCGGATGAGAGCGGTTCTGGAAGTACAGCTGCACGGGGAAGCTCGCAAATCCCACGTGTCCGGTCGGACGGCCCGCGCCGTCGCGTACTTCGGCACGCGAATGGAGCACGCGCGCGCGCGCCGGGTTCGCGACAGCCATCAGCGTCGCGACGTGCTGCGGCAACAACTCGTCGTCGTCGTCGAGGAAGTTGAGCCACTCGCCGCGCGCGCTGTCGAGACACAGATTTGCCGCCTCAGGGCGCGACAGGCGACGATCGGGGTCGGGGCGCACGAAGCGCAGCGGACGTGCCCTCCATCGGTCGGGCAGCGGGCGGTGCGCGCTGCCGTTCGCGGCGACGACGATGATCTCCAGGTTCGACCAGGTCTGCGCCGCCGCCGAATCGAGCGCGCGTTCGAGGCTCGCGCGATCCATGCTGCGGATCAGGATCGACACGAGTGGCGCGGGCGGCGTCGCACTCGTGCGCGTCGTCGGCGCGACCTGGCGCCGCGCGGCGAGCAGCCCGGCCGCCTCCTGCACGTCCGCGTCTGCGGGCGCGACTCTGGTCGCCTCCGCGATCAGCGCAGCGGCCCGATCGACGTCGCCCGCGCGCAGGTGCGCACGCGCGTCGAGCTGCATCGCCGCGGCATCGCCGGGCCGCAGTTTGAGAACCTGCTCGAAGCAGGTCGCGGCCGCGTTGAGGTCGCCGCCGGTAAGATAGCTCCTGCCGCTCTGCAACACGGCATCCGCATCTGCGAGCCAGTGGCTGAACGCAGCAGACCATTTCTCGCGGATGCGGACTACGGTCGCCTGGCGTTGCGCGTCGTCGTTGTTCGCACCGAAGCCACAGCCCGATTCTCCGGCATCCGCGAACCAGGTGCAGGTCGGCACGTCGACGAAGCGAAACTCGGTCCGCGTCGCGCAGTTGACCTGGAAGTCGTGATCCTCGTGAACCCCGAAGGCGGGATCGAAGCGCGCGCCTTCGTCGACGAGGCTGCGATGCAGCAGCGTCGCGCAGGTCGTCGCGCGGCTGTGAAACCACAGCTGCACGTGGTTGCCTGCATGGCTGACATGACCGAGCAGAGCGCCGGCACCGTCGAGGACGCGGGTTTGCGAGTACACGAGTCTTTCGCCGCCGTCGCGCGGCGCGGTGAGCAGCGTTACCAGATGCTGCGGCGACAACTCGTCGTCGTCATCGAGAAAATTGAGCCACTCCCCGTGCGCGGCGCCGAGCGCGAGGTTCGCCGCGTCGGCACGCGGCAGGCGGGCGCCATCCGGGGCGGTCACGAGGCGCAGCGGCCGGCCGCCGAACTCGGCAGGCAGCGCGCGATGGCCTTCGCCGCAGGCCGCGACGACCACGATCTCGACGTTAGGCCAGGTCTGCGCCGCGGCGGAAGCGAGCGCGCGGCCCAGCGAGGGCCGATCCATGCTGCGGATCAGGATCGAAACCAACGGATACGTGGCAGATGCCATCGGCGCTCGCTCAGCGCGCGCGCGCGCGGTTGATCGCGTCGCGCAGGTCGCGCGCCGCGTCGCCTGCGCGCTCGGCGAAGTCGTCGCCGGCACCGGCGTAGAGGATCGCGCGCGACGAGCTGATCATCAGGCCGCCGGTCGCGGTCGCGCCGTTGCGCACTACCGCGTCGAGGTCGCCGCCCTGTGCGCCGATGCCAGGCACGAGGATCGGCATGTCGCCGATCAGTGCGCGCACCTCGGCGAGCTGCTGCGGATACGTGGCGCCGACGACGAGCGCGCAGTTGCCGTGGTCGTTCCAGTCGCGCGCGATCATCCGCGCGACGTGCTGGTACAACGGCAGTCGTTCGCTTTCGGTGGCATGGACGACGAGATCCTGCAAGTCCGCCGCGCCGGGGTTCGAGGTATGGCAAAGCAGTATCGCGCCCTTGTCGGCGCGATCGAGGAACGGCTGCGCCGCGTCGCGCCCGAGGTAAGGGTTCAGCGTGACCGCGTCCGCGCCGAAGCGGTCGAATGCCTCGACCGCGTAATTCCGCGCGGTGCTGCCGATGTCGCCGCGCTTGGCGTCGAGGATCACGGGGATGCCCGCATGCCGCGCGTGGATGTGCGCGATCAGGCGTTCGAGTGCGCCCTCGGCGCGCTGCGCCGCGAAATGCGCGATTTGCGGCTTGAAGCAGCAGACGTATCCGGCCGTGGCGTCGACGATCGCGCGACAGAACTCGAAGATAGCGTCGGGGCTGCCGCGCAGCGTCGCGGGCAGGCGCGCAGGCTCGGGGTCGAGGCCGACGCAGACGAGGGAATCGCTGCGCTCCCACGCCTGCTGCAACGCGCCCACGAAATTCATGCTCGCCTCCGTCCTGTCACCTGGCCGCGCCCGTGCGCGACCGCTGGCCTAGACCAGCTTGCGATACTTGATGCGATGCGGCCTGGCCGCCTCCTCGCCGAGGCGCGCCTTCTTGTCGTTCTCGTATTCGCGATAGTTGCCCGCGAAGAATTCGACGTGCGAGTCGCCTTCGAACGACAGGATATGCGTCGCGATACGGTCGAGAAACCAGCGGTCATGCGAGATCACCATCGCGCAGCCGGGAAACTCGAGCAGCGCCTCTTCGAGCGCACGCAGCGTTTCGATGTCGAGGTCGTTCGAGGGTTCGTCGAGCAGCAGCACGTTGCCGCCGACGAGTAGCGTCTTCGCGAGATGCAGGCGACCGCGTTCGCCGCCCGAGAGCTGTCCGACGATCTTCTGCTGGTCCGCGCCCTTGAAGTTGAAGCGACCGATGTACGCGCGCGACTGCGTCTCGTACTTGCCGATCGTGATGATGTCGCGGC
>JBDTYX010000283.1:0-3709 GCA_040005435.1 Rudaea sp. | reverse complement strand
CGCAGACCGGCATCGTCTACATCGACGAGATCGACAAGATATCGCGCAAGAGCGAGAACCCGTCGATCACGCGTGACGTCTCCGGCGAAGGCGTGCAGCAGGCGTTGCTCAAGCTCATCGAGGGCACCGTCGCCTCGGTGCCGCCGCAGGGCGGGCGCAAACACCCGCAGCAGGAGTTCCTGCAGGTCGACACGAAGAACATCCTGTTCATCGTCGGAGGCGCATTCGCCGGCCTCGAGAAGATCATCCAGCAGCGCTCGGAGTCGACAGGCATCGGATTCGCCGCGGAGATCCGCAGCAAGAGCAAACACACGAATGTCGGCAAGGTGCTCGCCGACGTCGAGCCTGACGACCTCGTGAAGTTCGGCCTGATTCCGGAGTTCGTCGGCCGCCTGCCGGTGGTCGCAACGCTCGAGGAGCTCGACGAGTCGGCGCTCGTGAAGATCCTCACCGAGCCGAAGAACGCGATCGTCAAGCAGTTCAAGCGCATGTTCGAGATCGAAGGCGCCGAGCTCGAGTTCCGCAACGACGCGCTGCTCGCGGTCGCGCGCAAGGCGCTCAAGCGCCGCACCGGCGCGCGCGGTCTGCGCACGATCCTCGAACAGGTTTTGCTCGAGACGATGTACGAGCTGCCGTCGCTCGAACACGTGAGCAAGGTGGTCGTCGATGACGCCGTCATCAACGGCAACGCCGAGCCGTATCTGATCTATCGCGGCATCCAGTCGCGCGCCGCGTCCGAGTGATCGTGGCACCGGCGATCGCCGGTGCCTTCGCCTGTCCTTCCCGCTTTCCAGCGCTCGCTTGCGCGCCTGCGCGCGCCCGCCAACGGCCGCCACGGGTCAGTATGAATCTTGCAAATCACGCATTCGCCCGCACTTGACGAAGATGCCGCCTGGTATCAGGCTGGCTGAAGTCCTCTCCCGTCGTCCCGATCAGGAATACAGATGGAAAAAACCGCTTCCTCCAGCACCGTGCACGAGCTGCCAGTCCTGCCGCTGCGCGATGTCGTCGTCTACCCGCACATGGTGATCCCGCTGTTCGTCGGGCGCGAAAAATCCGTGCGTGCACTCGATACCGCGATGGAGGGAGACAAGCGCATCCTGCTCGTCGCGCAGCGCAGTCCGGACACGGACGATCCGCAGGCCGCCGATCTGTATTCGATCGGCACGGTCGCGACCGTGCTGCAGCTGCTGAAGTTGCCCGATGGGACGATCAAGGTGCTCGTGGAGGGATCGGTGCGCGCCGAGGTCGCGAGCTTCGCGGATCGCGATGGCATCCTTACCGGCTACGCGCGCACGCTCGATCCGGCGTACACGCGCGGCGCCCGCGAGATCGAGGTCGTGTCGCGCTCTCTCGTGACGATGTTCGAGCAGTTCGTCAAGCTCAATCGCAAGATACCGCCCGAGTTGCTGACGACGCTCTCCGGCATCGACGACACGAGCCGCCTCGCGGACACGATCGCCAATCATCTGTCGATCCGCCTGCAGGACAAGCAGCGTCTGCTCGAAACCGCGGACGTCGCCGATCGTCTCGAGATGCTCATGGGCTTCGTCGATGGCGAAATCGACGTGCAGCAAATCGAGAAGCGCATCCGCGGCCGCGTCAAGTCGCAGATGGAGAAGAGCCAGCGCGAGTACTACCTCAACGAACAGATGAAGGCGATCCAGAAGGAGCTCGGCGAGGGCGACGAGGCGCCGAACGAAATAGAGGAATTGACCAAGAAACTCGACAAGGCAGGCATGCCCAAGCCAGTTGAGAAGAAGGCGCGTGCCGAACTCAACAAGTTGAAGCAGATGCCGCCGATGTCGGCCGAGGCGACGGTCGTGCGCAACTACATTGACTGGCTCGTCGGCGTGCCGTGGAAGAAGCGCAGCAAGGTCCGCCGCGATCTCAACGCCGCCGAAGCGGTACTCGATGAGGATCACTTCGGCCTCGAGAGGGTCAAGGAGCGCATCGTCGAGTATCTCGCGGTGCAGCAGCGCGTGAAGAAGATGAAGGGCGCGATCCTGTGTCTCGTCGGACCGCCGGGCGTGGGCAAGACCTCGCTCGGGCAGTCGATCGCCAAGGCCACTGGTCGCAAGTTCGTGCGCATGTCGCTCGGCGGCGTTCGCGACGAGGCCGAGATCCGTGGCCATCGGCGAACCTACATCGGCTCGATGCCGGGCAGGCTCATTCAGAATCTCAGCAAGGCCGGCACGAAGAACCCGCTGTTCGTCCTCGACGAGATTGACAAGATGTCGATGGACTTCCGCGGCGATCCGTCGTCGGCGTTGCTCGAGGTGCTCGACCCAGAGCAGAACCACGCATTCAATGACCACTACCTCGAGGTCGACTTCGACCTGTCCGAGGTGATGTTCATCGCGACCGCGAATTCTCTGAATATTCCGAGTCCATTGCTCGACCGCATGGAAGTGATCCGTATTCCGGGTTACACCGAGGAAGAGAAGATCAACATTGCCCAGCGCTACCTGATGAGTAAGCAGATCAAGGCGAATGGGCTGCATGCCAATGAGATCCATATCTCCGAGCCGGCGATCCGCGACATGATCCGCTACTACTCGCGCGAGTCGGGCGTGCGCAATCTCGAGCGTGAGCTCGCCAAGATCTGTCGCAAGGTAGTCAAGGAGCTCACGCTGGCCGCCGACAAGGCGAAAATCACTGGCAAGCCTCTCAAACGAGGCAAGGCGTCGATCGACAGCAAGAACCTGGACCGCTACCTCGGGGTACGCAAGTTCACGTTCGGCCGTGCCGAGCTTCAGAACGAAGTAGGCCTCGTGACGGGTCTCGCCTGGACCCAGGTCGGCGGCGACCTGCTCAGCATCGAGGCGACCGTCGTGCCCGGCAAGGGCAAGCTCATCCATACCGGCCAGCTCGGCGACGTCATGCAGGAATCGATTCAAGCCGCGCTTAGCGTCGTGCGCGCGCGCGCCGAGCGCCTGGGCATCGACGCGGACTTCCACCAGAAGTACGACATCCATATCCACGTGCCCGAGGGCGCCACGCCGAAGGACGGGCCGAGCGCAGGCATCGCGATGTGCATCGCACTCGTGTCGGCATTGACCAAGGTGCCCGTGCGATCCGAGGTCGCGATGACCGGCGAGATCACGTTGCGTGGTCGCGTCCTGCCGATCGGCGGCCTCAAGGAGAAGCTGCTCGCCGCGCATCGCGGTGGTATCGAGACCGTGATCATCCCCGAAGAGAACGAGAAAGATCTCGCGGAAATCCCGAAGAACGTGACGGAATCCCTCGCGATCAAGCCGGTGCGTTGGATCGACGAAGTGCTCGACATCGCGCTCGAGCGTCCGCTCACTCCGAAGCCAGAAAAAGTGGAAAATGCGGCAAAATCCACTTCTGAGCCGGCCAAGGAAGAAGGCGCAAACGCAGGCGTGACGCGGCCTCACTGAGTTCTCCGGCCTCTCGCGAGGCCGGAGACGCATGCAATTTTTTGTCCAGCCTGTCAAGCGATTAGCGGCCAAAATGCATCGAACGTGCACGTTTGCGAAATGGCTGAAAAGCGCGCCACGCTTGAAGTTGCGCGCGATTCGAGGGGCTGGTATAAAGTCCGCGCCGCGATCGATTTGCAGCTGAAGAGTGCTGCGACAATCGTGGGGTGACGAAGTCCTTCGGAAATACAAACAGCGAACTCCCGGGGCACTTCGTATGATTTCGATTACACAGGCGAGCGCTCGCCAATCCGTTTGGGAGAGAA
>JBDTYX010000282.1:0-3710 GCA_040005435.1 Rudaea sp. | reverse complement strand
CGGCGCCTGCGGCGGGCGCCGGTTCGGCGCTCGCGCAAGGCGCGAGTGCCGAGACGAACGCCAACAAGAGCCAGGCGCCAATGCGCCGGCAGTCAGGCGTCACGCAGGCGTACCGCAAACTGCAGCACGCGGCGGTCGTCTGCGCGGGTCACGTGGAAATGAAAATCGCCGACCGCGACTTCCTCACCGGGCTCGGGCAGATGGCCGAACTCCGAGGTGATCATCCCGCCGACCGTGTCGAACTCGTCGTCGGAGAAGCGGCTGCCGAGCCGCGAGTTGAAGTCCGCGATCGGCGTGAGCGCATTGACGAAGAAGCGCCCATCGGGCTGTGCCTGGATAAGTTTTGTGCGCGCAGGGTCTTCCTCGTCGTGCTCGTCATCGATCTCGCCTACGATTTGTTCGAGCACGTCTTCGATCGTGATCAGCCCGGCCACGCCGCCGTATTCGTCCATCACGATCGCCATGTGATTGCGCGAGAGGCGAAACTCCTTGAGCAGGATGTCGAGGCGCTTGGACTCGGGAATCATGACGGTCGGACGCAGAAGCGCGCGGATGTCCTTGTGCGCGCCATCGACGAAGCACTTGAGCAGGTCCTTCGCGAGCAGAATTCCGATGATCTCGTCATGGTCTTCGGCGTGAACCGGAAAGCGCGAGTGGCCCGATTCGACGACGCGTCGCAGGGTCTCCTCGAACGAAGCGGTAACCGGCAGCGCGACCATCTGCGCGCGCGGAATCATCGCGTCGCCGACGTGCAGGTCCGCGACCTCGATCGCGCCCTCGACCATCGAAAGGGTATCGTTGGAGAGCAGGCCGTTGACCTGTGCGCTGCGCAGTTCTTCGAGCAGCTCGTCGATGTTGCGGGGTTCGCCGGAAACCAGTTGGCTGATGCGTTCCAGCCACGATCGCGCCGGCGGCGGACTGGGGGGGTCCTCGTTCATTTCTCTACGGACAATGCCCTATGGGCGGTAGGCAAGTTTAACCGAAAACTGGCGGCATTTTTATAAATTCATGGGAATCATTTGCTTACACGCTTTTTATTAGCCGAATTCGCACCAGGTTCGTAAGGGTCGGGGATTCCCAAGTCGGCGAGGATCCCGCGCTCGAGTGCTTCCATGCGCGTCGCGTCGGCGGCCTTTTCGTGATCGTGACCCAGCAGGTGCAGCGTGCCGTGCACGGTCAGATGGGCGAAATGGTCGCGCGCGCGCTTGCCCTGTTGCGCGGCCTCGCGCGCGACGATGGCCGGGCAGATCACGAGGTCCCCGAGCAGGCCAGTGCTCTCGCCGGGCATCGGCTCGTAGGCGAAGCTCAGCACGTTGGTCGCGTGGTCCTTGCCGCGGTATTTGCGGTTGACCGCGCGCGCTTCGTTCTCAGCGAACAGTACGATATTGACTTGCTGGCGTCCTTCGTGGCGCCGACGCAGCGCGGCCTTCACCCAGGTTGCGAACGAGGCCGACAGCGGAACTCCCTTGCGCACGGTGCGGTTCTGAACGTAGACGCCGAAGCCGAGAAAGGGTTTCACGACGCGTCCCCGGTCTTCTGGCTTGCATGCAAGTCGGCCTCGCGCTGCTCGTACGCGCGCACGATGCGCTGCACGAGCGGATGGCGGACGACGTCGCGTGCGCTGAAAATCGTGAAGCTGATTCCATCGACGCCGCGCAGTACCTCGAGCCCGTCGCGCAGTCCCGACTTCACGTGACGCGGCAGGTCGGTCTGGGTCATGTCGCCCGTGACGACCGCGACCGAACCGAAGCCGATGCGGGTCAGGAACATCTTCATTTGTTCGATCGTCGTGTTCTGCGCCTCGTCGAGAATAACGAACGCGTCGTTTAGCGTGCGTCCGCGCATGTAGGCGAGCGGCGCGATCTCGATGACGTTGCGTTCGATCAGCTTGGTGACGCGCTCGATGCCGAGCATCTCGTAGAGCGCGTCGTAGAGCGGGCGCAGGTAGGGGTCGACCTTCTGCGTGAGATCGCCGGGCAGGAAGCCGAGCTTCTCGCCTGCCTCGACCGCGGGACGCACGAGAATCAGGCGCTGCACGCGGTTGTCGTTGAGCGCGTCAATCGCCATTGCGACCGCGAGGTAGGTCTTGCCGGTGCCGGCCGGGCCGATGCCGAAGTTGATGTCGTGGCGCGCGATCGCATGCAGGTAGCGCTGCTGGTTGGCGCCGCGCCCGCGCACCGTGCCGCGCTTGACCTTGATCGCCACCTCCTGCGTCTCGGCGCTCCGCTGCTCGAGCGCATCGATCCCCGATTCGGACAGCCGCAGGTTGATCTGCGCGCCGTTGAGCGTCTCGTTCTCCGTCGCGGCGTAGAGGTCGCGCAGCACGCGCTCGGCTACCCTGATCTGCGGCTGTGAACCGCTGATGCGAAACAGGTTGCCGCGATTGGCGATCTCGACGCCGACGCGCAGTTCGATCTGGCGCAGATGCTCGTCGAATGGACCGGAGAGGTTGGCGAGGCGCGCGCCGTCTGCGGGTTCTAGCGCGAGCTCGCGATGGATGAGTTCGGTCATGGCGCGCCAGCGTAGCGCGCGCCGGCGGTGGTCGCAAACCTTCAGCCGCGCGTGAAGCGATAGTGCGCGACGATCCACTCCTCGCCGCCCCGATAGCCGAACAGCTCCGCGCAGGCCATCCAGAACATGCGCCAGCGCTGCCGCCACAGACGCGCCTCGGCGGCGCCGTAGACGCGGGTAAGGAGTTGGAGTACCTCGTCGGCGTTGCGGTCCTGATTCTGCAGCCACGCGTTCGCGGTCTTCTCGTAGTGCGTGCCGCGCAGGCGCCATTGTTGCTCGATGCGCAGCTCGTCCTGGAAGTGCAGCAGCGTGTCGGCCGCGGGCATCAGCCCACCCGTGAAGAAGTAGCGGCCCATCCAGTTGTCCTGTCCTTGCGTCTCGAACGCGTAGAGCAGCTCGCGATGGCAGAAGATGTGGACGAACAGCTTGCCGCCCGGCCTGAGCCACGACGCGATGCGGCTCAGCAGGTCGCGATAGTTGCGCATGTGCTCGAACATCTCGATCGACACCGCGCGGTCGAACTGGCCGGCCTCGAGCACGAGCCGGTTCACGTCGTGCGTGATCACGCGCAGGTTGACGATGCCGCGCTCGCGACAGCGAGCCTCGATGTGCTCGCGCTGGCCGGACGAGTTGGATACCGCGGTGATGCGCGCGTTCGGATAGCGCTCGGCCATCCACAGGCTCAGCGAACCCCAGCCACAGCCGAGCTCGAGGATGTCCTGGCCGTCCGCGAGTTCGGCGCGTTCTGCGTAAACGGCGAGCATGCGCTCCTCGGCGTCGTCGAGGCTGCGTGTCGTCTCGTCCCACCAGCACGCGCTGTACTTGAGGCGCCTGCCGAGACAGAGTTCGAAGAATCGCGGCGGCAGCTCGTAGTGCTGCGCGTTTGCGGCATCGGTCTCGATCGCGATCGGACTCTGGCGCAGCTGCTCGAGCAGCTGTGTGCCGCGCGCGGCGAACGCCTCGACGTCGTCGGCTCGTTCTTCGCGCAGGCGCTGCGCGCAGAGGCGGCGCATGCCCGCGCGCAGCAGCGCGTCGGGCAGCCAGCCGCGTTCGGCGGCGTCGACCAGGGAAAATGAAGAAGCCGGCACGGGGGCAACTGCCTGCCAGTGCCGTGCGACTGGCGAGGGCGCGGCCTCCTCGTCGGTGCGCGCTGCGGGGTCTTGCGGTTCGCGATGGGGGGCGTTCATGTCATTTCCGTG
>JBDTYX010000091.1:0-12560 GCA_040005435.1 Rudaea sp. | reverse complement strand
GCGCCTCGCCGATCGCGTCGAGCGATTCCTGCACGGCCGCGTCGATGAAGCCGCAGGTGTTGACGACAACGACGTCGGCCGCGCCGTAGCTCGGCACGATGTCGTAACCCTCGACCTTGAGCTGGGTCAGTATCCGCTCGGAGTCGACGAGTGCCTTAGGGCAGCCGAGGCTGACGAAACCGACTTTGGGATTGGCACGATTCATGATTACGTTCTTGGACATTGCATGGCCCGGCGGGCGGCAAATTATAGGGCGCGGCGACCGGCACCGGTCGAAAACGCGCGCGAACCGCCGTTTTGCGCCTTTCGGAAGGACGAATGCATCGAAGGACCGGGCCAGCGACGGGTTGGGCGAGACGCGCGGCGGCACTTGCTGCCGCGTTCGCGTGCGCCTGCGCGGCACTCGCGCACGCGAGCGCGGGCGAGGCCGCGCCGGAGCGCGCGCAACTGCTTGCGCTGACGCATGCCTATGCCGACGCCGCACGCGGTTTGGCCAGCCTGATCGAAAGCGTCGCGCCGTTGCGTATAGCGCTCGATTTTGACGAACGCAATGCGCAGGGCCTTGCCATCCTGCACGATACGAGCGACGCCGCACTTTTCTGGGAGCGCGCCGAGGCTATCGCCGCGCAGGCCCAATGGGGTCAGGCGCAGGCCGAGGCGATCAGCGCCCGCGCCGCGCTATACCTGCAATCGGGGAAACTCGCGGCGGCGCGCGACGATGCGCTGCGCGCGCTGGAGCTCGCGCGCCAGGACGTCGACAGCGCCGCCGAATTACGCGCCGAACTGATCGTCGCCAACAGCTTGCGTCTGCTCGGCGAAGTCAATCGGGCACAACAGCATGCGAGTGCGGCCGAAAAACTTGCGCGGCAGCTCGGCGATGCGCGTGCGCGATCGCAGGCCTTGACGCTGCTCGCGGTGCTGACCAAGAACCAGGGCAATTACCTGCAAGGCCTGCGCTACGAAATCGAGGCGCTGAACGAGGAAGTGCCCGGCAGCGACATCGAGACGCGCGCGTTGACCCTGTCCAAGCTCGGCAAGCTCTACGAGCAGATCGAGGACAACGACGCGGCGCTCGACTATCAGAACCAGGCGCTGACGCTCGCCGAGGGCCAGGCCGCCGATGGCACGCTCGCGCATATCCTCGTCAGCTACGCCAACGTTCTCAACGATCTCGCGCCGAACGAACACGAGCGGGCGCTCGCCTTCGCGACGCGCGCCCTGGCCAGCGCGCGGCGGATTGCCGATCGCACGCTCGAAATCGACGCAGAACTGCAGCTGGCGCGCGCGCAGTTCAACGCCGCGCTTGTCGCGCCCGCGGCCGCAGGCTTCGCGCACGCGCTCGCGTCCGCGCGCGAGATCGGTCAGCGTGTGTCGGTGGCGCACGTCTTGCTGCGTCAGGGCGAGCTGTTCGAACGCAGCGGCCACCTGCGCGAGGCGATAGACAACAGTCGCGAGGCGATCGGGATCTACCGGCAGAGCGGCAATCTGCCGCGCCTGATCAAGTCGTTTGCGATCCTCGAACGCCAGCTCGATGCGAGTGGCGACCACGCCGCGGCGGCCACGGTTCGCCTGGATCGCTTCGAATTGCGCGACCGTGTACTCGGAGCGAGCGCGATGCGTGCGCTCGCGGAGCTCGAGGCGCGCACGCCGCGGGAATCGTCCGAACAGCAGATCCAGCTGCTGCAGCGCCAGGGCGAGATCGACACGCTCCGCCTCGATCGCCAGTCTCTGCAACGCTGGATCATGCTGCTGCTCGTCGGCGCGTCGTGCGCCACTCTGCTGCTGGTCGTCTGGCGTTTTCAATCGATCCTGCGCGTCAACCGGCTGCTCAAGAGCAAGAATCAGGAGATCCTGCATCAGCAGTACGCGCTCGAGGCGAACAATGCGGAGTTGCGCAGCAGCGCGGAGCGGCTGTTCGCGACGGCCACGACCGACGCACTCACCGGCACATTCAGCCGCAGCCACGGGCTGACGATCCTCGCCGCGGAGATCGAAGCGGCGCACGCGAGCGCAGAAGCGCTCAGCGTCATGCTCATTGACGTCGACAACTTCAAGCAGGTCAACGACCGCTTCGGACATCTGCATGGGGACCGCGCACTGGCGACCGTCGCCCGCCTGCTGCGGGCCAAGTTGCGCCCGACCGAAACGATCGTGCGCTTCGGCGGCGACGAGTTTCTCGTATTCCTGCCGCGCACGGGTCTCGATGCGGCGATCGCAATCGGCGAAAGCATGCGCTCCGACATCGAGCGCCACCCGCAGAAAGCCGATCCGCACCTGCAGCTTACGGTCAGCTTCGGCATCTGCGCGACCCCGCTGCTCGCCGAGGTCACGGTCGAATCCATGCTCGCAAGCGCCGACAGCGCGCTGTACGCAGCCAAGCATGCAGGACGCAACCGCGTGCGTAGCTTCGTGGCCGATGCCGGCAGCGCTCCGGCGACGCCGCGCGGAGCGTCCGCGCCATGATCCGCGGTCTTTTTGCTCGAGGTTGCCCGCTCCATTACACTGCGCGGCGCCCGGGCTTCGGCGAGACGCCGCACACTGGCGCGCAACGGCAGAATGGCGGCGACCAGGGCGATATCCAAACATGATGATTCCGATCGCACCGCAGCGCGCGCAGACGCGTGGCTTTCTGCAGGCCGTCTTCGTCGCGAGCGTCTTGTGGGCGAGCACCGCGTTGGCCGCCGCGACCCAATCCGCGCGCGCCGACGCGGCCGCCATTTCGCAGTCGCTCGCGTTTGCGATCGACGGCTGGGCCAGCGCGTTTGCGCCGGCCGCGCCCGGACTGGTCGGAACCGGGGGCCGCGTCGCGTTCGAGGTGCTGCTCGGCGGCGTGTTCCGCGCGTTCGACGCCTACGGCCTCGCCGATAACCATCTCGCCACCGCTCAACGCATCGCCCTCGCCGATGCCGACATCGAGACCGCCGCGGAAATCGCGATCGTGCGCGGTGAGGTCGCCCTGATCCGTGGCGACTACGCCAGCGTGGAGACCCTGTCCGGCGAGCTCAACGATTTCGGCCGCAAGGCCGGGTTGCGCTGGGCCGAGGCGAAGGGCGAGGAATACATCGGCGTGATCGATCGCCGCCATGGCAGGCTCGACGACGCTTCGCGGCATGAGGAAAACGCCCTGCAGATCCAGCGTGACCTAAACGACGCGCCTGGCGTCGCGACCGCGCTCACCAACCTCGGCACGATCGCGCGCGATCGAGGCGACTATGCCAAGGCGCTCGACTCATTCATGCAGGCACTGGCCATCCGCGAGCGCACCAACGATCGCCTCGAACTGACGCTGCGAAATCTTGCGCTCATCTACCGCGACCTCGGCGACGATGCGACGACCCGCAGGTACTTCTCGCGCGCGCTCGATGTCGCCCGCGACAAGAGCGACAGCGCCAACTACGCGGCCACGTTGGGCACGTTTGCGAGCTACCTCGTCGATGTCGGCGAATTCGTGCCGGCGCTCGCCGCGGCGAACGAGTCGCTCGCGGTCGGCGAGGCGATTGGCAATCGGCCCTCGGTCGGGTTCAGCCTGCTCGACAGCGGCCGCGCGCTGCTTGGGCTCGGTCGCGTCGCGGAGGCCGAGGCGCGCCTGCGCGACGCGCTCGCCGTCGGTCTCACGCTCGACCAGCACGAGATCATGGCGCGCAGCCGCGTCGCGCTCGCAGAGACAGCACTCGCCCGCGGCGATCACGTGCAGGCGCGCAAGCTGCTCGACGCATCGTTTGCGAGCCCGCAGGCGAGCGACTCCAAACCGCTGCTCGTGTCCGCCTATGCGCTGCGCGAACAGCTCGCGAGTGCGGACGGCGACAACGCCGGCGCGCTCGGCTACGCGCGTGCGCAGGCGCAGCTGCGCGAAGATCTGCTCGGCGCGCGCGCGAACCGCCGTCTGTCGGCGCTCGAGAGTCAGTACGCGCGCGCCGCCGCCGAACAGCAGCTCGCGCTCGTCACGAAAGACAACCAGCTGCAGGCGGCGCGGCTCGACCGCGAGCAGTTGCAGCGCCGCTATGCCCTCGTCGCAATCGGAGGGCTCTCGCTGCTGTTCGCGCTGCTCGGCTGGCGTTTTTTCGGCGTGCGCAGGCTCAATCGCGTGCTCGAGATGCGCAACGTCGAGATCGAGAGCAAACGCGCCGCGCTGAGCGGCGCCAACCTGCGCCTCCAGCATCAGGCGCAGCAGCTCTACCAGGCCGCGATCACCGACCCGCTGACCGGAGTATTCAACCGCGGGCACCTCATGCGCACGCTCGATACGCTGCTCGCCGACTGCGCGCAGGACGGTCACGACCTCGCGCTGCTGCTGATCGATTTCGACCACTTCAAACAGGTCAACGACCGCTTCGGCCATATCTTCGGCGACCGCGTGCTGATCGCCGGCGTGCATGCGTTGCGCGAGTGGCTCGAGCCGCAGCACCTGCTCGGCCGCTACGGCGGAGAGGAGTTCATCGTCGCACTTGCCGGGCACAGCCAGGATGAGGTGCGCGCGATCGCCGAACGTCTGCGCACGCGTGTCGCCGAGTCTCTCGACGCGTTCGCGCCGAATCTCGATCCGCGCGTCACGATCAGCATCGGCGTCGCGTCGCTGTCGCAGCTGCCGCTGCCGCATCGCGTTCCGCCGTTGATCGAGGCCGCCGATCAGGCGGTCTACGCGGCCAAGGAACTGGGCCGCAACCAGGTGCGCATCGCACGGGTTGCCTGACGCCGCGTCGCGCGCGCATAGTCCTCGTACCGGAAGGATCGAGCAAATGGGCACGCAAATCCAGGTCGCAACCTCGCGCACGCAATGCATCGGCGCCTATGTCGCGCATCCGCCCGGGCAACCGCGCGGCGGCATCGTCGTGGTCCAGGAAATCTTCGGCGTGAACGCCTGGGTGCGCGGCGTCGTGGATCGCTTCGCGGCGCATGGCTACAGCGCGATCGCGCCGGCGTTCTTCGACCACGTCGAAGCCGGCGTGGAACTCGACTATGGCAAGGCCGGCTTCGAACGCGGCCGCAGCCTCGTCGGCGAGATCGGCTTCGAGCGCGCGCTCGAGGACGTCGCCGCGGCCGCGCAGTCGATCGCTTCGTCGGGCCGGATCGGCGTCGTAGGCTACTGCTGGGGCGGCACGATCGCGCTGCTCGCCGCGATCCGCCTCGCACTGCCGGCGGTGAGCTACTACGGCGGGCGCAACGTGCAGTTCCTCGACGAGCCGCTCGCCGCGCCCGTGCAGTTCCATTTCGGCGAACGCGACGCGTCGATTCCCGCCGCCGCGATCGAGCGCCACCGCGAAAGTTACGCTCTCGCGATCGCCGCGGGCTGCGCCGAGGTCTTCGCCTATGCGGACGCCGGACACGCCTTCGATCGTGATGTCGACACGGGCCACTTCGCGCGCGCGGCGAGCGCGTCGGCGCGCGCGCGCACGCTGGCCTTCCTCGACCGCTATCTCGGCGCCGCGGGCGCGAGCACTAGCGCGTGACCGCAGCATTCGTCCTCGACGGCTCCCTGCGCACAGACACCCTCGGCGTCGGCGACCTGCCGTTGTCACGCGTGCTGCTGATGAACGACGCGCGGTTTCCCTGGCTCATCCTCGTGCCGCGCGAGCCCGGAATGCGCGACCTGATCGACCTGCCGCGCATGCGCCAGCACGAACTGCTCGACGAGATCGAGCGGGCCGCGCGCGCGCTGCGCGAACTGTACGCACCGTTCAAGCTCAATGTCGCCGCGCTCGGCAACGTCGTCGCGCAACTGCATGTGCACGTCATCGCGCGCCGGGTGGACGACGCGGCGTGGCCGAAGCCCGTCTGGGGCGTCGGCGCGGCGGTGCCCTACGCGCGCGACGCGTGCGCAGGCGAACTCGTGCGCTTGCGCGCGGCGCTCGGCGTCGCCGCACCGGAATGAACGGCTTCACGATCGCCGCACTCGGCGACGAGGCGTTGCTGGTGGTTCTCGGCGACGCGATCGACGCTGCGCTCAACGCGCGCGTGCATGCGGCCGCGGCGACGCTGCGCGCCACGAACCTGCCCGGCATAAACGACGTAACCGCGGCCTACGCGAGCGTCTGCGTCCGCTACGATCCGGCGCAATGGCAGATGCCCGACCGCGCGCCGTTCGAGGCGCTGCGCGCGCGCATCGACGCCCTGCTGCGTGCCGCCACGATCGGGCTCGTCGCCGAACAAGCGCGCGCGCCGATCGAAATTCCGGTCTGCTACGGCGGCGACTACGGCGCGGATCTCGGCCAGGTCGCGGCGCACGCCGGACTATCGCAGGCCGACGTGATCGCGGCGCACGCGGGAGCCGACTACCGCGTCGCGATGCTCGGCTTCGCCCCGGGGTTTGCATACCTGCTCGGACTCGATCCGCGGCTGCATGCGCCGCGGCGTGCGCAACCACGTACGCGCGTGCCCGCGGGTTCGGTTGCGATCGGCGGCGCGCAGACCGGCATCTATCCGCGCGAGCTTCCCGGCGGCTGGCAGATCATCGGCCGCACACCCGCATGCCTGTTCGACGCGACGCGCGACGCGCCGGCGCTGCTCGCGCCCGGCCAGCGCGTACGCTTTCGCCCGATCAGCGCGGCGCAATTCGCAGCGGCGCCACGATGATGATAGCGGTGCTCTCGCCCGGATTGCTCACCTGCGTGCAGGACGGCGGTCGCCGCGGCCATGGCGCGATCGGCGTGGGCACCGCGGGCGCGATGGACCCGATCACGCTGCGCCTCGCCAATCTGCTCGTCGGCAACGACGAAGACGCGGCCGCGCTCGAGATCACGCTGCTCGGTCCGCGTTTGCGCTTCGACGAAGACAGCCTCGTGGCGATCTGCGGCGCCGACATCGATGCGCGCTACGACGGCGTCGCGATTCCCGGATGGCGTCCGGTGCTGCTGCGTGCGGGCGGCGAGCTCGCGTTCGCGGCAACGCGGCGCGGCGCGCGCGCCTACCTCGCGGTCGCGGGCGGTATCGATCTGCCGCGCGTGCTCGGCAGCCGCTGCACCGACCTCAATGCGGCGCTCGGCCCCCTCACTCGAGCGCTGCGCAAAGACGACGTGGTGCGCTGCGCGGGCGTCGCCGAGCGGCGAGACGGTTCGCTCTGGCGCGGCCTCGCGTCGACGACGCGCACGCGGCTCGCGACGTTCACGCGCTGGTCGCTGAGTCCTTCGCCATGGTTCGATCACATGGGCGAAAGGCCGATCCGCGCGGTCGCGGGCGGGCACTTCGACGCGCTCGACAGCGCGTCGCAGCGTGCGCTGTTCGGCGGCGAGTTCCGCGTCGGCGTCGATTCCAATCGTGTCGGCATGCGCCTCGAGGGCGTGCCACTCGCGCTGCGCGAACCGATCGAGATCGTTTCGGCGGGAACCGCGCCGGGCTGCGTGCAGCTGCCACCGGACGGCACGCCTATCGCGCTGGCCGCCGAAGCGCCCACGAGCGGAGGCTACCCGCTAATCGCGCACGTGATCGCGATTGATCAGGGTCGCCTGGGCCAGCGCCGGCCGGGGGAATTCGTGCGCTTCGCGCAGACCGATCTCGCCGATGCCCAGATGCGCTATCTTGAACGCGAACGCGCGTTGCGCCGATTGTCCCTGACGATCGCCGAACGCCTGCGCGATGCGGATGCGCACGGATGTCCATGATCACGGGTTGTAGATGACTACGATTGATCTCAACTGCGACATGGGCGAATCGTTCGGCGTATGGAACATGGGCGCCGATGCGGACGTCATGCCGTGGATCAGCTCGGCGAACATCGCCTGCGGCTTCCACGCCGGAGACTTCGCGACGATGCAGCGCACCGTCATCGCGTGCGCGCAGCACGGCGTCGCGATCGGCGCGCACGTGTCGCTACCCGACCTGCAGGGTTTCGGCCGCCGCGAGATGCGCATCACGCCCGTCGAGGCGCGCGCTTTGACTCTGTACCAGATCGGCGCGCTGCACGCGTTCGTGCGCGCACAGGGGCTCGCGCTGCATCACGTCAAGCCACATGGCGCGCTCTACAACATGGCCGCGAAGGACGCGCGGCTCGCGGAGGCGATCGCCGGCGCGGTGCGCGACTTCGACGCGCAGCTCGCGCTCGTCGGACTCGCCGGCAGCGCACTCACCCGTGCCGGCGCACAGGCGGGTCTCGTCGTCGTCAACGAGGCGTTCACCGACCGACGCTACCTCGCGGACGGCTCGCTGATCGCGAGATCGGAGCCCGGCGCGCTGATCGAAAATGTGGACGCGGCGGTCACGCAGGCCCTGCGCATCGCGCTCGATGGCCGCGCCGAAAGCTGGCGCGACGGCCAGCCCGACGGTAATGTGACGCTGCGCGCCGACTCGCTCTGCGTGCACGGCGACCGTCCGGATGCCGCGCAGTTCGCGCGGCGCGTGCACGAGGCACTGGTCGCGGGCGGCGTGCGCATCGCTGCGCCGGCGCAGACTGCGCGCTGACCCACTGCCGGTCCTCCCGCGTCGCTCCTCGCCTCTAGCGGACCGAGTCGATCAACGCCTGCGGAACATAGATGACGCCGCCCTTGATCACGCGTTCGGCATGCGAGAGGTTGCCGACGTCGGCGAGCGGATCGGCATCGAGCAGCACGAGGTCCGCGAGCTTGCCCGCCGCGATCGCGCCGAGGTCGTCGCGCCCCATCGCCTTCGCGCCGTTCGTCGTCGCGCTGCGCAGCACCTGCGCGGGCGTCAGCCCCGACTCCTGCATCAGCGCCATCTCGCGGAATACCGAAGGGCCATGCAGCGTGCCGATGTTGCCGGCATCGGTGCCCATCACGATCGGGATGCCCGCATCCGAGAGTCGCTTGAGGTTGCGCATCGAGACCTCCGGCTTTTTCAACGGCGCGTGGGCGGCGATCAGCTTGCGCAGTCTCTCGGGGATCTTGTCCGGCGCCATGCGATCGATGTCGTGCATCGAGGCGAGAATCTGCGGATCGGCGAGGCGCTGTTCCTCCGCGGTCGCCCGCCACTGATTCGACAACGCGAGCCTGTAGCCGCTCGGCACGAACAGCGTCGGGCAGAGCAATGCATGGTTCGCGCGCAGCAGGTCGATGAATTCGTCGTCGATGTCTTCCTCGAACACCGAATGCACGAGGTAGTCCGCGCCCGCGCGCAGCGACGCCTTCGCGACGTCGAGTTCGGTCGCGTGCACGGCGAGGCGCAAATGGGCAGCGTGCGCGGCGTCCCCGGCAGCCTTGACGATCGCGGTCTGCGCCGCGAGGTCGTCGCCCTTGCGATGGATGAACCAGACCTTGATGAAGTCCGGCTTGCGCGCAAGTTCGCGCGCCACGAGATCGCGTGCCCCCTGCGCCGAATCGACGCGGATGATCGGCGGATCGTCGAGCGCGACCGGCGGATCGTCGACCATCGAGATCAGCGGGCCGGCGACCTCGACGCGCGGCGCCGCCTGCGACTTCGCGGCCGCATCGCGCATGTCGAAGTTCCAGAACGGGCCGCCGATGTCGATCACGCTCGTGACGCCGCTGGCCAGCCACACCTTGAACGTCGCGGGCAGGCGCGCCTTGTTGCGCGCGACCTCCTGCGCATAAGGCACGACCGCATTGAAGTCGGCCGCGTCGGGTCGCGTATACAGATTGCCGGACTGGAAGAAATGCACGTGGCCGTCGATCAGGCCCGGAATGAGCCACTTGCCGCGACCGTCCAGGCGCTGCGCGCCCGCGGGAATCGCGGTCGAGGACGATGGGCCGACGGAGACGATGCGCTCGCCCGCAACGAGCACCGTCGCATCGCGTTCGAGCGCCTGCGCGCCATCGCGCTCGGGATGCACGACCGTGACCCCGACGATCGCGAGCGTCGCTGTGCCTTCCTGCCGCGCTGGCGTCGCGGCGCAGGCGCAGAGCACAAGCGGCGCGACGGCGAGCGCGACACGAACTGATCGGAAGACCTCCATGCGATACCCTTCGAAGCAGCCAGCGGAGGACAAGAATATCCCAGATCGCGCGCGCATCGCGGACGGCGCGCTTGGCACGGACGCCGCCCGCATTCCACAATGACCGCGATTTCCCGCGAGGCGCGCATGAACTACTGGCCCCTGATCGGCGTTGCGGTCGTGATCGCAGGCTTTGCTCTGAAGCGCAACGCCGTGCTCGTGGTGGTCGCCGCGGGCGTCACGAGTGCGCTCGCGGCCGGCATGAGCATCGGCGACCTGCTCGCGTTGCTCGGCAATGCGTTCGTCAGCAATCGCGCGCTGCTGCTGTTCACGCTGACGCTGCCGGTGATCGGCCTGCTCGAACGCTACGGCCTGCGCGAGCGCGCGGAGGCGTGGGTCGCCGGCTTCCGCAGCCTGTCGCTCGCGCGGCTGCTGATCGCCTACCTCGGCGGACGCCAGCTGCTCGCGATGTTCGGGCTGATCGATCTCGGCGGTCATGCGCAGACCGTGCGCCCGCTGCTCGCGCCGATGAGCGAGGCGGCGGCGAGCCGCGACTGCCGGCTCGACGACGCAGAACGCGTGCGTGTGCTCTCGCTCGCCGCGGCGACCGACAACGTCGGGCGCTTCTTCGGCGAGGACGTCTTCCTCGCGTTCGGCGCGGTGTTGCTGATTCAGGGCTTCTACGAGCGCAATGGCATCCATCTCGAGCCGATGCAGATCGCGTTGTGGGCGCTGCCCACCGCGATCTGCGCGTTCGTGATCCACGCGCTGCGCATCGTATTCGTTGCACGGACGCTCGCCGCGCGCCAGCGCGAAGTCGCCGCCGCGCGCGTTGATGGAGCGCCTTCGTGAGCGCCGCGATCCGCATCGAGTACATCTTCTGGCTCGTCGCTGCGTTGCTCGCGATCTGCGCGTTCAAGAACCTCGCCGAGCGACGTTGGGCGATGGCCGCGTTCTGGGGCGTGATCGCGTGTGCGTTCGCGTTCGGCGAGCTCATCCGCGCGGCTAGCGCGGCAGGCCAACGCGGTCCCGCGCAGGCGATGGGCGCAGGAGTCATCGCGCTCGGCCTGCTTGCAATGGGCGGATCGCGCGCCGCAGTCCCGGGCGCTGCCGACCCGCCTGCCGCTGACATCGGCAACCGGCTGTTCCTGCCGGCGCTCGCGATCCCGCTCGCGACGCTCGTGATCGTGCTCGTCGCGCCATGGCTGCACGTGTTCGGCATGCCGCTGATCGACGCGTCCCAGCCGACGCTCGTCGCGCTCGGCCTCGCCTGCGTGATCGCACTGGCCGCGGCGTTGCGCACGACCGGCGCGCGCGTCGGCGAGGCATTCAGCGAAGGACGGCGCCTGCTCGACGCGCTCGGCAGCGTCGCGCTGCTGCCGATGGTGCTCGCGACGCTCGGCAGTGTGTTTGCCGCGACCGGCGTCGGCGACGTGATCGCGCACATCGTCGGGATGACCATCCCGATCGACAATCGCCTCGCCTGCCTCGCCGCGTTCGCGTTCGGCATGGTCGTGTTCACGATGATCATGGGCAACGCGTTCGCGGCGTTCCCGGTCATGATGGCGGGCATCGGCGTGCCGCTGCTTGTCGTCAAGCACGGCGCGCTGCCGGCGGTGCTCGGTTCGCTCGGCATGCTGACCGGCTACTGCGGCACGCTGCTGACGCCGATGGCGGCAAACTTCAACATCGTGCCGGCCGTGCTGCTCGAATTGCCGGACCAGTACGCGGTGATCCGCGCGCAGATCCCGACCGCGTTGATCCTGCTGTGCATCAACGTCGCGCTTATGGCGCTGCTGGTATTTCGATGAAGCACGCGCGCGCGCGCCCCGCGAAGACGGCCGCGCGCAGGCGCGGTGGCGAGGCCCAGGTCGCGCTCGTGACCGGTTTCGCGCCATTCGATGACGACACGGTCAACCCTTCGCAGGAGATCGCGCGCGCTCTCGACGGCGCCACTGTCGCGGGCCATCGCGTCGTCGGCGCGGTGCTGCCGACCGAGTTCGGCACTGCGCTGCCCGCCCTGCGCGCGCTGCTGCGCGCGCACGCGCCCTCAGTCGTCATCGCGGTCGGGCTCGCGGGCGGGCGCGCGGAGATCTCCCTCGAGCGCGTCGCGATCAACCTGATCGACGCGCGCATCGCGGACAACGCCGGCGTGCAGCCGGTCGATGTCCGCGTGCTGAAGAATGGCCCGAGCGCATATTTCTCGACACTGCCGGTCAAAGCGATGCTCGCGCGCCTGCACGCGGCAGGGATTCCCGCGACGCTCTCGCAAAGCGCCGGCACGTTCGTCTGCAACCAGGTGTTCTATGGGCTCGCCCACGCGTTGACGCGGAGATTGGGCGTGCGCGGTGGCTTCGTGCACGTGCCCTACCTGCCCGTTCAGGCGGCGCGCTTCGCGGGCGCGCCGAGCCTACCGCTGCAGACGATGATCGAAGCGCTGAGGATTTGCATAGGGACCGCGCTGACGGTGCGCCGCGACGTGCGCTTCGCGGCCGGTGCCACGCACTGACGATGCGGGGTTACGCGCGGCGCGCGCGGCTGCCTGCCGGCGCCTCGCGCGACAGGCGGGCCAGCGCTCGCGTCAGTGCTTGTTCGGATCCACCGCGGGCGCGGGGACCGGGGCGGGCTGCGCCGCAGGATCGGGCGCGGGGGCCGCAGGGGGCTGCGCTGCCGGTGCGGGCGCGGGTGCGGCGGCAGGCGCGGGCTGCGCTGCCGGGTCGGG
>JBDTYX010000281.1:0-3718 GCA_040005435.1 Rudaea sp. | reverse complement strand
CTCGTCGGCCATTGCTGGAGCGGCGATTTTCCGAACGGGATGGGCCGCGACACACACTGCTTCGAGCCGATGTACGCCGGCAAGTTCGTGCGCAACCGGCACGTGCTGCACGGCAAAGAGGGCGACTATCTCGGCGAGACGATCTACGGCTTCGACCCGGCGAAGAAGCAGATCGTCTACTGGTACTTCAGCAACGACGGCGTGATCGATTCGAGCAGCATGCTGCCGGTCGCCGACGGTTTCGATTTCCCCGAGCGACATCTTACCCAGCCGCAGGACCTCACGATGCGCACCCACTGGAAGAAAATCGGCGAGCGCAGCTACGAAGCGCTCAACGAGCGCAAGGTCGGCCGCGCGGAATGGACGACCGAGTGGAAGGTCCGCTACACGCTTGACGACCCGCCGAAGTAGAAGCGTCGGCTCGGATCGGCTCGATCGGCTCGGCTTGCATCGGGGATCCACGCCTGGCGGGCGGCCGCACTCACGCCGCCGCGACACGGGAGACGCACGCCACCGCGATCCCGCAACGGGTCTACTAACGCGTGCCGATCGGCATCGAGCGCCATGACGAAGCCCAATTCGACGGCGCAGGCCCCATGACGAATGCGAGGCTGCCGCCGGCCTCGATCTGCGCATGCGTGATGACCGGCTTGTCGAGCCGCCTGCCGTTGAGCGTCGCCGACTGGATGTAGACGTTTTGCGCCGAATTCCCCGCAGCAGAGATCTCGAAGCGCCGGCCATTGCGCAGGTTGAGCGTCGTGCGCGAGAACAGCGGGCTGCCGATCATATATTCGGCCGACGCGGGGTTGACCGGATAAAAGCCCATCGCGGTGAAGATGTACCAGGCCGACATCTGCCCGCAGTCCTCGTTGCCGAGAATGCCGGTCGGCGTATTCGCGTACGCCGCCCGCGCGAGTGCACGGACGCGTGCCTGGGTCTTCGAAGGCACCCCCGCGTAGTCGTACAGGTAACCGTAGTGATGGCTCGGCTCGTTGTCGTGCTTGTTGTGGCCGCCCGCGAAGTGTTCGTCGAGTCTCGCGACGAACGCGGCCTCTCCGCCGAGCAGCGCCATCACGCCCGCGATGTCGTGCAGCGGCGCGAACAGATAGACCCACTGGTCGCCCTCGGTCCAGCCTTCGCCCGGCGCTGCCCAGGTGCCGTCGGAATTCTTGGCCTGCATGAATCCTGTCGCCGGATTGAAGATGTTGCGGTAGGCGCGCGAGCGTTCGAGGAAGAAGCGATGGTCCTGCGCCTCGCCGACCGCCTTCGCCACCTGCGCTACCGCGTAGTCGTCGTAAGTATCCTCGAGCATGCTCGACGCGGACTCGCTGGTCTTGTCGGCGGGAATGTAGCCGAGCCGCTTGAACCAGCTCAGGCCCGCGCGCGCCTCGTATGGCGTGGCCGGCTCGCCGTCGTACCAATGCCGCGTCGCGTCCTCGTCTGGCGGCGTCATCGCGTCCTTGCGGACCGCGGCATACGCGAGCTTGCGATCGAAGCCCGTGAAGCCCTTCGCGATCGCCTCGGCGACGAGGGAATCGGCATGCGTGCCGATCATGATGTTCGTGTACGACGGGTTGGGCCACTTCGGCATCCAGCCGCCCTCGCGAAAGTCCTGCAGCAGCGCCTGGATCATGCCGTCGATGCGCTCGGGCGCGATCAGCGTGAGCAGGCTGTTCTCTGCGCGGAACGTATCCCAGATCGAGAACGCCGTATATGACGTGCCGGAATGCACGCGGTCGTCGAAGCCGCTGTAGTAACGGCCGCGCTCGCTCATCGAACGCGGATACAACAGCGCGTGGTAGAGGCCGGTGTAGAAGATGTGCCGCTCGTCGTCGCCCGCGCCGTCGATCGCGATGAGGCCGAGCTTGTCGTTCCAGGTCTTCTTGAGCTTGGCGCGCGTCGCGTCGAAGTCCCAGGACGGCAGCTCGGCGTCGAGATGCGCGCGCGCCTCGTCGAGGCTGATGAACGACGTGCCGACCTGCACCTCGACGACGTTGTCGGCGCGCGTGTCGAACGTCGCGTATGCACCCGCGTTCGCGTTGTCCGCCTGCAACTCCCCTGGCAGCGAACGCACGCCGTCGACCGCGTGCGCGTCGTGAAACGCACGCTTGAAGCGGACGACGAAATAGCCCTTGAAGTTGGGCAGCTTGAGCGGGCCGAGATGCGCGTCCATGCGGTCGGGGTTGTATCCGGCGATCTCGTGGCGCGCGGCATCGACCGCAATCTCGCCGCGGATGTTGAGGCGCGTGCCCTCGACGTAGACGCTGCCCTCGCCTGCGCGCGGAAACGTGAAGCGCAGGTAGCTGCAGAATTGCGTCGCGGTGAGTTCGGAGAGGATCGTATCGCCCGACTTCGTCTGCAGCTTGACCGAGTAGTAATAGGGCGTCGCGATCTCGTCGGCATGCGCGAACGCGAGCTTGCGGCTGTCGGGCGCCATCTTGATCTCGCCGATCTCGGGCATCAACGTTACGTAGCCGAAGTCGCCCATCCAGATCGCCGGCTGGTGCGTGCCGATGAATCCGGAGATCGTCGTGTCGTCGTATTCATAACTGCTGACGCTGATCCGGTTCTGGCGCGTCTGCGCGGTCCAGTTCGTCATGCCGAACGGCGCCGTGACGAGCGGCATCGTGCCGCCGTATTCGGAACCGTCGCCTTGCGTGCCGATGTACGCGTTGACCCAGTCGACCGGGCTGGCCGGCGCGGCCGCGGCGTGAACGCAACTGGCCGCCGACGTCAGCAGCGCGGACAAAACGAATCGGACAGGCAAGGACATCGCGGCTCCGCGGGCGCCGCAGGTCGCGGACCGACGAAGCCTAGCGGCTCGCTGGTATCGATGCCACCAACGGCGAGGCGCGCAAGCGATCCCTCGCCGCGGCTCAGCGTCTCACGGACGACTCGCGCTCAGGCGCCCGCGAAATGCCGCTTGAGGTCGAGCACCCTCGAGGGGCGGAGTTGCGCGATGAATTCCATATGTTCGAGGATCTTCACTCGGCGAAGGTTCGCCAGATCCTTGCTGCCGCCGAGCACGAGTGACGGCTCGAATCCGTACATCTCGTCATGCGCGAGCGGTCCGTATTTCTGCAATGCGCGCTTGAACAGTGGCCTGCCCTGCTCGTCGTTGAGGTCCGTGTTTGCGGGCGTCATGCAGCCGAAGAACACGCCGAGCGCGAAATCGGCCTGTCCCTTGCGCACGAATTCGGCGGCATCCGAATCGATGAAGATGTACCCGACCGAGCTTGCGATATTGAGGCGCGCGCCGGTGTGCGTGCCCCAGACGCGCAGGTTGCCGAACGCGCTGCGCGCGACGACATGATAGTCGTCGCTTCCCTCGAGCTGCGTGTCGCGCAGCCAGAGCGCGAGTAGGTCTGCGTACTCGAGCGGATCGACGGTCCACACGCGCCCGCCGCCGTATCCACGCCAGCCCTGCTGCGCCCAGTAGTCAAACAGCCGGTTCGGCAGGCGCCCCGCCAGGCGTTCGCGCAGGTCCGCGGGAACCTCGCGCGACTCAGGCAACGGCGGCAGGTTGCCCAGGAAGAAATCGAAGTCGTCGTCCATGGCGCTCTTTTCTGAGGTGCGCGTTCGGCACCCGACTCTTAAACAATACGCGATAAGCGCACGCGGCGGATCAGCGCTGCGATGCGGGTCCGCGCAAACCTTCCCGCGCTAGTCGAACAGCTTGCCCGGATTGAGCAGCCCCTGCGGATCGAACACGCGGCGC
>JBDTYX010000090.1:0-12594 GCA_040005435.1 Rudaea sp. | reverse complement strand
TCGCGCTGGATCGGCACGCCTTCCTTGGCCTCGACCGCCTGGTGCAGGCCGTCGGACCAGCGCCGGCCCGCGAGCGTGCGGCCCGTGAACTCGTCGACGATGATCACCTCGCCGTCGCGGACGATGTATTCCTGGTCGCGGTGATAGAGCGCGTTCGCACGCAGCGCCGCATTGAGGTGATGGACTATCGCGAGGTGCTGGGCGTCGTACAGGCTCTCGTCGGCCTCGATGATGCCGTCGGCGCGCAGCACTTCCTGGGCGTGCACCATGCCCTCTTCGGACAAGTGCACCTGCTTCTGCTTTTCGTCGACGAAATAGTCGCCGTCGCCGTCCTCTTTTTCCTGGCGCGTAAGTTTCGGCACGATGCGGTTGACCCGCGCATACAGCTGCGGAGAATCGTCCGAAGGACCGGAGATGATCAGCGGCGTGCGTGCCTCGTCGATCAGGATCGAGTCGACCTCGTCGACGATCGCGAAATGCAGACCGCGCTGATAGCGCTGCTCTTTCGACAGCGCCATGTTGTCGCGCAGGTAATCGAATCCGTACTCGTTGTTGGTGCCGTAGGTGATGTCGGCTGCATATGCGGCATGCTTGTCGCCATGGTCCATGCCCGGGTAGACGACGCCGACGCTCAGTCCGAGGAAGCTGTAGATCTTGCCCATCCACGCGGAGTCGCGGCGCGCGAGGTAGTCGTTGACGGTCACGACGTGGACGCCCTTGCCCGCGAGCGCGTTGAGATATACCGGCAGCGTCGCGACGAGCGTCTTGCCTTCGCCGGTACGCATCTCTGCGATGCGACCTGAATGCAGCACCATGCCGCCGATCAGCTGCACGTCGTAGTGGCGCAGTCCGAGCACGCGCCGCGAAGCCTCGCGCACCGTCGCGAACGCTTCGGGCAGCAACGCATCGACCGTCTCGCCGGCCACGATGCGCTTCTTGAACGCATCGGTCTGAGCGCGCAGCTCCTCGTCCGACAGGCCCTGCAGCTGCGCCTCGAACGCGTTGATCTTCTCCACAGACTTGCTCATCTGCTTGATCAGGCGTTCGTTGCGGCTGCCAAAAATGCCGGTGAGGATGCGATTGAGCATGGGTTGGATTCTGTTCTTCGAAAAAGGGTGGGATCGGAGCTGCTTGCGACGACAGCCCGGCCGTAGACCCCGCTAAAAAGCGCCGCAAGCGTCGACCATTCGGGTTCGAGCGTGAAAATCCGCGGCTGCTGCGCAGCTGGATTTCCGGCTCCACCCGCCCACGAGGCGCCGGGCGCAGCAGACTTTTCAACAGGGTTTAAAAACACAAAGGCCGCCGTTGGCGGCCTGCGCGCATTATAGGGGATTTGGGCGCCGCAGGCGCCTTTCAACCCCCTGGAGAAATGCCATGCGCGGCAGCTTCAGGCGTGCTTGACGCCGCTGACGTAGCTGTACGGGTTCACCGGGTGGCCATTCAACCAGACCTCGAAGTGGCAGTGTGGCCCGGTCGACCGTCCGGTGGAGCCCACCTTGCCGATCACCTGGCCGAATCTCACTCTTTCGCCGACGTGCACGAGGTTCTGCTGGTTGTGCGCGTAGCGGGTCATGTAGCCATTGCCGTGATCGACGTC
Organism: Rudaea sp.; assembly: GCA_040005435.1. Classification (GTDB taxonomy): domain Bacteria; phylum Pseudomonadota; class Gammaproteobacteria; order Xanthomonadales; family Rhodanobacteraceae; genus Rudaea. The sequence goes on along the minus strand of JBDTYX010000090.1, from coordinate 10,997 downwards.
GACGACGTTGCCGTAGCCGGGTTTCTCACCCGACCAGACGACGACGCCGCTGGCTACGACCTTGATGTCGCTACCGGGCTCGGCGTCGAAATCGAGGCCCGTGTGGTGTTCGATCTGTCCGTTGATCGGATCGACGCGCGATCCGTAGGGAGATCCGACGTAACTGTTGTTCACCGGGTAGCCCGCGGGCACCAGCGATTTTTCGAGCTTGCGGTCGAGCAACAGGTTTTCGATGATCCGCAGCTGCGCATCCTGCTGCGAGAACTGGTCGTGCAGGCTCGCGATGTTCGTCGCGAGATCGAAGTCCAGTGGGTGCGAAACCGCGCTCGCGTCCTCGCTGCCGCCGAGTCCCGGAGCCTTGCTGAAATCGAACTCGCCGTCGCCGAGTTTGCCGACTTCGGTCAGGCGCTGACCCAGCGCGTTGAGGCGAGTCGCCTGCGCCTGCAGGCCGCCGAGCTGCACGGCCAACGCGTCCATGTCGCGATGTGAGGCGCCCTCGAACTGGGTGAGCGTCTGCTGTTGCTCGGCGAGCGCGCCGCGCATCGTCCTGATTTCATGCAGCGCCAATTCGCGCGATCCGCCGATGAACTTGGCTGCGACAAAACCGATGCCGATACAGGTGAAAGCAAAAACGGCGACAATGGCGCCGATTCTTCCGCGCGTCCGCCAGCTCCCGAAGTCCAGAGTGGTCGGTGTCGCGTCGGGTTTTGCGACGATAATGATATTCATGCTCGACTTTTGTCCGTCGGGCACGGCCAGAAGCGTTTCGCTTCCGCGCCGCACCCCCAAGTTCTTCGCCATGCAGCCAGAAGACCGATCCAGCAAGAAGACGACCACCGCAAAACTCGTCGGTGAATCGCCCCCCGTGGCCGCACTCATCGCGCGTGCACGGGCTCTGGACGCCCTCGATCGCCAACTGCGCCAACCGCTTCCGGAATCGCTCAGGCGCCAATGCCGTTTGGCGACCGTGCAATCCGGGCGGATTGTCTTTCTAGCGAGCTCCTCTACCTGGGCCAGCAAATTGCGCATGCATCAGAACGCAATCATCGCCCATGCCCGTATGACTTCGGGCTTGCCGATAGAGAAATTCACCGTGAAAGTGGCACCCCTGCCCCCTGTTCCCCCAGGGCCGACAAGACGTACGCCGCTTTCCAAAGCCAGCGCCCGGCATTTGCAGGCGGCGGCTCGGTCCCTTGCTGACCCCGAACTGCGGGCCATCTATCTGAGTCTGGCGTCCCTTGCCGAATGATCGTTTCTCGAGAAAGCCGCTCTTAGATCGCTGGCACGGGGCGTGCCGCGGTCTTGTTTTCAACGTCCGGCTCTCGATTGGAACTACCGCGTCGCAGCCCCCGGCGGGGACTGCCGTTACTTGTTGTCGCTAGACCGCCTGCGCGGGGTGAGCGTACGAAATTGGCGCCTTCGCCTGATCTGCGAAGCTCACCTCTTCCCACGCCTTCGCATCGGCCATCAGCGAGCGCAACAGTTTGTTGTTGAGCTCGTGGCCCGACTTGTGACCGTAGAACGCGCCGATCAGGCTGTGTCCGAGCAGGTACAGGTCGCCGATCGCGTCGAGGATCTTGTGCTTGACGAATTCGTCCTCGTAGCGCAGGCCGTCTTCGTTGAGCACACGATAGTCGTCGAGCACGATCGCGTTGTCCATCGAGCCGCCCAATGCGAGGTTGCGCTCGCGCAGCATCTCGATGTCACGCATGAAACCGAACGTGCGCGCGCGGCTGACTTCCTTGACGAACGAGGTCGTCGAGAAGTCGATTTCGGCGCTGGACGTGCGACGCGTGAAGATCGGGTGATCGAAATCGATCGAGAAGCCCACCTTGAAACCGTCGAACGGCTCGAAGCGCGCCCACTTGTCGCCTTCGCGCACCGTCACCTGCTTCTTGATGCGGATGAAGCGCTTCGCGGCCGGTTGCTCTTCGATGCCGGCTGACTGCAGCAGGAACACGAACGGACCTGCGCTGCCGTCCATGATCGGCACTTCCGGTGCAGACAGGTCGACGTAGGCATTGTCGATACCGAGCCCGGCGAAGGCCGAGAGCAGATGTTCAACCGTGGCGATGCGGACACCGTCCTTGACCAGCGTGCTGGACAGGCGGGTGTCGCCTATATTCTCGCTGCGAGAGGGAATCTCCACTGGCGCGACGAGGTCCACCCGGCGAAAAATAATGCCGGTGTCGACGGCTGCAGGTCGCAGCGTCATATAAACCTTCTCGCCCGTATGGAGACCAACCCCCGTCGCCCTGATAACGTTCTTGAGCGTACGTTGTTTGATCATTTCTTCTAAGACCCCTGGGGCAGGAGCAGACAAAACAGGCGAAATCCTAACACACCGATGCTGCCGAGAGAAGTAAACCGGTGCGAAAAACCGACACTGTTGCGCGAGCGCAACAACCTGCCAGGGCACCGTCAAAATGTGTGCCAGTACATTATTTGGAGCACGTATCGACCTCAGATGGCGTCGCGCGGGCGTGCCCCCGCGCGATGCCAAAACTGACTAGCGGATAAACGTGGGCTTGCTACGCCCTGCCGACCGCGCATTGCGACGCCTCGGCCCCGTTAGAACCTCCCACCTTTAGTCCGCCTGCTTGCGCAGGAACGCCGGGATGTCGAGGTAGTCCACCTGCGCCTCCGGCACGCTCGGACGATCGGCCGCGGCCATGACCCGCGACGCCCCGGTGCGCGCGGGCTGCGCGTAGTCCTCGACCGGCAGGTTGTCGGTGCCGGTGCGCGCGACCAGCCGCGGACGCTGCATGAAGACCGGTTCTTCGCGCCGCGCCGGCTGGCGCATCGCCGTCCGGTTGAGGCCGGTTGCGACGACCGTGACGCGCACGTTGTCCTGCAGCTCCTGGTCGAACGCCGTGCCAATGACGACCGTGGCGTCCTCGGACGCGAACTGGTGGATGACCTGGCCGATCTCGTCGAACTCGCGCATCGTGAGGTTCGGACCCGCGGTCACGTTGACGAGGATGCCGCACGCGCCCGACAGGTTGACGTCCTCGAGCAACGGGTTGTTGATCGCCGCTTCGGCGGCGGCCACCGCGCGATCGTCGCCGCGCGCGATACCGGTACCCATCATCGCCATGCCCATCTCGCTCATGACCGTGCGCACGTCGGCGAAATCGACGTTGATCAGGCCCGGGCGGACGATCAGGTCGGCAATGCCCTGCACGGCACCGAGCAGGACGTCGTTGGCCGACTTGAACGCGGACAGCATCGTCACCTCGTGGCCGAGTACGCTCAGCAGCTTCTCGTTCGGCACCGTGATCAGCGAGTCGACATACTGCGAGAGGTCCTCGATGCCCTTCATCGCCACCTGCATGCGGCGACGTCCCTCGAACGGGAAAGGCTTGGTGACGACCGCGACCGTCAGGATGCCGAGCTCCTTGGCGAGCTGCGCGACGACCGGCGCCGCACCGGTTCCGGTGCCGCCCCCCATGCCGCAGGTGATGAACACCATGTCGGCGCCGGTGAGCAGCTCTACGATGCGCTCACGATCCTCGAGCGCCGCCTGCCGGCCCACCTCGGGGTTGGCGCCCGCACCGAGACCCTTGGTGACGTTGCCGCCGAGTTGCAGCGTGAGTTTTGCGCCGCTCTGCTTGAGCGCTTGCGCATCGGTGTTGGCGCACACGAAGTCGACGCCTTCGACATGCGAGTTGACCATGTGGCTGACCGCGTTGCCGCCGCCGCCGCCCACGCCGATGACCTTGATGACCGCATTGGGTGCGAGTTTTTCCACGAGTTCGAACATGATCCCTTACCTCCGCTAGTTCAGTTTTTGCTTTTGAATTTCTTCTCGATCACCGGTCCGGCGCTCCGCGCCGCCCGGCTGCCGTCGGACAGGCACATGCCCGACCGCGTTTGCCCTTCCTGGGCTGGGATCCGTTTCGGACCCCCGGCGCGCATCCCGCGTGCCGTTCGATTTTTCTTTGCGTCCAGCCCGCATCGGCTGCACGAACGCGGGAGCTCCCGGAAAACTAGAACTCCCCCTTGACCCAGTGTTTGACCTTGCCCCACAGGCTGCCGACGCCGCCGTTGGGTGAGGTGATTAGGCTGCGCGCGCCTTCCTGGCGGCTGCCATACAGCAGCAGACCGACGCCGCTCGCGTGGATCGGGTTGCTGACGACGTCGGCAAGCCCGGTCACGTGTTGCGGCAGACCCACGCGCACCGGCAGGTGGAAGACTTCCTCGGCGAGCTCGATCACGCCCTCCATCTTCGAGCCACCGCCGGTCAGCACGATGCCCGCGGCGACGAGGCTCTCGTAACCCGAACGGCGCAACTCGGCCTGCACCATGCCGAACAGCTCCTCGTAGCGCGGCTGTACCCATTCGGCCAGCGTCTGCCGCGCGAGCCGACGCGGCGGGCGATCGCCGACGCTCGGCACCTGGATCGTCTCCTCTGCGTGCGCGAGCTGGGCGAGCGCGCAGGCGTACTTGACCTTGATCTCCTCGGCGTGCGCGGTCGGCGTACGGAATCCCTGCGCGATGTCGTTGGTCACCTGGTCGCCGCCGATCGGCAGGCTCGCGGTATGCCGGATCGCGCCTTGCGTGAAGATCGAGATGTCGGTCGTGCCCGCGCCGATATCGACGAGGCAGACACCGAGCTCGCGTTCGTCCTGCACGAGGATCGCCATGCTCGACGCGATCGCCGCGGGGATGAGGTCGTCGACCTGGAGTCCGCAGCGGTTCACGCACTTGCTGATGTTCTGCGCCGCGCTGACCGCGCCGGTGACGATGTGCACGTTGGCTTCGAGCCGCACGCCGCTCATGCCGATCGGATGACGGATGTCCTCCTGTCCGTCGATGACGAACTCCTGCGGCTCCTTGTAGAGCACGCGCTGATCGGCCGGTATCGCGACCGCGCAGGCGGCGTCGAGTACATGATCGATGTCGGCCTGGGTCACCTCGCGGTCACGGATCGGCGCCGTGCCATGCGAGTTGCGTCCGAGGATGTGGCTGCCCGAGATGCCCGCATACACCGAGCGGATCTCGCAGCCGGCCATGAGCTCCGCCTCCTCGATTGCGCGCTGGATCGACTGCACAGTCGACTCGATGTCCACGACCACGCCACGCTTGAGTCCGTGCGAGACATGCGAGCCGATGCCGATGATTTCGACCGGCTCGCCCGGCGTGTGTTCGCCGACGATCGCGACGACCTTCGATGTGCCGATGTCGAGGCCGACGATCAGTGATTTTTCGCTCTTGTTCTTCATTGTCTGGCGTGGGCTCAAGTCTGTTTCTCGGCGCCGCCCGGCTTCGCCGGTGCCGCGGGTTTGTCGGAGGGCGCGGAAGGTGGCGCGACCGCGAGCCAACGCACCGTAAAGCCATTGGCGTAGCGCAGATCCGCGCGCGTGAATGCGTTCGTCCCGCGGCCTGCGGCGAGACGTGGAAACACGTCGAGGAAGCGCTGCAGGTGGGCGTCGATGTCGTCTTGGCCGAGCATGATCTCGGAGCCATCGACGAGGACGAGCTTCCAGCTGCCGCGCGCTGACATCGAGACGCCGGCGAGAGTCAGGCCACTGCCTGTGAGCTCGTGCAGCGCCTTGTTGTAGAACTCGACGACCACGGCGATCGCATCGTCGGGCCCGTCGAGCTGCGGCAGGCCCTGGATCGACTCGGTTCCCGGCGCCGAGAACAGCGCGCCGTTGCGACCTATCAGGCGCTTGTCGCCCCAGCGCGCGAACGGCTGTTGCTCGAATACGCGCATCTCGATCGTGTCGGGCCAGTGCTTGCGCACCTCCACGCGTTCGACCCATGGCAATGCGGACACCGCGCCGCGAATCTCGTCGAGACGCACCGCGAAGAATCCCGCATCGAGGGAATTCTTCGCCGCCGCACGGATCTGCTCGGCGCCGACATGATTGAACTCGGCCTGCAGTTGAAGATTGCGGATCGGCCACCGATCGACCGCGAACCAGCCGTTGAGCACGCCGAGCACCGGCAGTGCGACGAGCGCGATCGCGATCGCCCATGCAAACAACTTGAGCACGCTGCGGTTCATCGCGCACCTGCCGGTTCTTCGGCGAAGCTCGTCTCGAGGATGCGCCAGCACAGGTCATCGAAATCGATGCCGACCGCGCGCGCGGCCTTCGGCACGAGCGAATGGCTCGTCATGCCCGGCGTCGTGTTCACTTCGAGCAGGAAGAACCCGCCCGCCTGGTCGCGCATCACGTCGACGCGTCCCCAGCCTGCGCAGCCGATCGCGTCGAACGCGCGCAGCGACAGCGCTCGGATTGCGCCCTCGCCCGCGGCGTTCAGCCCCGGACAGACGTACTGCGTATCGTCGGCGACGTACTTGGCGTGATAGTCGTAGAACTCGCCCTTCGGCACGATGCGGATCGAAGGCAGCGCCTCGCCCTGCAGGATGCCTACCGTGTACTCCTCGCCGACGATCATCTGCTCGACGACGAGTTCGCCGTCGTAGCGCGCCGCGAGCGCGAGCGCGCCGGCGAGATCCGTCGGCGCGCGCACGCGCGTTATGCCGACGCTGGAACCTTCGTGTGACGGCTTGACCACGACCGGCATGCCCAACGCCGCGATCGCATCGCCGATGTCGGCGCCCGCACGCTGGCGCGCGTAGCGCGGCGTCGGCAGCCCGAGCGATTCCCAGACCTGTTTGGTGCGGATCTTGTCCATCGACAACGCCGAGCCGAGCACGCGCGACCCTGTATACGGCACGCCAAGAGAGTCGAGCGCGCCCTGCAGCACGCCGTCTTCGCCGCCGCGCCCGTGCAGGATATTGAACACGCGCGCGAAGTGTCCGGCGCGGAGCGCGTCGAGCAATGCGGGAATGCCGTCGATCGCATGCGCATCGACGCCGCGGGCACGCAGCGCCTCGAGCACGTTGCGGCCAGAGTCGAGCGACACATCGCGCTCCGCGCTGCTGCCCCCGAGGGCAACCGCGACGCGACCGAACTGCTTGGCGTCGGTGATGCGCATCAGTGTTGCTTCCTGCGCGCGGACTTCGTGGCCGGCGGCGCGACCTCGGCGAGCTCGGTCGCCGCGGCTCCGATGTCGCCCGCGCCCATCACGAGCAGCAGGTCGCCGTCGCGCAGCAACGTCGGCAGCATCGCCTTCAGTTCGCGCGGATGCGTGATGAACACCGGGTCGACCTTGCCGCGCGCGCGCACCGCACGCGCGAGCGCGCGCCCGTCCGCGTTTGCGATCGGCGCCTCGCCCGCCGCATAGACATCGGTCAGCACGAGCACGTCCACCCCGCTCAGCACGTTGGCGAAATCGTCGAGCAGATCGCGTGTGCGCGAGTAGCGATGCGGCTGGAACGCCACGACGAGGCGACGCTGCGGCCAGCCGCCGCGCGCTGCCGCGAAGACGGCCGCGAGTTCGCGCGGATGGTGCCCATAGTCGTCGACGAGCAACGCACTGCCTTTGCCCAGCGCAATGTCGCCGCGCATCTGGAAGCGGCGGCCGACACCCTGGAATTTCTCGAGCGCGCGCGCGATCTCCGGCGCATCGATGCCGAGCTGCCAGCCGACGGCCGCGGCTGCCAGCGCATTCTTGACGTTGTGCAGGCCCGGCAGGTTGACGCTCACCGACACGGTCTTGCGCCGGCCGGGCAGATGCAGCTCGAAGCGCATGCGCTGGCCGTCCTGCTCGATGCGGCTCGCGCGCACGTCCGCTTTCTTCGCGGTACCGTAGGTCAGCACACGCCGCGTCGTGATCTGCGCGAGCGCCGCGACCTCCATATCGTCGATGCCGAGGACCGCGACGCCGTAGAACGGCAGCCGGTGCAGGAATGCGTCGAAGGCCTTCTTCACCAGGCCGAAATCGCCGCCATAGTTCTCGAGATGATCCGCGTCGATATTGGTGACGATCGCGATCACCGGATTGAGCATCAGGAACGAGCCGTCGGACTCGTCGGCCTCGGCGACGAGATAGTCGCCCGTGCCGAGACGCGCATGCGTGCCGGCCGCGAGCAGCTGGCCGCCGATCACGAAGGTCGGGTCGAGTCCGCCTTCGGCGAGGACGCTCGCGACGAGGCTAGTCGTCGTCGTCTTGCCATGCGTGCCGGCGACCGCGATGCCACGGCGGAAGCGCATCAATTCGCCGAGCATCTCGGCGCGCGGCATGACCGGCACGCGGCGTTCGCGCGCGGCGACGAGCTCGGGATTGTCGGCCTTGATCGCGGTCGACACGACGACCGCATCGACCTCGGCCACGTGCTTGGCGGAATGCGTCTTGTAGACCTTGATGCCCAGCTTGGCGAGATGCCGCGTCACGCTCGACTCGGACCTGTCCGAGCCCGAAACGCTGTATCCGAGGTTGTGCAACACCTCGGCGATGCCGCTCATGCCGGCGCCGCCGATGCCGACGAAATGCACGCGACGCGAGCGCTCGCTGATCCAGTCCGAAGTCGCGTGCAGGGATTGTGGCGTCATGCGGCCACCTGCAGGCAGACGTCGGCGATGTTCGCCGCAGCGTCGGGCTTGGCGAGCGTGCGTGCGGCCTGCGCCATCGCGAGCAACGCCGGGCGGTCGCCCAGGAGTCGCAGCAGGTTCGCGAGGAATGCGGCGTCGGCCTGCGTCTCGGCCGCGAGGAACGCCGCACCGTGAGCGACCATCCATGCGCCGTTCGACGTCTGGTGATCGTCGACCGCTGCGGGGAAAGGAACGAGCACTGCGCCGATGCCGACAGCACACAGTTCGGCGATCGTCAGCGCACCCGCGCGACACACGACGAGGTCGGCCCAGGCGTAGGCGTCGGCCATGTCCTCGATGAACGGCTCGACGCTCGCGTCGACGCCCGCGCGCGCGTACGCGGCGCGTGCCTCATCGACGAGCTTGCTGCCGCACTGGTGACGCACCTGCGGACGATTCGCGAACGGCATCCGCGCGAGCGCCGCCGGCAAGGCGTTGTTGAGTGCGCGCGCACCCTGACTGCCGCCGAGCACGAGCAGTCGGGGCGGAAAGTCGCGGCCGGCGAAGCGCGCGGCGGGCGCGACGACTGCGGAGATCGCGGCGCGCACCGGATTGCCGACCCATTCCGCGTTCGTCAGCGCGCCTTCGAATCCGCACAAGCGACGACGCGCGAAACGCGCGAGGATGCGGTTCGTCGAGCCGGGCACGCTGTTCTGCTCGTGCACGACCAGCGGCACGCCGCGCAGCCACGCGGCGATGCCGCCGGGACCGGCCACGTAGCCGCCCATCGACAGCACGCTGCGTGGCCGCGTCGCGCCGATCAGCTTCCATGCGGCGATCAGCGCGCGAACGATCTTCAGCGGCGCACCGAATAGCGCCGCGAACCCCTTGCCGCGGATCCCCGAGATCGCGATCGTCTCGAGCGGAATGCCGGACTGCGGCACGAGCCGCGTCTCGAGGCCGCCCTCGCTGCCGAGCCACAGCACGGGCACGTCGCGCTCGCGCAGCGCCTGAGCGACCGCGATGCCCGGGAAGATGTGCCCACCGGTTCCGCCGGACATGATCAACACGGGCGCGTTGGCGGAGGCGCCGCGGCTCATGCGGGCAGCCCGATGAGGTCGCGCGGCTGGACCACGTCGTCGAGCGCTTCGCGCTCGGCGCGGCTGACTTCGTAGCTCACGCGCAGCAGGAACCCGACCATCACGCAGGTCATCATCACGCTCGAGCCGCCCGAGCTGATCAGCGGCAGGGTCAGACCCTTGGTCGGCAGCACGCCCATGTTCACGCCGACCGACACGAGCGCCTGCAGGCCGATGCACATGCCGATGCCGAACGCGCAGTAGCCCGCGAAAGGCTGACGCAGCTGGACCGCACGCAGGCCGAGCATCAGCGCACGGCCGATCAGCAATGCGAACGTGCCGAGCACGAGGATGATGCCGATGAAGCCGAACTCCTCGCCGATCACAGCGAGGATGAAGTCGGTGTGCGCCTCCGGCAGGTAGAGCAGCTTCTGCACCGAGCCGCCGAGGCCGACGCCGAACCATTCGCCGCGGCCGATCGCTATGAGCGCCTGGGTGAGCTGAAAGCCTTCGTCGAATGGATGCTCCCAGGGGTTAAGGAACGAGGTCAGGCGCTTGACGCGATAGTCCGACGTCGTCGCGACCCACGCGATCACCGGAATCAGCGGCACCGCGAGATAGAACAGGTTGCGCATGCGCGCACCGCCGAGCCAGACCATGCCGATCGTGACCGCGATGATCAGCGCCGAGCTGCCGAAATCCGGTTGCGCGAGCAGCAGCACGACGAGCGCGCCGGCGATGCCGATCGGCTTGATCACGCCGAACAGTCGCGTCTGCACCGCTTCCTGATGACGCACGAGGTAGCTCGCGAGATAGACGATGAACAGCAGCTTCACCGCCTCGACCGACTGGAAGCCGAGCACGCCGAGACGTATCCAGCGACGCGCGCCGTTGATGCGCACGCCGAGTCCCGGCACGAACACGAGCAGCAGCAGCACGACTGCGACGAGCAGCAGACCGAACGCGTTGCGCTCGAACCACTCGAGTTCGGTGCGCGCGAGCACGAGCGCAAGGACCACGCCGAGACTGAGGAAGACGAGGTGGCGAATGACGAAATAGAACGGGCCGAGGTGCTGCGTGTCGGCAGTGGCGATCGAACTCGAAGCGACCATGACGACGCCGAAAGTCGCGAGCGCGCCCGCGGCGACGATCACGCCGATGTCGTAGCGGCCGCCGGAATCGTCGATGCGCTTCGCCTGTGAGAACTCGAACATCAGCGCGCCCCTGGATGAATCCGGGCCGCCGCAGGCGGACGGCCGCAGCCCCTCGCCCGCGCAGCGGGAGAGGGGAGAACCTTCAGCGGAGCGGGCGGTGGGGTGAGGGCGCGTGCAATGGACAAACCCATCAGCGCGCCCCTGGATGAATCTCCGCCGCCACAGGCGGACGGTCCCTCGCCCGCAGCGGGAGAGGGCAAACCGATTCGCGCGGTGGACGCCAGGGTGAGGACGATCGCGGCGGTCATCAGCGCACCTTCAGCGTCGCGAGGCCGATCAGCACGAGCACGACGCTGATGATCCAGAAGCGCACGATC
>JBDTYX010000280.1:0-3728 GCA_040005435.1 Rudaea sp. | reverse complement strand
GCAACCTCAACCTGCGCGATCTCGCGCAGCACGTCGCCGACGGCGTGCGCGCGGCCGGCGGCACGCCGATCGAGTTCAACACGATCGCGGTCACCGACGGCATCGCGATGGGCACGCCCGGCATGCGCGCGTCGCTCGTGAGCCGCGAGGTGATCACGGATTCGATCGAGCTCGCCGTCGACGGCCATTCGCTCGATGCGATGGTGGTGCTCTGCGGCTGCGACAAGACGATTCCCGCCGCGGCGATGGCGCTCGCGCGTCTCGATATTCCGGGTGTCGCGTTATACGGGGGCAGCATCGACCACGGCACGCTCGACGGCAAGTCGATCACGATCCAGCAGGTGTTCGAGGCGGTCGGCGCGCACGGCGCGGGCAAGATCGATGACGCGCGCCTGCACGAAGTCGAGAAACGCGCCTGTCCCGGCGCGGGCGCCTGCGGCGGCCAGTTCACCGCGAACACGATGTCTATGATGCTGATGGCGCTCGGCCTGTCGCCGCTCGGCTACAACGACGTCACCGCGACCGATCCCGCGAAGGCCGGCGTCGCGCGGCTCTGCGGCGAGCTCGCGGTCGAGAACCTCAAGCGCAATCTGCGCCCGAGCGACATCCTCTCGGCGACCGCGTTCCGCAATGCCGCGCGCATCGCCAACGCGACCGCGGGATCGACGAACGCGGTGCTGCACCTGCTCGCGATCGCGAACGAGGCACGCATACCGCTCACGCTCGAAGACTTCGAAATCGCATCGAAGACGACGCCGGTGATCGCCGACCTGATGCCCGCCGGCAGATACACCGCGGTCGAGATGACCGCGGCGGGCGGCATGGCACAGGTCGCGCGCGAGCTACGCGCTGCGGGACTGCTCGATGACGCGCCGACCGTGACCGGACGTACGCTGTTCGCCGAACTCGATGCAGCGGCTCCGGCGCCCGAGGGCCAGCAGGTGATATTCCCGGTAGCGCGCGCGCTCAAGCCGCGCGGCGGCTATTCGATCCTCTACGGCAATCTCGCCCCCGAAGGCTGCGTGCTCAAGCTCGCGGGCAAGGGCAAGCTGCACTTCGCGGGTACGGCGCGGGTCTTCGAGAGCGAGGAAGACACGTTCCGTGCAGTGCAGGAAGGTCGCATTGAAGCCGGCGATGTCGTTGTGATCCGCAACGAGGGCCCCGCGGGCGGCCCCGGCATGCGCGAGATGCTCGCGGTGACGGCCGCGCTCGTCGGCCGCGGACTCGGCGACGACGTCGCGCTGATCACCGACGGCCGTTTCTCGGGCGCGACGCATGGCTTCATGGTCGGCCACATCGCGCCGGAGGCGGCAAAGGGCGGCGCGATCGGCCTGCTGCACGACGGCGACCGCATCGTGATCGACGCCGAGCGGCGCGTGATCGAGACCGACGCCGATCTCGACACGCGGCGCAAGAGCTGGACCGCGCCCGCGCCGAAGGTCGAACGCGGCGTGCTCGCAAAGTATGCGCGCGGCGTCGGCTCGGCCGCGCGTGGCGCGGTCATCGAATTCTGATTTTTCCCTCTCAACCATTCCCATCCGGAGCAAGACATGAGTACTGAAGCGAAAGCCACCACGAAGGCGCTCGAAGGCAAGCGCGTCGCCATCCTCGGCTACGGCAGCCAGGGGCGCGCGCATGCGCTGAACCTGCGCGACTCCGGTCTCGATGTCGTCGTCGGCCTGCGCCGCGGCGGCCCGACCTGGGCCAAGGCCGAGGCCGACGGCCTGCGCGTCGTCGAGCCCGCCGAGGCGGTCAAGGACGCCGACCTCGTCGCGGTGCTGACGCCCGACATGGTCCAGCCCAAACTCTATACCGACGTGATCGCGCCGAACATCAAGCCCGGCGCGGCGCTGCTGTTCGCACACGGCTTCAACGTGCACTTCGGCACGATCACGCCGCGCGCGGACATCGACGTGATCCTCGTCGCGCCGAAGGGACCCGGCGCGCTCGTGCGCAAGGAATACGAGATCGGCCGCGGCGTGCCGAGCCTGTTCGCGGTCCACCAGGATGCTTCGGGCCACGCGCGCGAGAAAGCGCTCGCGTATGCCGCCGGCAATGGTGGCGCGCGCGCGATGCTGATCGAGACCGACTTCAAGGAAGAGACCGAGACCGACCTGTTCGGCGAGCAGGCCGTCCTTTGCGGCGGTACGAGCGAACTCGTGCGCTACGGCTTCGAGACGCTCGTCGAGGCCGGCTACAAACCCGAGATCGCGTACTACGAGGTCATGCACGAGCTCAAGCTCATCGTCGACCTCATCTACGAGGGCGGCATCACCAAGATGCTGACGTTCGTCTCCGAGACCGCGCAATACGGCGACTACACACGCGGGCCGCGCGTCGTCGACGCGGCGACGAAGGAGAAGATGCGCGCGGTGCTCAAGGACATCCAGGACGGCACGTTCGCGAAGGAGTGGACCGCCGAATACGCGGCCGGCCTGCCTAACTACAAGAAGTTCAAGCAGAACGATCTCGACCATCCGATCGAGAAGGTCGGCGCGGTGCTGCGCGCGCGCATGCCCTGGCTCAACCAGGGCGCCGCGGAGGCGCCGGCGTTGAAGAAAGTGGGGTGATGCGATCTGCATTTTGACTGCCTCTTCAGCGTCACCCTCACCCGAAGCTGCTGACGCGCAGTCCCTTCTGCCGCTGCAGGAGAAAGGTGCCGAAGGCGCATGAGGGTGGCGTGACGAATTTACTGGGACCAATCCGTTCTTTCGCTGGCGGGGGAAGGTGCCGAAGGCGGAGAAGGGTGGCCGCCCGGCTGGGCAAGATGTCAGCGTTGCTAGAGGATCGAACCGTGAATGCACAACTGAAAACGCCCACTGCGCCCTCGGAGCCACATCCGCTCGCGGGCAAACCGCTCAGCGGCGCCGACATCGTCGTGCAGGTCCTCGCCGACGAGGGCGTCGAGGTGGTCTTCGGTTACTCGGGTGGCGCGATCCTGCCGGTCTACGACGCGGTGTTCCGCTTCAACCATGCCAACCTGCGCGCGGATGGTGGCGAGCCACTGCCGCTTATCGTGCCCGCGAACGAGCAGGGCGCCGGCTTCATGGCGCAGGGCTACGCGCGCGCGTCGGGCAAGGTCGGCGTGGCAATCGTGACGTCGGGTCCCGGCGCGACGAACACGGTGACGCCGGTGCGCGATGCGATGGCAGATTCGATTCCGATCGTGGTCATTTGCGGACAGGTGCCGACCGCGGCGATCGGCAGCGACGGTTTCCAGGAAGCGCCGATCAGCAACATCATGGCGGCGTGCGCCAAGCATGTGTTCCTCGTCACCGACGCGAGCAAGCTCGAGGCGACACTGCGCTCGGCGTTCGAGATCGCGCGCACGGGCCGCCCGGGCCCGGTCGTCGTCGATATCCCGAAGGACGTGCAGAACGTGAACCTCGTGTTCGACGGCGCGAGCCGGCTGCCCATTCCGGGCTACCGTGCGCGCCTGCGCGCGGTCGAGGAAGCGACGATCGACGATGCCTCCGCGCGCGCGTTCTTCGACGCGCTGGCCAAGGCCACGCGTCCGCTGATCTACGCGGGCGGCGGCGTGATCGCGGCCGAGGCTGCGCCAGCGTTGCGCGCGTTCGCCGATGCGTTCGGCATCCCGGTCACGACGACGCTGATGGGCCTCGGCGCAACCGACACGACGCAGCCGCTGTCGCTGCACATGCTCGGCATGCATGGCACCGCGTTCGCGAACTACGCGACCGAGGACTGCGACTTCCTGATCGCGGTCG
>JBDTYX010000279.1:0-3740 GCA_040005435.1 Rudaea sp. | reverse complement strand
TGCCGCTGATCACGCCGCAGGTGACCGCCGGCGCGATCTGCGTCGTGCGCAATCCACTCGACGTCGTAGTCAGCATGGCGAATCATTTCGCGATCGATATCGACAGCGCAATCGACTATCTCGGCGACGAGCGCGCTGCGACTGAAAATTCGCCCCTGTTCGTGTCGGAGTTCCTCGGCTCCTGGTCGCAGCATGTGAAGAGCTGGGCGGACATGCAGGGCCCGCGTGTCCTCGTCCTGCGTTACGAGGACCTGCTCGACAAGCCGGCCAAGGGATTCGGCAAGGTCGCGCGCCTGATCGGCATCGACGGCGACCGCGCCCGCGTCGAACGCGCGGTGGCGCACGCGAGTTTCGCCTCGCTCGCCGGCATGGAGAAGCGCGACGGCTTCGTCGAGGTGCCTATCAGGGGCAAGCGCTTCTTCCGCGCGGGCCGCGCGAACCAGTGGCGCGAAGCGTTGACGCGCGCTCAGGCAGAACGCGTCGTCGCGCGGCATCGCGAGCAGATGCAGCGCTTTCGCTACGTGCCCGCGGGTTACTGAGACGCCATGCACCACAGTCCGCAATCGATCGACGCGCGCTATCGCAGCGGCAACGCGCTGCGCACGGCCGGCGACTTCGCCGCGGCGGAGGCCGAATTTCGCGGCGTACTCGCGCAGGCGCCGCAGCATCGAGATGCCGCCTACTCGCTGGCCTTCATGCTGCGTGAACAGGGCCGCACGGACGCCGCAGCTACGGTGATCGCGGCATGGTGGCAGGTCGCGCGGCCCGATGCGGAGTCGGCGCTTGCGGCCGTAGGCTTCCTGATCGAGTGTGCGGACTACGAACGAGCGCTGGCGGTCGGTCGACGCGCGCGCGCGCTGTGGCCGGACGACGCACGACTCGCGGCGCGAGTCGGCGAGGCGGCGCTCGCGCTCGGTGATTTCGACGAGGCGCGCGATGCGCTGCGCGTGGCGGTCGATTCGGCGCCGCGGCTCGGCAACGCGTGGCTGCGCCTCGCCTATTGCCACCGTTTCGCCGAGCGCGACGATGCGGATCTCGCCCGCTTCCGGCGTGCGTGGCGCGACACGACGCTCGACACGACCGCGCGCCTTTGCGCGGGATTCGCGCTCGGCAAGGCGCTCGACGACTTGGGCGATTACGCCGCCGCGGTCGACGTCCTGCGCCCGGCCAACCTGACCGCGCATGCGGGCGCGGGCTGGAACCGCAACGCGTGGCAGAAGTTCGTCGACGCACGCCTAGTCGCCGAGCGCATTCCGGCGCAGCCTGCGGACGACGACTTCGCGCCGGTGTTCATCGTAGGCCTGCCGCGCACGGGCACGACGCTCGTGGCGTCCGGACTCGCGCGCCGAACCGGCGTGCACGACCGCGGCGAGCTAAACTGGATCCCGGGGCTGTATGCGCACCTGCGCGAGCACGCCCAGCTCGGCAACGCGCGTGCGTTAGCGACCACCGCAACGATGGTGCGCGCGCAGATGCGCCGTGACGACGCCCCGGCACGCTTCTACCTCGACAAGAACCCGCTGAACTTCCGCTACGTCGACTTCATCGTCGCGCTGTTTCCGAACGCGCGCATCGTGCACTGCCGGCGTTCGCCACGCGACACGGCGCTGTCGCTCTGGATGCAGCACTTCGCACACGAGGATCTCGGCTTCTCGTACGCATTCGCCGACATCGCCGCCGTGCAGCGCGGTTGCGCGACGCTGATGGCGCACTGGCGCGCGGCGGGCATCGACATCCACGACATCGACTACGAGGACCTCGTCGCGGACCCGGGGGCGCGCATGCATGCGCTCGCCTCGGCGCTCGGCATGGATAGCGAAAACACGAGCCAGCCGGCGCCTTCTGCGGTGGCGACCGCGAGCGTCTGGCAGGTGCGGCAGCCGATCTATCTGCGCTCGGTCGAGCGCTGGCGCGGCTACGCGCCGTATCTCGCAGAACTCGAGGCGCTGTTCGACGCCTGAGCGTCGCGGAGATTCAACGTCACGCGGATGCGCAGATTGCGGTATTACGGTTGCACCGTCGATTCACCGCTGCGCTATTTCGCGCGGCGACGCGCTTGGCGCGCGCATCACTGCTTGCGCAGGTCGATGCTGCCACTGAACGATTCGGTCTCGATGCGCGCGTCGCCTTCGCCCATCCGCGCGTCGAGGCTGCTGCCCGGGCCGAATTCCGCCTTCGACACCGTGCCGAAATCGCTGTTGATATTGCCGCTGAACGTCTCTGCGGTGAGACGCGCGGACAGCGTCGCCGGCAGATGCAGGCGCATGTGCCCGCTCATCGTCTCCAGGCGCAGGCGCGCACTCTTCGTCGGCACCGCGGTCGCATCGATCGTTCCCGAGACGCTCTCCGCGTTGAACTCGCTGATCGCCGGTCCGGCGTAGGTGATCGAGCCGGATACGGTTTCGAGCTTCACCCGACCGTCCGCGCCGCCGACGCGGATATCGCCGCTCACGGATTGCAGATGCGTGCGTTCGACGGCTCCAGCCTTGCTCACCTCGAGCGTGACGCCACCGCTCACGCTGTCGACCTCTATGCTGTGTGCCGCGCCGTTCAGCTGCACCCGACCGCTGACGTTGTCGACGTCGAGCGAGCGTCCGTCGATACCGCTTACCTTGCTGTCGGCAGTGACGAGATCGAGCTTGAGCGCGGTCGCATGCGGCACGGTCAGCACGAGGGTCGTGTCGCTGCCCGGTCCGTGCCCGCCGAGCCAGCCGCCTTGCTGCTCGGACTCGACGCGCAACTCGAGATGTTTGTCGCTGCCGGCGATCTCGAGGCGCGAACCCGCGCCGAGGTTGCCGCTCAGCGAGACGGCGTTGTCGTTGCCACCCGTGACCGTCACACTGCCGCGCACGTTGCTGATCTCGATGCTGCCGTCCGCGGCGAAGCTGTAGTTGCGTTCGAGCGCCTTCGCCGCGCCGCCCGCCTCGATCGTCTCGTTGGCGGGCGGTGCCGCCGCACGCAGCGTCATCGGCGGCAATGCCGCGAGCAACGCCGCGGCCATCGCCACGCGCGCAGGCCAATGATGAAGTCTTGCAGATTCCATGAGTTCCTCCTGTGGGATCAGCGTTGCGTGGCTAACCCGAAATCGCGGATTGCCGCATCAGACGCATGCGCTGCGAATTGGTGCGATTGATCATGCTGACGAGGAATACCGCGTCGGGGTGCGCTTCGAGGGCCGACTGCAGATCCGCGCTCGCCTTGTCGAGGTCCAGTGCCGCCGAGGCGAGTTTCGGATCGGCAGGCACCGCCCAGTCGAGCGCGGTGCGCGCGACGCGGCCTTGCTCGCCGGACGAACCCGGCGTCCGCGTCGCCTGCGTTGCCGACGTCATCACCGGGGACGCCCCCGGTTTGGGTGCATGGCGATACGCGACAAGACCGGCGGCGCTCGCAACAACGAGCGTCGCCGCGATCGCCGCGAGGCGCCGCTGCCATGGCGAGCGCTGAGCGCGCCGCGGTTCGAGGCGCGCGGAGATCGCCGGCCACAGATTCTCGCCGGGCGCGACTTCCTCGTTGAGCTTGCGCATGCCGCTGCGCCACTGGAATTCGTTGTTCATGCCTTCACCTCAAGATTTGTCGATTTGCTGACGCGCGTCACGTGAGCGCTCGTCGCAACAGGCCGCGTGCGCGATGCAACTGTGCCTTCGACGAGCCGACGGCCATGCCTAGTTCGTTCGCGATTTCCTCGTGCTTCCAGCCTTCGACGTCGTGCAGCACGAGCACGGCGCGCGCGCGCGGCGGCA
>JBDTYX010000089.1:0-12644 GCA_040005435.1 Rudaea sp. | reverse complement strand
GGCGCGTTTCTCGCGATCGGATCGTGCCTGTCGGCGTGCACGCGCAACCAGGTCATCGCGTTCATCCTCACGGTCGTCGTCTGCTTCGTGTTCCTGCTGGCGGGCTTTCCGCTCGTGCTCGGATTCTTTAGTGCGTGGGCGCCGCAGGGGCTCGTCGATGCGGTGTCGGGGCTGAGCTTCCTGTCCCACTTCGCGGCGATCGCGAAGGGCGTGATCGACCTGCGCGACCTCGTCTATTTCCTGCTGACGATCGCCGTCTGGCTGTATGCGAGCGCGGTCGTGATCGACCTCAAGAAGGCCGACTAGGCAATGAACCCGAATCGCCAGCTGATGACCGCGGGCGCGCTCGCCGTGCTCGCCGTCCTGTTCGTCGCGGTAGTGCTGCTCAGCAATACGCTGCTCGGCGGCGCGCGCCTCGATCTGACCCAGAATCACCTGTACACGCTGTCGCAGGGCACGAAGAACATCCTCGCGGCGCTCGACGAGCCGATCCACCTGACGCTGTATTTTTCCGACAAGGCGGCCGCGGACAGCCCGCAACCTCAGGCGGCCGCGCTGCGCAACTACGCGCCGCGCGTGCGCGAGATGCTTGCGGAGATGAGCTCACGCACCGGCGGCAAGCTGCATGTCGACACGATCGACCCGCTGCCTTTCTCGGAGGACGAGGATCGCGCCACGGGCCTAGGCCTGCAAGCGCTGCCCTGGGGGCAGGGTGGGACGAACATCTTCCTCGGCCTCGCCGGCACGAATTCGACGAAGGGCAAGTCGGCGATGCCGATTCTCGATCCGGACAAGGAGACGTTCCTCGAGTACGACATCGCGAAGATGATCCATGAGCTGTCGGTGCCGAAGAAGCCCGCGGTCGGCCTCATGGCCGGGCTGCCGATGGCCGGAGGTTTCGATTCCGCGACGCGCCAGATGCGTCCGGGCTGGGCGATTGAACAGCAGCTCGAGCAGCTGTTCGAGCTGCGCCAGATCGCTGCGGCCTCCGTGAAAGCTATCGACAAGGACATCAAGGTGCTCGTAGTCGCACATCCGAAGTCTCTCGGCGACGACGCGCAATACGCGATCGATCAGTTCGTGTTGCGTGGCGGCCACCTGCTCGTATTCGTCGATCCGCTGGCCGAGGGCGACGATAGCGCGGCCGACCCCGTCAATCCGCAGGCGGCGATGTATGCCGACAAGTCCTCCGATTTGCCGCGTCTGTTCAAGGCATGGGGCGTCGAATACAACCCGAAGAAGATCGTGCTCGACGTGCGCCATGCGCTGCAGATCAGCGTCACGCAGGGCGCGCCGCCCGTGCGTCATCCGGCGATCCTCGGATTCAGCAAGCGCGATCTCAATCCGACCGATGTCACGACCGCGACGCTCGAAAGCATCAACGTCTCGACCGCGGGCTTCTTCGAGCTCGCAAAGGACACGAAGAACACGCTGACGCCGCTGATCCAGACGAGCGCCGAGGCGATGACGGTACCGGTCGAGCGGGTCAAGTTCCTGCCGGATCCGAGCCAGCTGCTGGTCGGCTACAAACCCGACGGCGACCATCCGCTCGTCATCGCGGGGCGTCTCGAGGGTAAGTTCACGACCGCGTTCCCCGAGCGCAAGGAAGACGGCCACCTCGCCGAAGCCAAGGATCGCGGCCAGATCATCCTCGTCGCGGACACCGACGTGCTGACGAACAGACTCTGGGTACAGGTGCAGGCGGTCTTCGGCCAGCAGGTCCAGAACGCGTTCGCGAACAACGGCGATTTCATCGTCAATTCGGTCGACAACCTCGGCGGCTCCTCGGACCTGATCTCGATCCGCGGCCGCGCCACCTCGCAGCGGCCGTTCACGACGGTCGACGAAATGCGCCGCGCTGCGGAGGAAAGCTTCCGCGGCAAGGAGCGCGAACTGCAGCAGCAACTGGGCGACACGGAGCGCAAGCTCGCCGAACTGCAGAGCGGCAAGAGCAAGGAAAACGAGATGATCCTCTCGGCCGAGCAGAAGGGCGAGCTGCAGAAATTCCTCGACCAGAAGGTGGAGATCCGCAAGCAGTTGCGTCAGGTCAGGCGCGGACTCGACGATCGCATCGAATCGCTGGGCACGCGCCTGAAGCTAGTCAACATCGCGCTGATGCCGCTGCTGATCACGTTGCTCGCGCTCGTCTTCGCTTGGCGCAAGCGCCGCCGCCGCGCGGTCTAAAGAGGCCAACTCATGAACCCGAAGACATTGCGTATGCTCGCGGTCGCCGCGCTCGTCGCCCTGATCGCCGCATTCTGGGTCAGCCGGCGCAACGCGCCCGAGAGCGACGAGCACGAGCGATCGAACGCGACTCTGCTGCCGCACCTGCGCGACGAGGCGAACGACGTTACCGCGATCCGCATCATTGGCGCCGCCGACAAGCCGCAGGTGACGCTGACGCGCGCGGCCGACGGCTGGATCGTCGCGGAACGCGCGGGATATCCGGCAGATATCGCCAAGCTGCGCGAGTACGTGCTCAAGCTCGCGGATGCGACGGTGATCGAGGCAAAGACCGCCAATCCTGCCCGCTATGCCGAACTCGGCGTCGAAGACACCACTGCGGCGCAAGCGAAGAGCGTCCTCATCACGCTGTCCGGCACGAAGGATCCGGTGAATCTACTCGTCGGTGCGTTCAATGGCGGCGGCGGTGGCGGCACGTTCGTGCGCCGCGCCGGCGAGGCGCAGAGCCTGCTCGTGAAGGGCAATCTGCTCGCCGAGAAGGACCCCGCGGCGTGGATCCGGCGCGACTTGACCCATGTCGACGCCGAACGAATCAAGCAGGTGAGCATCACCGCACCGGACGGCAAGACCCTGCATATCGGCAAGAGCACGACCGCGGACACCAACTTCATGATCGCCGACGTGCCGAAAGGTCGAGAGCCCGCATCGGACTACGTCGCGAACGGCCTTGGCTCGGGACTTTCCCACCTGCGCATCGACGACGTCGCCGCCGCGAAGGACCTGCCGCCGCCGGAAAAGCCGTTCAAAGTCCACTACGTCGCGTTCGGCGGTCTCGCACTCGACGTCACCGCATGGGATGCCGGAGGGCGCAACGCGGTGCAGTTCGTCGCGTCCAACGATGGCGCGCAACTCGATGCCGACATCTCCGCCGGACAGGCGAAGGCCAAGGCGGCCTACGACACCGAGGTCGCTACCGCGAAGCTCAAGGTCGTCGAGAAGAAGGGCGACGATGCGGCGATCGCCCAGGCCGAGGCCGACGTGGCCAAGCCGCCATCGATGCTCGACCCCGCACACGATGCGGCGCAGCGTCGCGGCGCGGCGGCGAAGGTCGTCGAGGATCTCAACAGGACGTTTGCCGGCTGGACCTTCATCGTCCCGGCCTACGAGTTCGCCAACTACAACAAGGGCATCGAGGAACTGCTCAAGCCGTCGCCCGACAAGACGGGCGCGGCGCCCGCGTTGAAGTTGCCGCTGCCGGGTACGACGTCGTCGCTCACCACGCCGGCGCAGCCGACGCAGGGCCAATGACGCATCGATGATCGTCGCTGGCAGCACGTGAACCGCCCGTTCGCAGCGCTCGCGGCGATATTCGCCTGCCTCGCGGTCGCGTGCGGCGCGTTCGGCGCGCATGCGTTGCAGGGACACGTCGACGCGGCCGCGCTGCAGGTCTGGCATACCGCGGTCGAGTACCACGCCTGGCACGCGCTCGCGATGTTCATGGTCGCGCTGCACGCAGTGGCGTTCCGCTTCGGCCGGACGGTCCTCTGGCTTCTTGCGGTCGGCATCATACTGTTCTGCGGAAGCCTGTACGCGCTCGCGCTCGGAGCGCCGCGCAGCGTCGGGATCATCACGCCGTTCGGCGGCTTCGCGTTCATCGTCGCTTGGGCGCTGCTCGCCTTCGGATTGCTCAAGGGCCGCCGCGGAGAATGACGCGGTCGGCGCTGCGCAGCGAGCTCAGCGCGCGTGCCAGCACCAATGCCAGGGTTCGTAGGCGATGCCGTGCGGATTTTCGCGCGGATAGCTCATGCGGAACCCGAATCGTCGCGCGTGCACGCGCAGCCACGCGAACGCCGGCGAGCGTTCGAAGTCTTCCTCGAGCGCCGCGAAACCCGGCGTCGTGAGGTCGAGGGCGCGTCCGGAGTGGTGCTCGCTGTAGCCCGGAGCGGCACTCACGCGAAGGATCTCGGCGATCGACTGGCCGCGCTCGCACTTGCGTTTGAGGATGCCGAGCTGGTACTCGACGCTGCGGAATGCCGAGACCACCTGCAATTGGATCGCGTCGGCCGCCGCGGCATCACGCATGCGCAGCCACGCGCGCGCGGCGCGCGGTGCCAGCCATTGCGCGCGCCGTTGCGTGTCGACCCCGATGGACACGAGGCGGGCCGGTTCGCGCACGCGTCGCAGCGAGCGGCTCGCGCCATGTTCGACCGGCACGCCGAGCAGGCGGGATTCCTGCAACAGTCGTCGCAGCTGATCGGCGTTGGCGCGTGGTGGAGGGCTCGCGGGTTGCATGGTCGGGGGCGCGCGGGTCTCGGGACGTATCGGCATGCTAGTGCGGCGCGACCAGCGGCGCGAGCACATGCAGCACGATGTCGCTGCAGAAGTGCGCCAACATCGCGTGCTCGAGTCCGCGCCTCCAGAACAGCCAGCCGTACACGCAGCCGCCGATCGCATTGAGGCTCACGACGGTCACCGCCGCCGTTGGCGTGAGCGCGTGCATCTGCGCGAGCGCGGGCAGGTGCGCGGCGCCGAAAATCAGCGCGGCGAGTACGATCGCCGCGACATAGAGACCCGTCGCAGGCGGCGCGCGCGACAGGTGCGCGCCGATCCAGACGAGCAGCGAGACGAGCAGCAGCCGGCAGATCGTCTCCTCGACGATCCCGCCGTAGAAGGAGGCGAACAGCCCCTGCCACCAGTTGGGCAGGGCGGTGGCGTGCGAGGGCGGCGAGATCGCTGGCAGCGCAAGCCCGACGAGTAGCACGAAAAAGGCCACGCCGGCGCCGAGCAGCGCCGCGTGGGCCCAGTGCGGTTGCGGCTGGACCGCGCGCGCGCCGCCGAGCCAGCGGCGCAGCCACGGCGCATCGAGCGCGTACGCAAAGCCGAGACGCAGTCCTGCCCAGGCGAGCAGCGTGACGAGGATGACCGACTGCGCGGCCTGCGCGGCGGCGAAGAGCGGCAGCGGCAGACGGATGTCGCGCGCGGCGTCGGGAATCAGCGCAAGCAGATACGGCAACAGCAGCACCGAGGCGAGGCCGCCGGCGCAGCCGAGCACGAGCGCGACGCGCCAGTGCGCGGGTGGATTGACGTTGCCGGGACGGATCAGGCCGAACGACGACTCGTGCTCCACGACAGCGCTCATTCTGCGGGTTCCGCGTCCTCGTGCGCCGCGACCGCGGGCGGCGCCTTCAGTCGCCCGGAGCGGCGCAGCGCTTCG
Organism: Rudaea sp.; assembly: GCA_040005435.1. Classification (GTDB taxonomy): domain Bacteria; phylum Pseudomonadota; class Gammaproteobacteria; order Xanthomonadales; family Rhodanobacteraceae; genus Rudaea. Next base: position 7,246 of record JBDTYX010000089.1, on the reverse strand, counting down.
CGCAGCAGGTATTCGATTTGCGCATTCGCGCTGCGCAGGTCGTCGTCGGCCCAGCGCTGCACGGCGTCGAGCACGTCGGCGCCGATGCGCAGCGGATAGGCCTTCCTATCGCCGGCCATCGTGCGGACTCTGGTCCGGATAGCGCTGCTGTCCGAGGGCCAGCGCGAGCGTCAGTATCGCGATCAGCACGACGAACGCGACGACCGCAACGTTGCGCGCAGCCCGGTCAGCGGCGAACGCGTAGAGTGCGACGCCGTGCGCCGCGATCATGGCCGACATCAGCGTCATCACGAGGCTCGCGAACTCGCCGAGGCCTTGCGGATCGCTCACGCGCCGCCAGTCGACGTTCTTGACGAGACCGGCTGGGCCGCGCACGGGGATCGCGATCGCGATAGCGAATAGCAGCGTCGCGACGACGAGGCTTGCGACGAGCGCAATGGACAGGTCGGACACGTAAGGGCCTCAGCTGTAAAGCGTGCCGGTATTGACGATCGGCTGGGTGCCGCGTTCGCCGCAGAGAACGACGAGAAGGTTCGAGACCATCGCGGCCTTGCGCTCTTCGTCGAGCTCGACGACGCCACGAGACTTGAGCTGGTCGAGTGCCATCTCGACCATCGTGACGGCGCCTTCGACGATGCGAGTGCGCGCGGCGATGATCGCGCTCGCCTGCTGGCGCTGCAGCATGGCCTGCGCGATCTCGGGCGCGAACGCGAGGTGGGTGATGCGAGACTCGACCACCGCGATGCCCGCCTTGTCGAGGCGCGCCTGGATCTCCTTCTGCAGGTGATCGGAGATCTCGCTGCTGTGACTGCGCAGTGAGACGGCACCCGAGTCGTGCGAGTCGTAGGGATAGCTCTGCGCTAGGTGGCGAAGTGCGGATTCGCTCTGGATATGCAGGAAATCCTCGTAGTCGTTGACCTGGAACAGCGCCTCGGCCGTGTCGACGACCTGCCAGACGACGACCGCTGCGATCTCGATCGGGTTACCGTCGAGATCATTGACCTTGAGCTTGGACGACTCGAAATTGCGTACACGCATCGACACCGCGCGCTTGCTGAAGAACGGATTGGCCCAGCGTGGCCCCGGCTCGCGCACGGTGCCAACGTAGTTGCCGAAGAATTGCAGCACCTTGCCCTCGTTGGGCGACACGGTGAAGAACCCGCCGAGCGAAATGAGTACCACGATACTGACCACGATCGCGGTCACGACGCCCCAGATCGCGGCGTGCTGTATGGACCAGATCAGGAAGAAGATGTCGGCGAGCAGCACTGCGATCAGGCTGATAAGCGCCGGTATGCCCGATGGGGCCGAATAGAGACGTTCGTTCATGAAAACACTCCGCAAGTGATTGCGGAGGGAATGATATCAAAAAGATATCAAAAGTAAAGTGTTTTGGATAGACATCACGGCGACAATGCTTCTTGGTACAATAGCTTTACATTTCAATAGATTATTAGCTATATTTCATGTGCATTATCCATCATATTTCGCGATTGACTGCGGCACGCGCGAGGTCCGCGCCCATCATGAATGGGGACAGCAGGCGCAGGCCCGTCGTCGCGAGAAAGGCGCCCGCGCGCAGCCAGCGATGCACCGGCAGGAAGCCTGCGACGAGCCCCGTGACGAAACCGCTGCCGACGAGCCAGGTCGCCGGACGGCGCCGGATCGCCGCGCCCAGCGGTGCCGCCGATCGCGTTAGCGCGACCTGCGCGGCTTCCACCTCGAGCAACGCCGAAGCCAGCCGCATGCCGGCGCGATTCATCGCAGCGACTCAACCACGCGCGCGAGCGCGGCGCGGCTGCGCGGCAGGCTGAGGCTGTGCCACCAGCGCCGCAGCAGCAGCAGCGTCACGCCAAGCAACGCGGCGTTGATGATCAGCACGCTCGCCACGGCGAACGTCCAATCCTTGAGCAGGCGCAGCACGAGCGCGGCGAGCAATGCGTCCACGCCGAGCAGAATTCCAAACACGATCGCGGGCACGGCGAGCGCCAGCAGCAGCAGTCGCACGAGATTGATCCGGGCGAGCGCCGCCTCGCTGAGCGCGAGATTGCCCAGCGCCCGCGCATCGGCGCCGGCATCGCGCGCGAGGCGGGTCAGCTCGATGTCGCCCGCGGCCGGCGCATCTTGCGCAGGCGCTGGCGCCTGCGCAGGTTCCGCAGCATCCGATCGCCCCGCGGCGCCTGTCGGCATCGCCGGTCTCAGCGACGAAGCAACTTCGACACGACGAGCCCCGCGGCGAAAGCGATGCCGATCGCCGCGAGCGGATGCGAGCGCGTGTGCCTGCTCGCTTCGGCGCTCAGTACCTTCGCATTCTCGACGAGTCGGTCGCCGGCCTGGCGCAACTGCTGCTCGAGATCCGCGAAGCGATCGGCATAGTCGTCGATCGTGTCGTCGACCTTGTCCGCGGTCGCATCGACATGGTTGCGCGCGCGCGCCGCGAGGTCTTCGACGGTGGAATTTCTGGCCTGATCTTTCATGCGTCATCTCCGTTGGATGGGGAAATCTGTCCTTGCAAGGCGGACTCTACGCGCCCTAGCATGAACGCGCACGGACTTCTAACGGCCGTCGGAGCGCCGCTATTTGATCGCCTCCACGGCGTCGACTCGCAGTCGTCCCAGCGTGTTGAAACCCGCGTAGAAACGCCACGGATCGCCGTCGCCGGTCGAGAGCGCGATGTGCCCCGCGTCGAAGCCATGCAATGCCGCGTCGTAGCTGCGCCAGCGCCCGCTGACATATGCCTGCGCCCAGGCGTGCGGCACGAAGACATGCGCGCTGCCCGCATACTGATCGACGTAAACAAGGCCATCGACGACGCGCGTGGGAATGCCGAGCGCGCGGCCGAGTGCCGCGAGCAGCACGGCATGCTCGGTGCAGTCGCCCTCTGGATTCTTCGCGACTTCGAGCGCGGACGCGTAGCCGACTGACAAGTCCTTGGTGCGGATGAAGCCCCGCACGAAATTCTCGAGACTCTGCATCTGCGCCTCTGGCGACCGCGCCTCGCCGGCGCCGCGCCGGGCGAGGGCGACGACTTCCTTAGCGTCGCTCTGCAGCCAGTCGTTCGGCGCACTGTCGGCGGGCGTCGGACCGCCGGTCGTGCCGCGTGCGCCTTCCGAGAGAGGCGCGATGCTGAGCCGTGTCTCGTTGTGCGCGCTCGTCACGGTCTGCTCGTCGGTGCTCGCGAACTGCAACGGCGCGCCGCCGTCGGTCGGCGAAAGCACGAGACGGATGCCGGCGCCGCGCTCCGCGGCGGTTATCGCGCGCGGCGCGGGGACGAGCGCATGCACGAGAATGTCCGCGCCCTGGTTCGGCCCGTTCGCGCACTCCGCAGAGCAGGCAAGCATCGTAAGTTCGTAGCCCATCATCGGCACGACCAACTTGCGCACGGTCTGATCGGGCTCGATCCAGGACACCGTGCGCGTCGGTGCGCCGCCCAGCGCGATCGTCTGCTCGACGCGCGACAGCAAGCGCTGGCCCCCGGGCAGGTCGACCGGCTCGCGCTTGCCGATCGTCGTGTCGACCTCGACCGCCTCGAGATTCTCGGCCTGGAAAGCGCGCGTCTGGTAGCGCGTGCCGGGCGCGAGCCCGGCCTTCAGCTCCGCGAGGCGCAAGCCCTCGGCGAGCAGCGCGTCCCGCGGCCAGTCGATCGTGCGCGTCTGCCTGGCGCCGCCGACGCTCGTGACGATGTCGGCCTTGCCATCTTCGCGAATGGTACCGCTCTGCACGCTCTCGATGCCCGAGATGCGCGTCCGCGACTCGAAACGCAGCGGCTTACCCTGCGGCGTCTCCTCGTCGGTCTCCGCGGTGCTCAGCCCGACCTTTAGTCCGGAGCGCTCGATCTCGATATGCATTTCCTGCGTCGTGACGACGCGCGTTGCGGCAACGAGTTTGCGCGTCGTGTGCATGCTGCCGATCTTGCGCCCGTCGAGCAGCACGCTCATCCAGACGTCGTCAGCCGGCGCGGCCGAAACGACACCGCTCGCGACGGCGAGCAGAAGGCCCAACAGTGTCTTGGTCATCGGATTGCACAGGGGAGTGGATGGATCAGAGTAACTGAACGCGCGCTTTGGGTCGCATGCCGGTGCGTTGACCGGCCGCGCGGCCCGCGTCGTGCGAGGCCGATGGTCTGAGTTGGCGACATCGTTTCGCGACCGGCGGGTCGCATGCGCGTCCCGCGGGTCCGCGCAGATGCAAGCGGGCTAGGGCGCGTCGCCGCTTGGCGCAGTTCCGGTCGGATCGATCGCGCCGGCGACAACCCAACCGTTCGCGCGCAGCAGCTCGAGCGGGCGAAATCGCGCCTTGTAGTCCATTTTCTGGTGCGCGGCGATCCAGTAGCCGAGATACAGGTGCGGCAAGCCGCGCGCGCGCGCGAGCTCGATCTGGCGAAGGATCGCGAGCGTGCCGAGGCCTCGCGCCTGCTGCTGCGGTTCGAAAAATGTATACACGGCGGACAGGCCGCTCGCCGCGATATCGGTCACCGCCACCGCGAGCAGCAGGCCGCTCGAGTCGCGCAACTCGAGGAACCAGGTCGGACTCCACGGCGTGAACAGGAAGCGCGAGAAGTCCTGCGGTTCCGGATTGTCCATGCCGCCATCGGCATGCCGCGACTCGAGGTAGCGCCGGTATAGATCGAAATACTCGTGCGTGAAGCGCGCCGGCGCGAGCGATGGCTTCAAGTCCGCGTTGCGCTTCAGGCAGCGTCGCTGGCTGCGGTCCGCTACGAACACCCCTACCGGTATGCGCGCGGGCACGCAGGCCGTGCATGCGGGACATTGCGGATGGTAGACGTGCCAGCCGGCGCGCCGATAACCGCGGGTAAGCGCATGCGCATAGATGCGCGGCAGGTCCGGGGCAGCCGGGTCTATGACGAGATTCTGCGCCGTGCGGCTGCCGAAGTAGCCGCAGGGATGCGGCAGCGTCTGGAAAAGGCGGACGGTTTCCGACTTCATCTCATGATTCTACCGAACCGGCGTCGCGAGCGCGCGGGGTTCACGGCGATGCCTCGGATCAGGCCCGCGCCGCGACCTCGTCGATGCGCTTGAGCAGGTCGGCCGGGTCCTCGTAGACGCGAAACGCGCCCGCGCGCACGAGCTCCTCCTCGCCGTAGCCGCCCGAGAGCAGGCCCACGCCGAGCCCGCGCGCGCGCTGCGCGGCGATCATGTCCCAGATGCTGTCGCCGAGCACGAGCGAATGGTGGATGTCCACGCCGAGCCGGTCCGCGGCGGTCAGGAACAGATCCGGGTCGGGCTTCGCGTACTTGACCTGATCGCGCGTCACGACGGGCACCTTGGCCGGATCGACGCCGAGCGCGGCGAGATTGTGCTGCGCGGTCTCCATGCGGCCGCTCGTGGCGATCGCCCACGGCAGGCCCTGGTCATCGAGGTAGTCGAGCAGCTCGCGCGCGCCCGGCAGCGGGCGCACGCTGCTCGATAGATCCTTGTAGGCCGCGGCGTGGTAGTGGCGCAGGCGTTCGAGGCGCTCGGGCGTGTTGTCGAAGCCGGTCTCGCGCAACAGGATGTTCGCGAACAATCCCCCCGACATGCCGATCTTGCGATGGATGCGCCAGACCGACAATGGGATGCCTTCCTTGTCGAGCGAGGTTTTCCACGCGAGCACGTGCTGGTAGACGCTGTCGACGAGCGTGCCGTCGAGGTCGAAGAGGAACGCGGTGCGATTGCGGGTCATCGTGGATCCGGATCAGAAGAGGTGGAGAACGCCGAAAACGTTGAGCAGCACGATGGCGCCGATCGCCACGAGCAGCAACGTGCGCACGTTCCAGATCAGCTTGTAGCGACTTTGCGCGACGGATTTCTGCTTGCCCTGCGCCTCGGCCAGTTCGGCGGCGAAGCGCGTCGGCGGCTCGACGCCGATCTCGCGCAACATCGCGCGAGCTCGCGTTTGGTCCTCCGAATGCACGATCCACACCTGCGCCCAGGAACTGCTGTCGACCTTCGCGGTGTAACTCGGCCCCTTGAAGTCGTGCCCGGCGTAGTTGCTGCGGTTGGTGACGCTCGTCTGGATGCCGGCTGCGGAGAGCAGCGCGACGACGCGGTCGATGTTCTCGTTGCGCGGCGAGGTGTAGATCTGCCTCATTGCGCCTTCTCCGCGTGCACGCGGATCATGCCTTCCTGCACCGTCGAAGCGACGAGGCGGCCATCCGCGCTGAACAGCATGCCGCGCGCGAGGCCGCGCGCACCCTGCGCGGTCGGACTGTCACAGGAATACAGCAGCCATTCGTCGACCCGGAAAGGCCGGTGGAACCACATCGCGTGGTCGAGGCTCGCGACCTGCACGTTGCTCTGCAGGAATGAGATGCCGTGCGGCAGCATCGCGGTGCCGATCAGGTTGAAGTCGGACGCGTAGGCGAGCATCGCGCGGTGCAGCGCCGGCGAGTCGGCGATGCGATCGACGAGGCGAAACCAGACATTCTGAGTCGGCGCGCGCTTCTCGGGGTGCAGTTCGTCGCGCGCCTCGACGCGACGCAGCTCGAATGGTCCGTTGCGGCCGAACCAGCGCTGCAGCTTGGGCGGCAGCCGTGCGAGTTCGTCGGCGGGCAGCGAATCGCGCGGCGGCAGCTGGTCGGCCGAAGGCACGTCGGGCATCGCAACCGCGTGTTCGACGCCGGGTTCGTCGATCTGAAACGAGATCGTGCAGTTGAATATCTGCTCGCCGTGCTGGATCGCGACGACGCGGCGCGTCGAGAAGCTCTTGCCGTCGCGTGTGCGCTCGACGTTGTAGATGATCGGCGCCTCGATGTCGCCCGCACGCAGGAAATAGGCGTGCAGCGAATGCGCTGCGCGCTCCGCCTCGACGGTCTGCTGCGCGGCCGACAATGCCTGGCCGAGCACCTGGCCGCCGAACACGTAGCGCGTGCCGATGTCGCGACTCTGGCCGCGGAACAGGTTGTATTCGAGTCGTTCGAGGCCGAGCAGCTCGACCAGCTCGCCGACGATGGGGTTGGACATGCAGACTCCGTTGGGCGTGTTCGACGTAAAGTATAGCCGCGCGTTCGCGCGCGCCGGTCGACGTCGCGTTTATCGGGCCGGCACGAGACGCTGCAGACCGCTCGTCGTCACGATCTCGGCCCACGGGAACAGCGGGCCCGGATCCTGGCGCCGTGGCAGCAGCACGTTGGGATCGTCGCTCGCGGGCTCGAGACGGCGATCGAGGTCCTCGTGGCCGGCGATGCGGCGCAGCGTCGGGATGTCGCTGCGCAGCTGGCGCAACAGCGCGAGCAGCGCACTGCTCT
>JBDTYX010000088.1:0-12723 GCA_040005435.1 Rudaea sp. | reverse complement strand
TGCAGGTTCGCGCCGAGCGTGTCGCACAGCGAGCGGAAGAAATGCGGCACGAGTTCGGTCGGTATGTCGCCTACGCGGTCGCGTGGAAACACGCCGTTCGGCGGCGGGCCGTCAAATACGAAATACGCGCGTCCGGAGAGGTCGAGCGCGGCGCGTGCGATCGTCTCATCCATCGGCAGCGTGATCGCGACGGGCGCGTCGCCGAGTGCGGTCTCCGCCACGGCTCCATAGCGGCCGATGCCGCGCTTGTCCCCGAGCGCCTGGCGCAGCGCCTGGCCGAGCGCGAGCGCGCAATCCTCGATTGTATGATGCTCGTCGATATGCGTGTCGCCCGCACAGCGCAGCGACAGCGCGAAACCGCCGTGCTTGCCGATCTGCTCGAGCATGTGATCGAAGAAGCCGATGCCGGTGCGCACTTCGGGTTCCGCCGCGCGATCGAGATCGACCTCGACGACGATGCGCGTTTCCTTGGTGTTGCGCTCAACGCGCGCGCGGCGCGGCGCGTCGCACAGCTCGTGCGCGATGCCCTGCCAGTTCCATTCGCCCGGCCGCAAGGGTTGCTGCGTCCCGAGCCGGAAGCTGCGGACGCCGAGGTTCTCGGCGAACTGCGCGTCGGTCTCGCGATCGCCGACCATTGCGGACTGCGCGCGGCTCCAGCCGTCGTCGGCGAGAAGATGCCGCACGAGTCCGGTCGCCGGCTTGCGCGTCGGCCGCCCCTCGTGCGCGAAGCTCGCGTCGATCAGCACCTCGTGGAACCGTATGCCCTGCGAGGCGAAGAAGCGCAGCATGAGCTCGTGCGGCCCGTCGAACGCGGCCTGCGGAAACGCCTGCGTGCCCAGTCCATCCTGGTTGGTCACCATGACGATCTCGAAGCCGGCCGCGATGCAGCGCTGCAGCGCCGCGACGACGCCGTCCACGAAGGCGAGTTTCTCGAAGCTGTCGATCTGCTGGTCGGCGGGTTCGACGATCAGCGTGCCGTCGCGGTCTACGAACAGCAACTTGCGTGCGGCATTCATCAGCAGGGACTTCGCCGGCGCATGCAGCGCGCGTTCATGCCACTGCCCTGCGCAGCCCGAGCGCGGCGAGCAGTTGCCAGTTCTCCGCCGGCGTGCCCACGCTGATGCGCAGGCAGCCCTCGAGCTGCGCATAGCGGCCGACGTCGCGCACGACGACGCCGTGCTCGATCAGCGACTGATAGGTCTGCGCCGCGTCGGCGAAGCGCACGCAGAGGAAATTCGCCGACGACGGCAGGATCGCGAGCACGCCGCGCGCGCGCGCGAGCGCAGGCGCGAGGCTGTCGCGCTCGGAGAGCAGGATCGCCACACGCGCCTGCGCCTCGGCGACGGCCACACCGCCGAGCGCGGTCAGCGCCACTGCCACGCTCGACGAGGGCAGCGGGTATGGCGCCTGGATGCGGCGCAGCAGCGCAACTATCTGCGCGTCCGCGACGAGCGCGCCAACACGCGCACCCGCGAGCGCATACGCCTTCGACAGCGTGCGTAGCACCGCAACGTTCTCGTGACGGCTGATCAGGATCGTCGCACTCGGCGCGCCCCCGGCGAACTCGAGATAAGCCTCGTCGACGACGAGCAGCGCGCGATCGCGCAGCGCGTCGGCGAGCCGCGCGATCGTCGTCAGCGGCACGACTGCGCCAGTTGGGTTGTTCGGCGTGCAGACGAAAACGATTTTCGTGTTCTCGGTGATCGCAGCGAGCACGGCGTCCACATCGACCGCGAAGTCGGCGCCGAGCGGCGCGTCGATCACGCGCGCGCCCTGGATCGCGGCGGCGACCGCGTACATGCCGAACGTCGGCGGCGAGACGACGATCGCGTCGCGCCCTTCGCGGCAGAACGCGCGCACGAGCAGATCGATCGCCTCGTCGCTGCCGCGCCCCATGAGCACGCGCTCCGGCGCGACGTCGTACAACTCGGCCATGCGCACGCGCAATGCCGTCGGCTGCGGATCGGGATAACGATTGAGCGAGGTCGTCTCGTTGCCGACCGGCGGCCATGGCGACTCGTTGGCATTGAGCATGATGCCTCGCGAACGCGACTCCATGCGCGCCGACGAGTACGGCTGCAGCGAGAGAATCTCGGGTCGCGCGCGTTCAAGCAATTTCATCGGGGTTTCCCCAACATCGTGTCCAATGCTGTCAGCCGCAGTGTCACCGCGCGCTCGTGCGCGTGCAAGCCCTCGGCTCGCGCGAGAACCGCGGCGTCGGGCCCGATCGCGCGTAGTCCCTCGGGCGTCAGCTGCTGCACGGTGATCTGCTTCACAAAACTTGCCACGGACAGGCCGCTCCATGCGCGCGCGTATCCATAAGTCGGCAGCACATGATTGGTGCCGCTGCAGTAGTCGCCGACCGCTTCGGGCGACCACGCGCCGAGGAACACCGAGCCGGCGTTGTCGACCGCCGCGAGCGCGCCGCGCGGATCGTGCAGGTTGAGGATCAGATGCTCGGGCGCGTAGCGGTTGCTGATCTCGAGTGCCGCGGCTATCGAGCCGGCGAGAATGAGCCGGCTCCTCGCGAGCGCCTCGGCCGCGATCGCGGCACGCGGCAACGCGGCGAGCTGACGCCCGAGCGCGGCGTGCGCGTCCTCGAGCATGCTGCGATCGTCGGAAAGCAGCAGCACCTGCGAATCCGGACCGTGTTCGGCCTGCGAGAGCAGGTCGGCCGCGATGAATTCGGGGTTCGCGGACGCGTCCGCCACGACGAGCACTTCCGAGGGCCCGGCCGGCATGTCGATCGCCGGGCCGTCGGCGAGCGCCGCGACCTGTCGCTTCGCCTCGGTCACGTAAGCGTTGCCGGGGCCGAACAGCTTCTCGCAGCGCGGCACGGACTCGGTGCCGAAAGCCATCGCGGCGATCGCCTGCGCGCCGCCGATCTTGTAGACCTCGGTGATGCCGCACAGCGCCGCCGCATGCAGCACGGCGGCGTCCGCCTGCCCTTCGCGATTCGCGGGCGTGCACAGCACGACACGCGGGCAGCCGGCGATCTGCGCGGGCACGCCGAGCATCAGCGCCGTCGACGGCAGCGGCGCGCTGCCCGCCGGCACGTAGAGGCCGACGCTGGCGATCGGCCGCAGCATGCGCTCGCACGACACGCCCGCCGCCGTCTCGACCGCGATCGGCTGTGGCGCGGCCGCGCGATGGAAAGTCTCGATGCGCGCCTTCGCGCGCCCGATCGCCTGCTTGAGTTCTTCGGAAAGCGACCGCTCCGCGGCCACGAATTCCTCCGCGCCGACCGCGAGCGCGGCGAGCTCGCAGCCGTCGAAGCGCCGGGTCAGCGCGCGCAGCGTCGCATCGCCGTCCGCGCGTACCTGATCGAGGATGCGCCTCACCGCGTCAGCGAGCTGCGCCGAGCGTCCGCTCGCGGGACGCTGCAGCGCTGCAGCGCGAGCAGCCGGATCGAGCGCCTCCCAGTCGAGGATCGGCATCGCGGGCAGCAATGCAAGTGCCGCGACGCTCATGCGAGGATCTTCTCGACCGGAAGCACGAGTAGCTGGCTCGCGCCCGCCCGCTTCATCTCCTCGAGATGCTCCCAGGTGATCGCGCCGAAGCAGACTGCCTGTAGCGCGACCGTGTCGGCAGCACCCTCGATCGGCAGGATCGTCGGCGTCTGCGCATCGGGCAGGATCGCGCGGATCGCCTCGAGGCTCGCGCGTGGCGCGTGCAGCATCACGAGCTTGGACTCGCGTACCTGCAGCACGCCATCGATGCGCCGCAGCAACAGGTCGCGCAGGTCGCCGCGCTCGTCGGTCGGCAACGCGGTCGGCCCGGCGACGACCGCCTCGCTCTCGAGGATCACGACCGCCTCGGTCAACTGATTTGCCACGAGCGTCGCGCCGCTCGAGACGAGATCGCAGATCACGTCCGCCGTGCCGAGCCGCGGCGCGATCTCGACCGAGCCCGACAGCACGACGATCTTCGCGTCGACACCGTTCGCCGTGAGCCACTCGCCGAGCAATGCAGGATAGGACGTCGCAATGCGCTGGTTCTGCAACTGCTGCGGTCGTTCGTAGGCCATCTCCTGCGGCACGGCGATCGACAACCGGCAACGACTCGTGTTGAGCCGACGCAGCTCGCTGACCGGCAAATCCTCGCCGCTCGCCTTCGCCGCGAGCGAGTGCTCGGCCATCACGTTTCGGCCGACGATGCCGAGGTCGCAGACACCCTGCGCGATCAATCCCGGTATGTCGTCGTCGCGCACGAGCAGCAGATCGATCGGCATGCTCTCGCCGAAGCAGAACAGCTTGTCGCGGCTTTGCCGGAACTTGAGGCCGCAGCGCGCGAGCAGGTCCTGAGACACGTCGGCAAGCCGGCCGTTCTTCTGCACCGCGACGCGCAAGCGGTCGCGCAGCTTGCCGGCACCGCTCATGGCGTGACCGCATTCCGGGTCGCACGCGGCGCGGCGCCGCGGCTGGCACGCTTGCGCAATGCCGGAACCGCATGATGCGCAACCGCCGCACGATAGCCGCCGTTGCCCTGACTCAAGAAGCGCGCGACGCGACCGATCGTCGTGACGCTGACCGCCGTGCGATCGTGGATCTCGCGGTAGGCCATGCCGTCGAGCAGGTACGGAACGACACGCCAGCGGTCGATCAGCGCCTCGAGCTCGGCCGGTGTACACAGGTCGCGCAGGAATGAACGCATCTCGACCAGCCCGCGCATCGAAAGCAGCGCGCGACTGAGGTTGTCCTCTGCCGACTCGGTGCTGGTCTCGGGTTCGACGAATCTGCGTTTCATCTCGGTATGTTCTGTCTGCGTGGTGAAACTGCGACGCCCCGCGCAGCGTGACGAGCCGCGGCCGCTGACGTAACAATGGAACGATGGAACGATGGAACGATGATCGATTCGTCACACGACCGACCGCGAGCGTTCCTCACAACCGCCGGCTGCCTGCCCATTGCCAATTGCCGCCTGCTGCCGCCTGCCGACCGACGTTACCGCGAGTTACTAAATTGATCTATCAATGCGCAAATGCACTAATGCGCTATTACATGATAGATATTAACGCGAAGCTGTTCTCGGCGCAACCGTCGCGGCGCGGACCGTTCAGTTTCAGGATTCAGGCCACGAAGCCCTTGATTTCTCGCGCTGTCACGCGCGCGCAACAATCGCCTGGGCCGCCATCGACCGGCCCACGGCGTTCGGCGTCTAGCCCGCCGACTTCACGAGCAGGCTCTTTGCGAGCGCGCCCTGAAACCTGCCGACGCCGCGTGCGAGGTGCAGCGTGGCGAACAGCATCAGCACGCCGAACGCGAACACGAGCGGATCGGCGACGATCGGCGGAACGAGCAGCGTGTCGTTGAACTGGATGTGGGTCGCCCAGTCGATGCGCACGAGGCCGAGCATCCAGCCGACGTGCGCGATCGGCGCGCTGATGCAGGCCACGGACAACGTGATGCCGACGATCGCCAGCGTGAAGTAGACGATGCCGAGTGGCAATTCGAGCACGAAGTAGAACAGCGTCGACCAGGTGCGCGGGTCTGCGAACATCGCCCAGATGCGCGCGCGCAGCGGCAGGTCGCGCTCCGCGTATACGGGTCGGCGCGGCATGCGCTCGCCGAGCATCACCTCGACGAGGCGGCCCTCGACCAGCGCGAGCACGCGCACGACGCCGACGAACACGATCGCAATCAGGATGCCGACGCCGATGATGCTGAGGCCGAACGAGAGCGAGAAGCCGACCACCGTGATGACGAAATAGAAGATCCCGGTCGCGAGCGAAAGCAGCATGTAGAACAGCGCCGCGTAGGCGCGCGGGTCGCTTGCGACGCCGAAGAACCTGCCGATGGTCGAGCTGCGTTCGCGGCGCGGCGGCGGGCGCAACGCTTCCTGCACGGTCGCTTCCTTGTCGACGTAGATCTCGGCGACCTCCTCCGGAGCCCCGTAGCTGCCGACGATCTTCGCGAGCACCTCGGCCTCTGGCCTGCCCGGGTTGTCTTGCAGCTCGCCGCGCAGATGCTCTTCGGCGTCGTACAGCGCGTCCTGGATCAGCGCCGGGTCCGCAGCGCCGAGCGCGGCGCGCAGCTGGTCGAGATACTCCCTGATCGAGCGTGGTGCGGTGCTCATCTTCAATCCTCCAGTACGGTATTCACGAAATCACGGGTGCCTATCCAGGCGAGGCTCCACTCCTCCAGCACACGACGACCGAGCGCCGTGATCCGGTAGTAGCGCCGCGGCGGTCCGCTGACCGAGGGTTCCACCTCGCTGTCGAGCAGCCCGGTCGCTGCGAGGTTGCGCAGCACCGGATAGAGCGCGCTCAACTTGTCGCTGAGTACGCCCTCGCCGGTGCTCTCGAGCTGCTTGGCGATCTGGTAGCCGTACATCGGTCGACGCGCGCGCGCGAGGACGCCGAGCAGCACGAGCGAGACGATGCCCGCGCTGAGCTCCTTCTGGAATTTCCACAGATGGCTTTCGGTGTCGCCCACGCGCTCTTGCTGACCTCGCTGTAGTAGTAGGCGAACTATAGTGTTCAGTTGATAATAGTGAATGGGCCGGAAGTCACGCGTGACGTGTGCAAGAGGTACCCGGACACACGATTGCCGTGCTTGTCGCGTTCCTCAACGAGCCTGCGAACGCGCCATGCGCGGCGCGTTGATACCGCGCGAAGCGCCTTTTTCCGTTTCGGACGATGCGCTGCGGCGAGGCGGATCGACGCGGCGCGAATGCTGGCGAGAGGGTCCGGACCCGAGCGAACGACCGGCCTCGGGCGCCGCCAGCGCTAGTCCGCGAGCAATCCGAAGCTCGCGACGAGCGCACAGACGCGGCTCACGTCCTGGTCCATCGCACGATCGCGCGGCATGAACGCGATGCGCTCGCGCACTCTCGCGAATGCCTTGCGCACGGCTCCGGCGGCGTGGAATTCCTCGCTGTCTGCGAGCGCCCCCATGAGCTTCTTCACCTCCTCTACGAACTGCGCGTGGCTCGCCTGCTCGGGTCGCGGCGCGCCCGCGACCTTCGACGCGAGCGCCTGCCAGTCGCCGCGCGCGGCGAGCGTGCGTGCCGCGTTGAGCATGTCCTGGCGGTACTCGAGCGCCTGCGCCGCGGTGTAGATCTCGAGCGCGAGCACATGCGCGAGATCCTCGGTCATCTCGAGCACGTGGCGCGCCTCGTTCGTGCCCATCGACACGTGGTCCTCGGCATTCGCGCTCGTCGGAATCGAGTAGACGCTCGCTGGGTGCGCGCGCGTCGCGAGGTCGTTGACGAGCGCTGCCGCGGTGTACTGCACGATCATGAACCCCGAGTCGGTCGCGTCTTCGTTGCCGATCAGGAACGCGGGCAGGCCGTCGTTGGTCGCCGGGTCGACGAGCTTGTTGAGGCGACGCTCGCTGATCGACGCGAGCACCGGAATCGCGGCCTTGACGTAGCTCATCGACAGCGCGAGCGGCATGCCGTGGAAGTGGCCCGCCGAAATCACCTGGTCCTCGATCACCTTCGCGTCCGCCGCGTCGGGGAAGATCAGCGGGTTGTCCGTGACGGCATTGAGTTCGATGTCGATCACGCGCTGCGCCTGCGCGAGCGCGTCGCGCACGGCGCCGTGCACCTGCGGGATGCAGCGCAGGCAATAGGCGTCCTGCGGCTGATGCTTCTTGCCGCCCTTGAACGGCATGAAGCGCGCATAGAAAGCCTCCTTGCCGTGGCGCTGCGACGGCGGTACGTAATCCCAACCAATGTCGAAGCGGTGCTGTTGATCCTGCGCGTCGGTCCAGGATTCGGCGAGCCAGGTCCTGAAGCGCGGGACGAGGTGATACGGGATGTCCGCGAGCGTCGAGCCCTCAAGCAGCGCGCGAAGGTTCTGCGCGGTCTGCACCTGGCCCGGATGCGGACGCAGCGCGTGCACTTCGGCCTTGAAAGCCGAGCTGCGCCCGGCGAACGCGTCGAGCGTCATCGCCGAGGCGAGGTCTGCGGTTGCGAGCAGCTTCTCGAGCGTGTCGAGCGCGAGCGCGCCGGTCGCCAGCATCTGCGCGGTGCCGTTGTTGAGCGCGAGGCCTTCCTTGAACGACAGCCGAAGCGGCGCGAGGCCCGCGCGCTTGAGCGCCTCCGCGCCGTGCACGCGTTCGCCCGCGTACCAAGCCTCGCCCTCGCCGAGCAACACGATCGCGAGGTGCGACAGCGGCGCCAGATCGCCGCTGGCACCGACCGAGCCCTTCTCGGGAATCACCGGCACGACGCCGCGGTTGAGCAGCTGCGCGAGCGTCTGCAGCGTGGTCACGCGGATACCCGAGTGCCCGCGCATCAGCGTGTTGACGCGGATCGCGAGCATCGCGCGCACGACCTCGACGGCCAGCGGCCTGCCGACGCACACGGCATGAGTGACGATGAGATTGTGCTGCAGCTCTTCGAGCAGCGTGCCGTCGCGCCTGATCTTGTCAGGATCGTTGGGATTGCCCCCCGGCAGCTCGTCGCGCGCGCGGTGCGCTCCGAGCAGCTTGTCGGCGTTGCTGCCGAACCCGGTCGTGACGCCGTAGATCGGCTCGCCGCGCTTGACCTGTTCGCTAAGGAAGTCGGCAGCGTGCTGCACCTTGTCGAGTTGCTTCGCGTCGAGGTCGACCGTCGCGCCGTCGCGGGCGATCGACACGAGCTGCGCGCGGGTCAGCATCGAGCCGTCGAGCCGCACGACCACGCTCATGGCTTCATCGCCTCGGCCTGCTCGATCTCGACGCGCAGCGTCTTGACGAGCTCGCCGCGCGAGACCTCGAACTGGTCTTGCTTGCGCATGTCCTTCACCGTGACGACACCCTTCGCGATCTCGTCAGACCCCAGCACGAGCACGAAACGAATGCCTGCGCGGTCGGCGTACTTGAACTGCTTGCCGAGCTTGCCGCCGTCGAGCACGACCTCCGTCGCGATGCCACCGTTGCGCAGCTGCGTCGCGAGCTCGAGATACGCCGGCAGCTGCGCTTCGTCCATCTGCGTGACGAGCACCTTGACCGTGCTTTGCGCGGTGTCGATGAGCCTCGCCTCCCGCAGTTGCCAGAACAGGCGCGTCGCGCCGATCGAGATGCCGACGCCCGGCAACTTCGACTTCGTATAGTTCGAGGCGAGATTGTCGTAGCGCCCGCCCGAGCAGATCGAACCGATCTGCGGATGCTCGTCGAGCGTCGTCTCGTAGACGCTGCCGGTGTAGTAGTCGAGGCCGCGCGCGATCGACAGGTTGAGCGCGTAGTGACTCTCGGGCACGCCGAACGCACGGATCAGCGTCAGCACCTCGCGCAACTCCGCGACGCCTTCGTTGAACGTCTCACTTCCCTGCCCCAGCGCGTCGAGTCTCGCGATCGCGTCGGCGTGACCGCGCGAACGGATCTGCACGAAATCGAGGATCTTCGCCGCAGCCTGCGCCGACAAGCCAAAGCCCTCGCCCATCAGCGTCTCGCGTACGTAGTCGGGGCCGCGCTTGTCGAGCTTGTCGACCTCGCGCAGCGCGAGCGCCTGTTTCTCGGCAGCCGCGATGCCGAGGCCCTCGAAGAAGCCGCGCATGATCTTGCGGTTGTTGAGCCAGATCGTGAACGGGCCGATCGCGAGATCTCGAAACACGCTGTAGATGACCGCCGGGATCTCGGCGTCGTAACGGATCGACAGTGCGTCCTTGCCGATCACGTCGATGTCGCACTGGTAGAACTCGCGGAAGCGCCCGCGCTGGGCGCGCTCGCCGCGGTAGACGCGCTGGATCTGGTAGCGGCGGAATGGAAAGCCGAGGTCGTGTTCGTGCTCGGCGACGTAGCGCGCGAGCGGCACGGTCAGGTCGAAGCGCAGCGCGAGCTCGGGCCGCTTGTCGTCGCCCTTGGCCGCGTCGAGCGAGCCGGTCGACTGGACGAAGTACACCTGGCGCTCGGTCTCGCCGCCGGACTTGGTCAGCAGCACGTCCGAGTATTCCATCACCGGCGTCTCGATCGGCAGGAAGCCGAAGCGCTCGTAGTTGCGCCGAATCGTGTCGAGCATCTCGCCGAATGCGATCTGATCGAGCGGCAACAGTTCGAGGACGCCCGGCATCGTGCGAGCCGGCGTCAGCGACATGGGTTCCTCGGCGGCATGCAATTCCTTGGGGACGGCGGCGCACAAGACGCACGCGAGCCACGTAATTTATCATGCCGCCGCGTGCGGGCGGCGCGAGCTGCGATTGCCGCGAAACTCAAGTGCGAATTCCGGCCGTCCGATTCGTCACCTACAGCGCCTTGCCGATCACGTTGCTCTTGAGATGGAAGCGCGAGTCGAGCGAGAGCGACTCGCCCTCTGCGAGCGCATCGACCGAGCGGTTGTCGGCGACCTGCTGATGCATCCATGGCGCCGGCGTCACGGGACCGGGAAGGTAGGATCTCCAGCGGCCGTCGTCGGAATGCGGGAATCGCCCTTCGACGAGCGAATAGACGACCGGAACGAGCGCCGACGTCCCCACGGGCTTGCCATTGAGCTTTTCCGACAGGTCGAAGTGCCAGTGGCGCGCGGCGATCAGGCTTGCCCGCTCGAACAGGAGTCGAAAATGTCTCGCCTGCTCCTCGGAACCCGCACGTGCGTCGAGGCTGGTCTGGTACGCCTGCGCGTCGGCGACGTTGCCGTCTTCGTCAAGCCGCAACGCGACCATCACCTTCGCGCCGACATGCGAGCGCACGGCCTCATCAGGATAGTGCGGCGGCGTCGTTCGATCGGCACGCCGGGGACCGCCGAAACGGACGTCTTCGATGCGCAACGTGTAGTTGTCCTTCGTGCCGGGCTCGGCCTTGATGCGCAGGAACATCGCGGTCTTGGCGACGACCGCCACGCCATCGACCAGGATCGGCTCGAAGCGCCAACCGCGTACGTCCTTGTCGACGATACCTGCGACGACCGGAGTGAGCTTGCTGTGCAATATGGGTCACTGACGTGTCCATCGGGCGCGATCTGCACCTCGCCATCGGCGGCCATTTCGAGCACGGCGGGCCCTTTTTGCGCCCAGACAGGTGGCGCGAGCGCGAGCGTCAGCAGACCGAGCAGCATGATGTGGCGAGTTGTCATCGCGGACTCCCGATCAGGTTGGGGCTACGCCAAGCCGGGCGAGCAGGTCAAATCCTCGCACCCTCGTTGATGGTCGGCAAGCCCGGGCGGGCTGCTGGAGCATACGGCCGGCAACCCCAGCCACATCAGGCGGTTGCGTCGCTGGCGCCGGACCGTTATCATGCGCGGCTCGCTGTCTGCATGCGCCTCCCACGCATGCGCTGCAAGGACCGCGAAGATCAAGGATCGGGGTGTAGCTCAGTCTGGTAGAGCGCTACCTTCGGGAGGTAGAAGTCGAAGGTTCGAATCCTTTCTCCCCGACCAACAAATCAAACAGTTACAACGAACCGACCTCGCGTCGGTTTTTTGTGTCAGCAAGATGTCAACAAATGTCCCATTCGCCTGCATTGCGCGTCCTGACTGCCACCGTGCGTCCATTTTTGGCGGCACTGTCCCAGGATTGTCCCAAGAATGCGAGAATTAATCTTGTTGAGTAGAGGGGACGGGTTAGTCATGAAGGTATACATTTTAGCGTTTTCGATAGTCCTTTCCGCATGCGCTTCGGTGCAGCCTGTGGGACAAGGTCAGGGGCAGCAGTTGGATGTGAAGGCAGCGATTAATCAGGCGCATGAAATCCTAGAGCCCATGCTGAACGAGTCGTCCTCCGCAGAATGGAAATGCGGCTTACCGACATGGGGGGACATCCGAAGTACCAAGGGCCCCAGGGGAGTCGCTCTTACCGGCTGGGTGCTTCCCTGTTCGATCAGTACGAAGGACAATTCCGGCGTGTATGCGGACGCGCAGACCTTCGTCTTCCTGTTTATCGACCAGAAGCTACGGCGTGCTGCTAAGGTCCTCGGCACGGGCACGCTTTCCAAGCAGCAGGTCGTCTACGACAACTGATGCCGAGATTGTGATAGCTCGAGCGTCGCTGGCGCATCGACTTACCTTGGTGGCCTTTCTGGCGCCAGTGTCAGCGAACAGTACCTGGGCACGTCTAGCGGCCTTCCTGGGCACGTCTAGGGTCATCGTGGGGTGGCGCCCGAGACGCTCAGATGCTCCCCGCCCTAAGTGCGGCGCGCCATGATTCCCGTCGGCGACAGCCCTTGCACTGCCAGCTTTTCTCGCCGTCCATTCACACCGGGCACTTGTCGAAGTCCCACTGCCCGCGGTGGATGAATGCGCCGGCCGCACGCGTCGCACACTTCTGGCGGGCCTAAGGTGAACTTGTTGTTTCGGCTGTTTCCGCCCATACGCAGGGAGTTGCGCGCAGGAATCTCACGAATCGCGACGCCCTCTCGGCTACCCTGCAACCTGCATGCTGCGCATCCACGGCACGAGCGCTATCCGGAAGTGACCAATTGCGCCCTATGTCACTCGAGCAATTCGCACGAGAACGCCGAGAACTGAACGCTGCGCTAGTTATATGCCTCGTCCACGATGAGGCATGTTGCTTGCATTCTCTTCGGGATGTCGCCTCCTGGCCCGCTATCCGACGAAGAGAAGAAGTGGTTGCTCATCCTGGCAAACCACAAGAAGGGTTCGTTGTGCAGCACGATGCCGCGCTTGGTGCAGGTAAACCTTATGCAAAGAGGCTTTGCACTATTGGCGCGCGGAGTTCCTCGCGTTTCCCTCGAGGGTAAGGCCGCGCTCTTGAGGTTCATCCTTCAATAGCTGTACCTGCAGATGCTGCCTAACGTCGAACTCTTTCGGTCCGACAGCAGCGAACGCTGCGGCAACCTCGTCCAT
>JBDTYX010000278.1:0-3772 GCA_040005435.1 Rudaea sp. | reverse complement strand
TCCGGTTGAGCACGCCCGGCGTCACGTGACGATGGTTCCACACCGCATCGAGAATCTCGTCGCGGCTGAACGCGCGTCCGGGCTCGCGGATGAGGAAGGCCAGCGTGGCGAAGGCCTTGGGCTCGAGCGCCGTTTCCTTGCCTGCGACGAAGAGACGCCGTCCGGCCAAGTCGATCTCGACTTCGTCGAAGCGTGCCCAGCCACGGGCAGCGGCTTTGTGTTCTTCAGTCAATCCACTTCCTTAAAAAACCATGCCAATCAAAGGAGTGGCAATCCCGCGATGCGATCCAAGGTTTTCCAAAGCTTTGGCCCGCGAAGCTCCAAGGGTGCCACTGCGATTGCCTCAAGCATCGGCGAGGGCGGTGCGCGAGATTGCATGCGCCGGTTGCACACCACCGGCAAAACCGGAGCCGAGCGAGCCATGCAGACAAGTGTAACGCCTGGACCCTGCCGATCGCAGGGGACGGGATCGACGGACTCGTCGTCGCTGGCCCGCACCGACCCCAACGCTCTTTCTCTGTCTCTCAATAGCAAAGGAACCGCCATGAATGCCAAGATCATCATCGCCGCAATGTGTCTCGTCTCGTTCAATCTTTGCGCAGCGGCCGTCGACGGCGAAACATCGCTCGCAGGCGTCGCGGTAAGCAGCGGAGAGTCGGTCGTCATCGATTGCCAGCACGAAATGATGCCGAGCCGTGACGCGATCGGCCAGGTGCTGCAGACCAACAATGCAAACAGCCTGGCTGCCGGTCGCGAGCTCGTCGCCCATTTCGCCCATCGTGAATGCATGCGCGGTGCCGGTAGCGTCGTATTCGTGCGCGACCTGTCATCTGCGCCGACGACCCCGTCCCTCGCGCTGTCGGAAACACGCACGCAGCGGTGAGCGCTGGCGGCGGCGGCATGAGCTGCCGCCCGATCGCGAATTCGAAACCCGGCAAGCGGACGAAAGTCCGCGCCGCCAGTGGTGTTGGCTGCGGTGAGCGCGACGTCCTCGCCGCGATCGCGAGTCACCTCGGCGCAGATATGCGCGAGATACATCGGTTCGTTGCGCTGGTGCAAGGGCATCGGCATGACGTTGCGCGGCGGCAGGTAGGGCGCATCGGGCTCGAGCAACAGCCGCTCCGGGATGTGCTTGACGAGAGGCGCAGCCGCAATCTTCAGCGCCGCCTGCAACCGGTAGGGCGGACGGGCATGTAATCCGTTCCGTCGATTCCGGAAGTATACAAGTGAACGCGCAGCACTCGCGGCGCGCCACTCCAACCTTCGAGGAATTGCCGTGAACACTAATCGCTATCTCGCTACGATCGTTTTTTCCGCTGCGGCTTTCGCGGCGCAAGCACACCAGACTGCCGACAAGATTGTGCTCAGCTGTCCTGTCTCGCGGCTGCCGAACATGCAGGACGTCGCCAACATCGTCGGTACGACGAATTTTCAATCTACCTACAACGCGCGCGAACGCGTGATCGAACTCGCCAAGCAGGCGTGCAAGCGCGGCGCGGGATACGTCAACATCGTCTCCGGCGTCGAGCCGACCAACGCGGTCGCGCAGCAACGCGACGTGAAGAGCCCAACGAGCCTCGCGGAATGATCTTGGCGCCGCGGCCTCCGTACGGGGCCGCGGCAATATCCGGAAACCATCGGAGAGCCGTCATGCGTATCCGAAAGCACATCGCCTGTTTTGTGATGGTCGTCGTTGCCGCGACGCAAGCGCATGCCAGCGGCGACACGATCGTACTTTCCTGTCCGGTCGAGCATGCGCCGTCAGTGCATGACGTTTCCGCGCTTCTGGGCACGACGACGCTGCAGGCCACCTTCAAGGCGCGAGATAACGTCGTGCATCTGGCGAGGGCCGCCTGTCGACGCGGCGCGTTGACCGTCAGCGTAATCGCCGGTCCCCAGCCGCCCAACTCGCTCGTGCAGCGCGACGTGCTTGATATCGCACGCGGCCTGTCGGTCCGCTGACAGCGGCCGCGCGGCGCGGAGCAGCACGCACCCCGAAACGATTCGCAGTCGGTTGAGGGAGCTGCGCCACGGGCCACCTCTGCCCGACAGGTCGATTTCGACCCGGTCGACCACGATCCAGTGGTACGGGGCGGCGATCCGTTCGGTCATCAAGCGTTTCTTCCCTCGCGCGATCCCGTCAAAAAAATCAGGAAAATCAGCTAGATGAAATGTCGGCAGCGAACCTAAGCTTTCCCCAAGGTTTCGCTCGCGCCGCTCCAACAAATTCAGCGCGAACCCCTCAAGCATTGGCGCGACCTCCGCGCGACATTGCGATCACCGGAGCAAGAACGCGCCGGCAACCGCACCAAGGTACGCCCGATTCTACCCCCCAACCCGCATGCCTCACGCGTAACCGCCGGCAAGCGAGTCAGGAACTACCGATCGAGCGCCGAGCCATCGTTGCGGTTGTTCCAACCCACAGCCCACAACCATTCAATCTGAGGAACTGCCATGAACGCCAAGATCATCGCCATCGCCATCGCTACCGGTTTCATCGCTCTGAGTGCCAACGCCCAGGACCCGCAGACCTCACTCTCTGCCGTCGACGTCAGCGGGAATGCGCCGCTCCTCGTCGTGAATTGCCGCCACGAGCAATTGCCGAGTCGCGATGCAATCGGCGGGGTGCTCGAGACCAACAACGCTAGTGCGATCTACGCAGGCCGCGAAGTCGTCGTGCACTACGCGCATCGCGAATGCATGCGTGGCGCCGGCAGCGTTGCGTTCGTGCGTGATGCGTCAGCGACTACGCCGGCGCTCGCGATGGTCGACACTGCGGCGCGTCGTTGATTTGCGCTCGGCAAGGCGGCCGCGCAGACGAAGCCACGCCGCCGTTGGCGCATTTGCCGGCTGAACTTCGCGCCGGCAACGCCCCGGGCTTCAGTCACATCGACACGATCATGTGGGTTCGTCGGTCGGTTGAAGGATAACGCTCGCCGCTTCACCGCGACCCTGGCAGCTGCGCACATGACGGGCTAGGGCAGACGGAAAAATCGGCGCGCCGCCGCCGTGGCGTTGGCCGCGGTAAGCGCGACGTCCTCGTTGCGGTCGCGCGCGACCTCGGCGCAGATATGCGCGAGGTACATCGGTTCGTTGCGCCGGTGCGCAGGCATCGGCTTGACGTTGCGCGGCAACAGGTAGGGAGCGTCGGTCTCGAGCAGCAGGCGCTCCGCGGGGATGTGCTTGACGAGTTCGCGCAGATGCGTGCCGCGGCGCTCGTCGCAGATCCAACCGGTAATGCCGATGTAGAAGTCGCGGTCGAGATAGTCGTGCAGCTCGGCCTCATCGCCGGTGAAGCAATGCACGACCGCGGGCCCGACCTGCCCGCGCATGCTGTCCATCAGCGCGATGAAATCGGCATGCGCATCGCGCTGGTGCAGGAACAACGGCTTGGCGCAGGCGACCGCGAGCTGAAGCTGGCGCTCGAATGCGAACAGTTGCGCCTCGCGCGGAGAGAAATTGCGGTGGTAGTCGAGGCCGGTCTCGCCGACCGCGACGACCTCGGCAAGGCCATGCAGCTCGCGCAACAGATTCTCCGTATCGGCGTCGAAGTCGCTCGCGTGGTGCGGATGCACGCCAGCGGTCGCGAACAGAAAGCCCGGATGGGATCGCGCGAGTGCCAGCGCGTCGCGCGCGCCCTGCGCGCTCGCGCCGGTGACGACCAGCTGCGCGACCCCGTTCGCGCGCGCGCGCGCGCACACGTCGTCGAGGTCGTGACGAAACGATTCGTGGGTGAGGTTGGCACCGATGTCAACAAGTTGCATGCGAATGC
>JBDTYX010000087.1:0-12807 GCA_040005435.1 Rudaea sp. | reverse complement strand
AGCGTCGCTACGATTGCGCTGGTAAGAATGTGCTTTTTCACGTTTGAATTCCTTTGTTGGCCAGAAAGATTTTCGGTAACTGAATTTCGATCACCGGGCGGGAAAGCCGAATTCACCAAACCCTGAGGGAGGCACCGGGCTTACTCTAGACGCGCTTCGAAAATTCCAATCGTCAGAACAGACGAAAAATCTGTCGAAGACGGATTAAACAGCTCGCCCCAGATGCTCGATTCCCGACTCGCCACGGCGTTCCTTGCCGCGCTCACGCACTTGCTCCTAATCAGTCTCAGCATAAGTAGTAGCGCCAGGCGTGACCGCGCGATGGTAGATCATGCGAGTGTGAAGTTCCCTCCCACTGTTTGTTGTTCATCATCACACTTTTGACGGGCGGCTGCATGAATTCGCCAACTCGCTCGCCTTTCTTTTCGTGCAAATTGCCTCAACCTGTATTTGCGCATTGCGGAGCGCGCGCGCGCTATATCTGCTTTCGAGCGGTGATCCATGCACCCATTTCTGCTGATTCATTGCTGAACTCTGTAGTCCGGAAGAAATTGAGTGCATCTACCCAAGAATCGAGCGGCTCAATCAATCCATTGAGTCGGCAAGTGAGGCACAAAGGTCAATGCGCAGACTGGGGTGTGTCGATTTCCGCTCTTGGAGCAGACAAATGAGACTCCTGCCGATCACATTTGCCACCCGACACCCGAGTGCTCGATTGCCGATGAACAATGATTGACAAACTAGCCGACCCCTTCGATGGAAGACATGCGTAGGAACGACGCTTGGAGGCGAATCCGGACACGCTGATTGCGTCGCGTCCCCTATTCAATTCAGCATGTGCTTCGGCCGATTACAGGGATCTCGGGCCAAGCCGCTACGCGGGCCCGCAAACGCACCCCGTCGCGGGGTGAAATGGCGAAAATCCCGCCGCCCGATGTGTGACGCAACCTTTCGACCGCAGAGCGGGGCCGCGACGTCGTGCGGGTGTCGGCTCCGCGCCGCGGTCGTGATAACCTATTGAGCTACTTATATTTTGAGTTCAACGCTTTGGACGGACGCAACACATCGACAGGCGGCTCGCCCGCAGTGAGCATCTGCATTCCGGCGTACAAGGGCGCCGAGGTTCTCGGCGCGACGATCGACTCGGTGCTCGTGCAGACCTTCACGGACTTCGAACTCATCGTCATCGACGACAACTCGCCGGACGAGACCGCTGCACTGGTCGGTCGCTATTCCGATCCACGCATCCGCTACCTGCGCAATGCGTGCAACCTCGGGCCGCAGGGCAACTGGAACCGTTGCCTCGAAGAAGCGCGCGGAACCTATTTCAAGCTGCTGCCGCAGGATGACCTGCTCGCGTCGGACTGCCTCGCCGCACAGGTGGCCGTCCTCGAACACGACAGCGCGCACGAGATCGCGCTCGTCTTCAGCGCGCGCGAGATTATCGGTCCTACCGGCAATGTCGTATTCCGGCGCGGCTATGCGAATGCCGCCGAGGGCCGACTGCCCGGCCTCGAAGTCGTTGCGCGCTGCATTCGCAACGGCACTAACCTGATCGGTGAGCCGGGCGCCGTATTGCTGCGCAAGCAACTTGCGGATCGCATCGGTGCATTCGATGGCCAAGACGCCTACGTGATCGACCTCGACTACTGGTTCCGCCTGCTCGCCTCGGGCGATGCCTACTACTTCGACCGACCGCTCGCGAGCTTCCGCATATACGACGGTTCGTGGAGCGTCGCGATCGGCGCCGGCCAGACCAGCGACTTTCGCCGCTTCATCGCGCGCATCGCCGCGCAGGCACGCTTCTCGATCGGACGGCTGGATCGATGGGCCGGTTACCTCATGGCCGGCGTCAACACCCGTCTACGTCGTTTGTTTTACCGATTCATGCTCAAGGGGCGATAGAAGTGTCCGTAGCCGAAGAGTTCGACGACACCTACGCAGCGGAGCAATTGCGCCGTGCGCGCCATCCGTTGCGCCGCTTCATCAAGGGCTTCTATCTCGAGCATGTGCTTGCCGACGTGCACGGACCGACGATCGATTTCGGCTGCGGCGCCGGCCAGATCCTCGCGCGCCTGCCGGCAGGATCGATCGGCGTGGAGATCAATCCCGTGCTCGTCGAGCAAGTTCGACGGATGGGCCTCGACGTCGTCGCCTATGACGCGTTCAGCGACGACTTCGGGTTTACCGGCTTCGCACAGGATCACTACAAGTCGCTCGTGATCTCGCATGTGCTCGAGCATTTCGACGACAGCGCGGCGGTCATGCGCAAGATGTGGCGCTCCGCGGCAAGACTCGGCATCGACACGATCGTGATGGTGGTCCCGGGCGAGAAGGGGTATGCGTCGGACCCGACGCACAAGACGTTCGTGACGGAGCAGTATCTTCGCGATCACGATCTTGCGAATTGTGAGGGGTTCGCGATCGACAAGGTGCATTACTTTCCGGGCGACACGGCCGCGATCGGCAGGTATTTCGTGTTCCACGAGATGAAAGTGGTTTATCGCAGCGCGGCCTTGAGTCGATGACGCTGTCCATCGCCGCACTCGCGAAACCGTTGCGCGACCGCCAGGTCGTTCGCTTCGTGCTCGTCGGCGTGCTCAACACGGCCTTCAGTTATCTCGTTTACGCGGCGCTGCTCTACATCGGGCTTAATTTCGCGCTGGCGAACTTCGGTGCGTGCGCGCTCGGAATCTTGTTCAGTTTCCGCACCCAGGGCGTCCTCGTCTTCAAGAACCCGGCCCCGCGCCTGCTGCTGCGCTATGCGGCGTTCTGGCTGTGCGTCTACGCCTGCAACATCGGGCTGATCAAGCTGTTCCTGCTGCTCGGCCTCAATGCCTACGCCGCGGGTGCGCTGGCCCTGCCGCCGATCGTCGCGATGTCGTTCATTCTGCAAAAATACTTCGTCTTCCGTCAGGCGGCGCCTGTGCCGTCGTCTCGCGAATGACGTACTGCGGCTTCTTGTTGATCTTGAGGTAGGCGCGCCCGAGGTATTCGCCGAGCATGCCGAGGCAGAACGTCTGGATGCCGCCGACGAACAGCATCGTCACGATCAGCGAGGCCCAGCCGGCGGCGAGCTCGGGGTGGAGCAGCTTGCGCCCGACGATGCCGACGATGCCGACCACGCTGATCGCGGTCAGCAGCATGCCTAGAAACGTCGCGACGCGCAGCGGGAAGACCGAGAAGCTCGTCGCCATCTTCAGCCACAGCGAGATCGAGCGGCGCAAGTTGTAATTGCCCTCGCCGGAGAAGCGCGCCTGATGCTCGATCGTGACCACGTCGATGCGCCGCGTGATGTCGAGGATCAGGCCATCGACGTAGGCATACGGACCATCGTATTTGACGACCTGGTCGGAGATGTTGCGGCGCATGGCCTTGAACGAGGACAGATACAGTCCGGCCGGTTTCTGCAGCAGGATCGTCGCGATCCGATCGTTGAACCAGCTACCGACTTTCTTCCACGCCTCATGCTGGCGATTCGCATAACGCGTGTAGCACACGTCCGCGCCCGCGCGCACCGCATCGATCAGACGCACGATCGCATCCGGCGGGTGTTGCAGGTCGTCGTCCATGATCACGACGATGTCGCCACGCGCTGCGCCCAGCCCGGCCATCGTCGCATTGTGCTGGCCGACATTCTTGGCGAGGCAGATGCCGCGCACCTGTGGATGCGTGCGCGCGAGCTCGGCGATGACCTCCCAGCTGCGATCCGGGCTGACGTCGTTTGTGAGGATCAGCTCGTACGTCCAGGGCAGGTCTGCGAAAGCCTCCGCGACCTTGGCCACGAGGTGCGGCAGTATCGCCTCGCTGCGATACACCGGCACGACGATCGAGACGTCGATGTGCTCAGCGCCGGCCATAGTATTTGTCGATCGTCCGCGTGAGGTAGGCGTCGTCGAAGTAGATCCCGCAGCTGCGCAGCGAGTCGCCGATCGTCGAAACGTCGATCGGATAGTCGCCACCCCTGTCGACGAGATTGAAAACCGCAGGCCGTTGCGTGGCACGTTCGAGCGCGGCGACGATCTGCGTCATGGTCGCGTTGCGAGAATTGGCGACGTTGACGATGTCGGGCTGCATGTCCTGTTTCTGTAGGAGGTCGATGATGATTCGGGCCGCGTCCGCTACGTCGATGATGTTGCGTGTCGCGCGCTGCCAGAGATCGAACCGCTCGGAACGGACGATGCGATTGTAGAGGTAATTGAGCAGGGTGTGCGGATTTGGCGTATCCCCGGCGACCTGCGGCAGGCGCACGACGAGGTCGTTGCCGCGCTCGCGCACGATTCGCTCGAGCTCGCGCTTGTGCTGGGTATAGGCGTTCTCCTGCGACCACGGATCGCCGATGCTGCAGGTGCTGAAGTAGACGATACGCGTGTCCACGGGAAGTTTATCGAGGACCGTTTCGAGGCGTGTGCGATCGCGCCCGAACTCGGCCGGGTCGCGACACGCGGAATTCGACACGCCCGCGGCGTAGATGCACACGCCGTGGAGAGCGTCCGCGTGGCGGGCGAATGCTCGGGACAACAGACCGGAGCCGACGATCATCGATGCATCCGTTTGTGGTTGGTCGCGGAATTCATTTGAACGAGAGATGCTTGTGACCGAGATAGCTCGTCAGGATCGGCGTTGCAACACCAAACGCGTGCGCGACCTCCTCCGCGTGCCAGGTCACGTGGAAGAATGGCAGGACATAGTGGGCGAAAACCAGGCTCACGACCAGCGTCAGGGTCAATCCCAGTGCGTTTACGGCGACGAACCAGAACATCTGATGGTGCAGGCGACCCGTCGCGCCCGTGAACACGAGCCGGCGATTGAGCAGGAACGCAACGACGAGACCGATCAGATATGCGACGATGATTGCCGAGGCATACGGCAGCCAGCGGCTCAAGGCGATGCGCGAACAGAAGTTCAGCGCCGCCGCGAACGCGCCGACAAACAGGAAGCGCACGAACTGCGCGGCGCGCGCGTCGGCCTGTGACTCGCCGGGTTCGCGCGGCGCCTGCGGCACGGCAGCCGAGGGTGGAATCTGTCCGCTCACGGGCCTGCCACTGCCTGCGCCGCGAGCTCGCGACCGACCTTGACGCTTTCCGAGATCGAGCGATCCTCAGGGTAGTAGTACGACGTATCGGCCATGAACAGCCCCGCGATCGGCGTGCGCATCGGTGGCAGCATCTGTGTGAAACCCGGTGGGCATATCGTCTGCGCGAAGTCGTAGCGGTGGCAGTGCGTCGCGAGCACCCAATCCGGGGCGAAGGCAGGGTTGATCCGTGACAGATAGCCGATCGTCTCGTCGATGAAGGCCTGATTGGCGCGCGCGTACTTAGGATGCGTCTTCGGCATGTAGAACGGCGCATAGACGACGGTCGGCGCGGCGCCGCTGCCGTCGTCGAACGCGTTGAGATTCGAGTACTCGATCACTCCGGGAATGTCGATGCCGTCGTCGCAGATGTTCATCCAGAAATTCTCGCTCAGCGGCTGCCTGAGCTTGAGGATCACGCACGCGACCGGGATGTTCTGGATCGCGTTGATGCGCGCGGCGAAATCCGCCGGCAGATCGGGTACGAGCCGCGGAACGTACTGGATAGGCGCGGTACTGACGACCTTGTCCACGCGCTGCTCGACGCCTGCGACGACGATGCCGCGGACGGTGCCGTCGCGCGTGGTCGTCACCTCGTCGATGGCGTGCTTCAGATGGATGCGGCCACCCAGCGCCTCGATGCGCACGCGCAGCGCGTCCAGCAGCGTCGCCGACCCGCCCGCGAGGTAGCCGAGGGATTCGTGAAACAGGTTGCGCCGCGACAACGCGACGCGCTTGATCCGCGTGCCGAGCCACGCCGCGGAGAGCTGGTCGCTGAGCTCGTAGAACTTGAGCCAGAACAGGCGATGCCAGAGCACGCCGTAAGCACGCTCGCCGAGCCACTTCTTGAGCCACGCGATCGCGCTGATCTTGTCGAGCGCGCTCCAGTCGCTCGTGCTCTTCGTCAACATCACCTGCAGCGCGTAGCGCGCCTTCTCGAACAGCCCGAGGCCATCGAACGCAAGCAGCGCCTGCGGCGTGCCCCATTTGTAGAGACGGCCGTTCCAGAAGAAACCCATCTTCGTGTCCTTCCACTTGAGGCGATCAGACAAGCCAAGTTCGGCGAGCAGTGCGAAGAGCGGCAGATCGGTCTTGCAGATGAAATGGTAGTAGCGCTCGATCGCGAGGCCGTCGAAGTCGAATGCGGCCGACATGCCGCCGATGCGGTCGTCGCGTTCGTAGATGTCGACGTCGTGCCCGGCCTTCAGCAGTTCGAGCGCGCACATGAGGCCCATGGGACCCGCGCCGATGATGGCGGTCAACGGCCTGGTGGTCACTGCCGTTCCCGTGAGCGCAAGGCAGGGCGTGAATGCAGCGACGGTTTCTTCATGAGTGGCGAATGCGAGGTCGAGATTGCGGGCCGCGGCTTCAGCGCTTCAGCACGATGCCGGAGAAGCGCGGGTCGCAGTAGCTTTCGCGCACGGCGTCTTCGAAAGGCGTCTGGCGAACGCCGAATGTCGCCAGCGTATCCACGCCGTGGAATTCGTCGCCCGCACTGAGCGCCGTGAGCTGGTCGGCCGTGAACGGCGGTTTGCCGCTGAACAGCGCATAGAGCTTGAGCAGCAGGCGGAACAGTCCGAACGGGATATGCACGATGCGCGTCCGCAGCCCCTTAACCCGCTTGATCGTGCGGATGATGTCGACGTAGTCGATACGTGTGGCGCCGCAGACGTCGTACGCGACGCCGGTCGGCCGCGATTCGATGCAGCTCGCGACGCAGCGGCAGAAATCGCGTTCGTAGAGCGGCTGGCGCATGTAGCGGCCGTCGCCGGGAATCGGAAATATGGGGCTCTTCGCCATGAAGCGCGAGAGCCAGCCGAGATGCTTCGGATCGAACCATCCGAACATCAGCGTCGGCCGCAGCACGCAGTGCGCGATGCCGCTGTCTGCGACGAGGCGTTCCTGCGCCCTCTTCGTCCGCGTGTAGTCGTCGTCGGCGACCGAGTTGACGACCGACGACGATACGTGCACGAGATACGGCGTCGCGTGCTGCGCGCACGCGGCGAGCACGCAACGCGTCGCGTCGACGTTGTTGCGCTCGAAAACGGCCGCTGCCTTGCCGGTGATCTGCGCGTGCAGCTGCACGACGCACGCGGCGCCGGCGAAGCTTCGCTCCCAATCGCCAGGCTCCGCGAGATCGGCACAGACCGCTTCGACTTCGGGGTGCAGGTCGCGCAGGATGCCGAGGTTGTACGCGTGCTTGTCGATCGCGACGATGCGCGCATATCCGCGTCGCTTGAGCTCGACGACGAGATTCTGACCGACGAGGCCCGCGGCGCCGGTGATCACTATCCTGGCGTCTCGCGGTAGTGCCGACGGCGGCGTCACAACCGCAGCTTCTTGAAGAGGGGCTCGGGAATCGCGCGGATGACGAGCATGATCCAGCGCCAGAACCATGGCAGGTAGACGACGCTGCGGCGCTTCTCGATCGCGCGCACGATACCGGCCGCGATCTGCTCGGGCTTGGCCCACAGCACGCCCTTGTTCGCGATCGCCGCGGTCATCGGCGTATCGACGAAGCCCGGTTTGATCGTCAGCACGTCGACGTTCGACTTGGCCAGGCGCTGACGCAGGCCGCCGAGGAACGCGCTCAGGGCGGCTTTCGCAGCGCCGTAGACGTAGTTGCTCTGGCGGCCGCGGTCGCCGGCGACCGACGAAATCACCGCGAACGTGCCTGACTTGCGCTGCTCGAAACGCGGCGCGAGCAGCGTCAGCAGGCTCATCGCGGCGATCGCGTTGACGTCGAATTCGCGGCGCAGGTCTTCTACCGACGTCTCGCACGAGGCCTGGTCGGAGAGCGTGCCGTGCGCGATCAGCACGACGTCGAGGCCACCGAGTTCGCGTTCGGCCGCATCGACGATCGCCGCGTGCGCCGCGAAGTCGGCGACGTCGAGCGTCGCGGTCGCGACGCGCGCGGCGCCGCGTACGCCGAGGTCGGCCGCGATCGCCTGCAGCCGCTGCGCATTGCGCGCGACGAGGTAGAGCGCGTCGCTGCGCTCGGCGAAGCGCCGCGCGACCGCTTCGGCAATCGCCGACGTAGCGCCGATGATCAGGATCTTTCGCATGCTGTTCGAGGCCTACTCCATGACCCGGCGCCAGAAGCCGGAAGAAAAGCGTGGATCGACGCGGGCCAGCATCTCCTGCCAACGCGGGAAGTACTGGCGGAAGCGCTCGCCACGCATGCGTGCGTCCTTGGCCGGATAGACCGCGCCGCCGGCCGCCGCGACGATGGCGTCGAGGCGGTCGAGCAACGCGAATGTCGCCGCGCCGCCGTTCGGGAAGTCGAGCGCGAGCGTCGTCCCAGCGCGCGGGAACGAAAGTATACCCGCGGGCCGACGCTCCGAAAACACCTTGAGCACCGCGAGAAACGAGCCACTGCCGCTCGCCGCGATGCGGCCGAGCAACTCCTGGGTCACCGCGCGTGCATGCGCGGGCGGCACGACGCACTGGTACTGCAGGAACCCGCGCGGGCCGTAGATGCGATTCCAGTCGCCGATCGAGTCGAGAGGGTAGAAGTACGGCGCGTAGTGACTAAGCGCATCGCCCTCGCGCGCGCTGCGGAAATACAGCGCGTTGAACGCGCGCAGGGTCAGCGGATTGATCAGCGAGAACGGAGGCGTGAATGGCACGCCCGGCAGGCGCCGCGCGGAAGTCGGGCCCGAGGCGCCGGCGTGTGCGTGGTTCGCGCCGATCAACACGCCGCGGCCGAGCGACTGCCTCGCGGCGCAGTCGACCCACGCGACGACGTAGTCGTGGTCCTGCTCGAATGTCGCGGACAGCGCGAAGAACTCGTCGAGGCTCGCGAAGCGCTGCGTCCTCGTCGTCATCCACGGTCCGGCGATGCGTTGCAACGAGAACTCCGCCCAGGTGACGAGTCCCGTGAGGCCGAGCCCGCCGATCGTCGCTGTATACCATTCCGCGTTCTGGGTCGGGCTGCATTCCATTCGACTGCCATCCGAACGCAGTAGCTCGAAGCAGCGGACGTGTTCGCCGAACGTTCCCGCGCGATGGTGGTTCTTGCCATGTACGTCATTCGCGATCGCGCCGCCGACCGTGACGAAGCGCGTACCGGGCGTGACTGGCAGAAACCAGCCGCGCGGCACGATCAGGTCGAGAATGTCGGCGAACGTCGCGCCCGCCTCGCAGCGCAGGATGCCTTGCTCCGCGTCGAACGCGAGGTAGCGGTCGAGACCGCGCGCCGCGAGCAGCGTGCCGCCATCGTTGAGGCAGACGTCGCCGTAACTGCGACCGTTGCCGTACGGCAGCAGCGTTCCCGCGCCCTGCGGCAGGCGCTCATCGCGCCAGTGCAGCCGCCGGATCTCCTGCGTGGCACGCGGATAGCGCCCCCAAGATGCGCCCAGCGCGGGCATGTCAGATCGCTCCGACGATGACGGCGGCACACGCAGCGAGCACGCCGCGGCTGACGCCGTCGGTCAGGGCGAACACGACGGGGTCGTCGTGCATCGCGCCGCGATGGGCGATGAGCCAGACGCGACTGACCCAATACAACAGCATCGGGCAGAGCAGCCAGAGCACCTGCGCGTGGCGGTAGAGCGCCTCGCTCGCGGTGCTGTTGATGTACAGCGCGAGCACGAGCACCGCGAGGTATCCGCTTGCGCCGCCGAGGGACTGGACCAGCGGCAGGTCGTCGACCTGATAGCCACGGCCATCGGCATGGCTGCGCCCCTGCGCGAGCAGCGAGCGCAGCTCGGTGTAGCGCTTGACCATAGCGAGGCTCAGGAACAGGAACATCGAGAACGCGAGCAGCCAGAACGAAAGCGC
The DNA here is from genome assembly GCA_040005435.1 of Rudaea sp. Lineage (GTDB taxonomy): Bacteria > Pseudomonadota > Gammaproteobacteria > Xanthomonadales > Rhodanobacteraceae > Rudaea. The sequence goes on along the minus strand of JBDTYX010000087.1, from coordinate 2,951 downwards.
GGTGTGGATCGCCACGGTGCCTGCCACGATACGCACCGTGTACAGCGCCGCGAGGACGACCATGTCGAGCATCGCGATGCGCTTGAAGACGAACGAATAAGCGAGGGTCAGCACGAAATAGCCGACCAGGACCAGCGCGAATCGTGGATCGACGAGCGCGGCGATCGCGAACGCGGCGAGGGTCAGCAACGGCGCCACGACGAGGCCGGAAGCCAGCGGCAGGCTGCCTGCCGCAAACGGCCGCGAGCGCTTGCGCGGATGGTTGCGATCGGCCTCGAGATCGAGCAGGTCGTTGAGCAGATAGACGCCCGACGCGCAGAGGCCGAAGCAGAAGAATGCGAACAGCGACTGCAGGACCGCGTCGGGTTGCAGCAGCCTGTGCGATGCGAGCAGTGGCAGGAATACGAGCAGGTTCTTCAGCCACTGATGCAACCGCAGCGCCTTGACCCACTCGCGCGCGCCGCCCGTGGTGCGCTCGAACACCCTGTCGACATCGACGACCGCCGCCGCGTGGCGCGCGAGCGCGGGCGACGCGTTCACGACGATGCCCCGGCGCGCGTGCTTCCAGACGGCGAGGTCCGCCGAGGCGTTGCCCGCATAATCGAAACCCTGCTCGCCGTAACGCTCGACCAGCGCCTGCGCCTTGCTCGCGCCCGCGAGGTTGCGCGCGCCGTCGCTCGCGATCACCTCGTCGAAACCACCAACCTGCGCGGCGACCATGTCGGCGAGCTTGCGATCGGATGCGGTGCACAAGACCTTGCGGCGCTGCGCGGCCTCGCCGTTGAGCCACGCGAGCACGCGCGGCTCATACGGCAGGAGGCTCGCGTCGATGGCGCTGCGCGCTGCGATCTCGTGCTTCAGGTGAGCCTTGCCCTTGAGCAGCCATGCGCCGAACAGCAACAGATAACCCGGATTCCTGCGCAGCAGCCCGAGCGCGGACTCGAGCAGCAAATCCGAAAGGATCAGCGTGCCGTCGAGATCGACGCAGAGCACGGGCGCCTGCGCCACGTTGCGGGGCATCGGGGGTGGCGCAGCAGTGCTCGCGTCGTTCGCGCTCATGCTCCCGCACCCGTGGGCTCGACGTGTGCTTCACGCGCGTAGGCCTCGAGCACGGCCTCGACGCGCCCGTGCATCACGCTGCGTCCATGCTCGATCCAGATCGCGTGCGTGCAGATGTCGCGGATCGCCCTCTCCTCGTGCGAGACGAGAACGACCGAGCAGCCGCTGTGGATGCGCTCGCGCAGTGCGGCCGCGGACTTCTCGCGGAACTCGGCGTCGCCGACCGCGAGCACCTCGTCGATCAGCAGGATGTCCGGCTCTACCTGCATCGCCACCGAGAAGCCGAGGCGAGAGAGCATTCCGGTCGAGTAGGTCGAAATCGGTTCGTCGAAGAAGTCGCCGAGCTCGGAGAATTCGATGATCTGCGGCATGCGCCGCTCGATGTCGCGACGGTGCAGGCCGAGCATCAGGCCCGAGAGTATCGCGTTGTCGCGCCCCGACAGATGCGGCTGAAAACCGACCGCGAGCGACAGCAGCTGGCAGCTGACCTTGTTGCGCGAGATGCGGCCGCGATCGGGCGCAAGGATGCCGGCGATGACGCGCAGCAGCGTGCTCTTGCCCGCGCCGTTGCGGCCGATCACGCCGAGGCGGTCGCCCGCGGCGAGCTCGAGGGTCACGTCCTCGAGCGCCCAGAAGCGTTTGCCACCGATGCGCAGCTGCATGTCGAACGCGATGCCGACATTCTCGAGCTTGACGATGGCCTCGCTCATCAGCTGGGCAACTTCACGTAGCGGTGGGTCAGCCTGCTGATGACCACGAGCGAGGCCACGTAACAGGCGATCGACACGACGGTGACGCCGAGCAACTCCGGCCAATGCGGCCACTCGCCGCGCATGAGGATGCCACGCGTGGCTTCCACTATCTCGACCATCGGATTGAGCATCAGCAGTTCGCGCAGCGGCGACGCCACGTCGTGCACCGGGATCACGATGCCGGAGACGAACATCAGCATCGTCAGGATCTGCTCGATCACGAAACGCAGGTCCGGCAGCAACGGCATGATCGCGGCGACGAAATACGCGATCGCCGATGCGAAGATCAGCTCGACGATGAGCACGGCTGGCAGTGCGGCGTAGGCCGCGTTGGGACGATACCCGCAGCTCCACAGCACGACCAGCAGCAGCGCGAGGATGCACAGAAACTTCACGGTGTCGGCAAGGATCTGCACGCTCGGAAACACCGCGGCGGGCAGCTTCACCTGGCGGATCACGCGCAGGTTCTGCCAGATCGCGTGGCCGCCGTGGCTCACGCACGACTTGAACCACTGCCATACGGTCAGGCCGATCAGCAGGAAGGGCACGAAATCGCTCTGCGCGGACTTGAGCACTACCGAGAACACGAGGTAGTAGATTCCCATCTGCAGCGCGGGGTCGAGCAGCCACCAAACGAATCCGAGATAAGAGCGTGAACGCTCCGCGCGCAGCTCGGCATAGGCCGAGAAGAAGATCAATTCGACGATGTGCAGGCGCATCAGTCGCGCGCCACGTGAACCGACGGCGCGGCGGCGAATCGCGTGGCCGGGTCAGAGCACAAAGACACGCTGCGATCGCCGGTGGGCGCCTCGGCGAGCGTGCGCGCTCGCCTCAAGACCGCAGCTCCGCAAGGTCCTGGAAATACCGCAGGGACTGTGGATTGGCGAGCGCGTCGGTGTTCTTGACCGGCCGCCCATGAATCGTCTCGCGCACCGCGAGTTCGGTGATCTTGCCAGAGATCGTGCGCGGGATGTCGGCGACCTGGAGGATCTTGGCGGGCACGTGGCGCGGCGTCGTGTTCGCGCGGATCTGCTCGCGGATGCGCGCGCGCATCGCCTCGTCGAGCTCGCGCCCGTCGCGCAGGCGCACGAACAGGATCACGCGCACGTCGCCGTCCCACTCCTGGCCGACCGCGATCGA
>JBDTYX010000277.1:0-3792 GCA_040005435.1 Rudaea sp. | reverse complement strand
CGGTGCATTCGAAGGAAGCGTCGAAGCTCAAGGCGCCCTACGTCGCGGCGAAGCACGCGTTGATCGGGCTCGCGAAAGTCGTGGCGAAAGAAGGCGCCGCGCACAACGTTCGCGCCAATGTCATCTGTCCGGGCTTCGTGCGCACGCCGCTGGTCGACAAGCAGATTCCCGAGCAGGCCAAAGAGCTCGGCATATCCGAAGCCGACGTGATCAAGAACGTCATGCTCAAGGAAACCGTCGACGGCGAGTTCACGACGGTCGACGACGTGGCCAATTGCGCGTTGTTCCTAGCCGGCTTCGAGACCAACGCGTTGACCGGGCAGTCGCTGGTCGTGAGCCACGGCTGGTTCATGCAATAGGCGCCCGCCGCCGAACCGCGGTCCGTCGCGGCATGCCGACGACCGTGCCTCCGTCACGGTGACGGCGCCCGCACGATCGCGGGCGCGCGAGACCGCTCGCCCCACGCAATCCGAACGAAGGAACTTGCAGATGACCACCAAGACCCGCGCGCGCAAGCGCGTCCAGAAACCGGCCGCAGCCAAGCGGCGACCCGCGCCTGCGCCTGCCGCGGCCCGCACGAAGGCCGCCGCGCCGCGAGCGTCGCGGACGCAGCCACCCGCCGTCATCGATTCGCTGCGTCGTTACGAGACGGTCGCGCTCGTCCTGCAGGGTGGCGGTGCGCTCGGTGCCTATCAGTGCGGCGTGTACGAGGGGCTGCACCGCGCCGGCGTCAGGCCGAACTGGTTCGCGGGCATTTCGATCGGTGCGCTGAACGCCGCGATCCTCGCGGGTAATGCGCCCGAGGACCGCATCGAGCGACTGCACGCGTTCTGGAATCGCATTTCGGTGCCGGCAGTGCCGTTCGCGCAGAAGTATCTCGCGTGGCAGCAGAAACTCCTCGACTCATTGCCGACGCACAATTCGGCGCTGTCGATGACCAACTCCCAGGGTGCGCTCGGTGCGCTCTTTTACGGACAGCAGGGTTTCTACAAGCCGCGCTTTCCGCCGCCATGGCCGCAGATCGGCGACGGCCCGGCCGAGACGAGCTTCTACGACACTACCGACCTCAAGCACACGCTGGAGGAACTCGTCGACTTCGACCGCATCAATCATTCCGGCGTGCGCCTCTCGGTCGGCGCGGTCAACGTGCGCACCGGCAACTTCATCAATTTCGACAACGGCTCGACGACGATCCGCGTCGAGCACGTGATGGCATCGGGCGCGTTGCCGCCCGCGTTCGCGGCTGTCGAGATCGACGGCGAACATTATTGGGATGGCGGCGTGGTCTCGAACACGCCTCTCGATCACGTGCTCGGCGCGACGCCGCGCAAGGACAGCCTAGTGCTGCAGGTGGACCTATGGCGCGCGCAGGGCATCCTGCCACGCAATCTCATGGAGGTGTTCGAGCGACAGAAGGACATCCAGTATTCGAGCCGCACGCGCTTCAACACGAAGGTGATCAAGGACTGGCAGGACATGCGCACGACGCTGACCGCGCTGCTCAAGGAGATCCCGCGCGACCACGTGAGCGCGGAAATGCTTGCGCAGCTCGAGCCGTGGCTGTCGGACCGCGTGTTCAACATCATCCACCTGATCTACCAGACCAAGCCGTTCGAAGAGCAATACAAGGACTACGCATTCGCGCCGAGCACGACGCGCGAACACTGGCAGGCGGGCCTCACCGACATGCGCCGCACGCTGGCGCATCCGGAATTCTTCGCGCCGCCGCCGCGCCGCCTGGGCGCGGTGACCCACGACGTGCATCGCTAGCACGGACGGATCGCGGAGCATGGGTGCGACAAACGAGGACGACGGCGGGCTCGCGCAGCTGCGCCGCCTCTGCGGCGGGCCGCGCGACGGCGCGTTGCTGCGCGTCTCGATCGCGAACGTCCACCTCGCGCGCGCGCAGGTCGAAGCGGCGATCGTCGAACTGCGCGCCGCGCTGGATTTCGATCCGGACTATTCCGCCGCCTGGAAACTTCTCGGCAAGGCGCTCGAGCCGGCCGATGCCGCCGCGGCGCGCGACGCCTATCGCGCGGGGATCGCTGCAGCGACCCGGCGTGGCGACAAGCAGGCGGGCAAGGAAATGAGCGTGTTCCTGCGTCGCCTCGAGAAACCCGCCTAGCCGTCCGAGGCCAGTCGCTGTGCGCTCGTCTTCTCTGCTTCCGGCCTGATCGAGTAACGCTTGTAGTGCCAGGTGTACTGCGTCGGCGCGAGGCGAATGCAGTCCTCGATGCCGCGGTTGAGCGCGCCCGCCGCGACCGCCACGTCGTGATCGGCGATGCCCGTCGGCGCCGCGAGAATGTGCAGGGCGTATCCGGCACCCTTCGGCAGGCGCTCGGCGAACGCGAACAGCACCGTCGCTTGCGCGCGCGCCGCGAGTCGCGCGAGCAGCACCATCGTCAACGCGGGCGTGCCGAAGAACGGGGCGACCTCGCCCTCGCCACGCTTCGGCTGCTGGTCGGGCAAGATGCCGACGACGCCGCCGCGGTTGAGCCGCCTCAGCAGCGCGCGGACCCCGGCCGTGCCTTCGGCGCGCACCTGTTCGGCGGACAATCCGCCGCGCGCGCGGACCAGCAGCGGCTCGAGATCGGCCTGACGCGGCGGACGATAGGCGATCGCGAGTGGCGTGCGGCTGCACAGCCAGTAGTTGAGCAACTCCCAGCAGCCGAGGTGCGGCGCCGCGATGATCAGACCGCGGCCTGATGCGAGCGCCGCATCGAACAGCGCGCCGCCGTGCACGGCGCGCACGAGCGCTAGGTTTTGCCGCGGGTCCGCGGTCCAGATGCGCGCGACCTCGGTGAATGACTTGCCCGCTTCGATCAGCGCGCGGCGCAGGAACGCCTGACGCGTTTCGCCGCCAAATTGCGTATTGATTTGGGAAAGCGTCAGTTCGGCCTTGCGGCGCAGCGGATTGTCTACGCGGCCGAGCACCCAGCCGATGCCCGCGCCGCACGCATGCAAGACACGCAATGGCAGCAGGCCGGCGAGACGCAGGAAGCCGTAGAGGATCGCGATATGCCAGCGCACGCGCAGCAACGAGGGGCAGGAGCGATCGATTGTATCCGGATCGCGGCTACGCGGATCGCCGGCTGCAGGATCGGCCCGAGGTGCCCGGCGCGGGCCGCGGCGTTGACCGGTGGCCGCGCCAGCCGCGAGTATCGGAGGCGGCCGCCCGCGGGGGCTCAATGATGAGGAATCGATGATTGCACTGATCCAGCGGGTGACCGAGGCCCGCGTCGAGGTTGGCACCGAGGTCGTCGGTCGCATCGGCGCGGGCCTGGTCGCGCTCGTGGCCGTCCAGCCCGACGACGGCGAGACGCAGGCGCAGCGCCTGCTGGAACGCGTGCTGGGCTATCGCGTCTTCGCCGACGCCGACGGCAAGATGAACCTCTCGCTCGCGCAAACCGGCGGCGGCCTGCTGCTGGTCCCGCAATTCACGCTCGCCGCCGATACGCGCCAGGGCATGCGCCCGGGCTTCAGCACGGCGGCAACGCCGGCCGAGGGCGAGCGCTGGTTCGCTCGACTCGTGGAAATTGCGAAAAACCGCCACCCGACCGTGGAAATCGGGCGTTTCGGCGCCCATATGAGGGTAGGTCTCGTCAACGATGGTCCCGTGACGTTGTGGCTGGAGGCCAATTAGATTCTCCTCCGCCGGGCCGCCTTGACACCCTGCCTATACTTCAAAGTCTTTGCCGCAGATCCAGTGATCGATGAACGCAGAAACCCATAACCAGCAGCAATCCGAAATCAAGACCCTGATCATCAAGGGCAAGGAACAGGGCTACCTGA
>JBDTYX010000276.1:0-3804 GCA_040005435.1 Rudaea sp. | reverse complement strand
ACCCGAAATTCTCATCGCAGACGAAGGACAAGCTCGTCTCGTCCGAGGTCAAGGGGGTCGTCGAGTCGATCGTCAACCAGAAACTCGAGGAATTCCTGCAGGAGAATCCTTCCGAGGCGCGTGCGATTGGCGCCAAGGTGGTCGATGCGGCGCGCGCGCGCGAGGCCGCGCGCAAGGCGCGGGAGATGACGCGGCGCAAAGGCGCGCTCGACATCGCGGGGCTTCCGGGCAAACTCGCGGACTGCCAGGAGAAGGATCCTGCACTGAGCGAATTGTTCATCGTCGAGGGCGACTCCGCGGGCGGCTCGGCCAAGCAGGGGCGCAATCGGCGCACTCAGGCGGTACTGCCGCTCAAGGGTAAAATTTTAAATGTGGAAAAAGCGCGCTTTGATAAAATGTTGTCTTCCGTCGAAGTCGGCACGCTGATCACGGCGCTCGGTACCGGCATCGGCAAGGACGAGTTCAACGTCGACAAGTTGCGCTACCACAGCATCATCATCATGACCGACGCCGACGTGGACGGTTCGCACATCCGCACGCTGTTGCTGACTTTTTTCTACCGCCAGATGCCGATCCTCATCGAGCGCGGTCACATCTACATCGGCATGCCACCGTTGTTCAAGCTCAAGCAGGGCAAGCAGGAGCTTTATCTCAAGGACGAGGCGGCACTGAATGCTTATCTTGTCACCAACGCGGTCGAGGACGCGGCATTCTCGTATGCACCGGATGCGCCGCCGCTGACCGGCTCGGGCCTAGAAAAGCTCATGCTCGACTATCACGCGGCGCAGGAGCAGATCGTGCGCCTGAGCCAGCGTTGCGACCCGATCGTTCTCAAGGCGATGATCGACCTGGCGCCGCCCACGGCTGAACAATGGAACGACGCAGCGTCGATCGACGCGTGGCTCGGCAAGATCGCCGCGAGATTGCGTGGCGCCGGACTCGGCCGGCCTGAATTTCTGCTACACGTGCGCGCCGCGACGCCCGAACACAGCGCCGCGCTCGTGATCGAGCGGCGTCACCATGGTCTGTCGACCACGCAGGTCCTGCCGGCGACGTTCTTCACCGGTAGTGAATTCAAGCCGGTGCGCGATCTCGCCGTGCAACTCGCGGGGCTCATCCAGCCGGGCGCCGAAATTCGTCGTGGCAGCCATGTGCAACCGGTGTCGACGTTCGAGCACGCACAGCAGTGGCTGCTCGATGAGGCGAAGAAGGGACGAACAATCCAGCGATTCAAGGGACTCGGTGAGATGAATCCCGAGCAGCTCTGGGAAACCACGGTCAACCCGGAGTCGCGTCGCCTGTTGCAAGTGAGCATCGAGGACGCCGTCGCCGCGGACCAGATCTTCGCGACGCTGATGGGCGACGTCGTCGACCCACGGCGCACCTTCATCGAGCAGAACGCATTGCGCGTAGCCAACCTCGACGTCTGAGTTCGGCATTCGTTGCGTGCAGCGACGCGGATCTGCGCAGGCAAAATGCCGGCGACGCCGCGCCGCTCTCTACCGTCTCTTTCGCAAGGCAGAAGAACAAGTGACACCGGCGGCGTTCGCCGTCAGTCGCTCGTGCTTTTGCGTGCCTACGGCCATTTAACCAAAACCTCACTTTCGCGCGCTTGAGCACGCGGGTGCTGAAACGTTACCCTTCGACAACGTACAATCGGTCAACCAAAAAACGGCGGACGCCGCATGACGCGGACGCGCCGAGAAAGCAAGCGAGGGAGGCATCATGTTTTCACGTAGCGATCGCGTCGCGGTAATCTCCGTTCTCTTTGGACTGCTGCTCGCTTCTGGCAGCGTCTTCGCGAAGGACAAGGACAAGACCGAGCACCTCTATCCGAATGCGACGCGCGTCGAGCCGAAGACCGACGTCAAGAAGGAATCGGATCAGAAGGCACTGCAAAAGGCCATCGACGACCTGAATTCGGGCGACGAGGCGAAGGCGCAGGAGGAAATGCAGGCTATCCTGACGACGAGCAGCAGCAAGTACGCTCAGGGTCTCGCGCTGCAAGTCCTCGCGAACGTCAAGTTCAACGCGCAGGATTACAAGGGCGCGATCGAGAACTACAAGAAGGTTATCGCGCTCGATGCGCTACCGAACGACGGCCACTTCGACTCGATGTTCAACCTCGCGAACGCTTACGTCGCGGACGAGCAATACCAGCCGGCGCTCGACGAGCTCAAGGTTTGGCGCGAACAGGGCAAGCGCGAGACGGCTGACTCCTACGCGCTCGAAGGCAACGTTTACTATCGCCTCGAGAAGTATCCCGAGGCGATTACCGCGATCAAAAAGGCGCAGTCGCTGACCGACAAGCCCAAGGATTCGTGGAATACGATCCTGATGGCAGCCTATTCCTCAAGCGGTCAGGGCGCGCAGGCTTCCAGCGTTATCGAGACCCAGCTCGCTAAGGATCCGAACAACAAGAAGCTGCTCCACGACGCCATCGTGGTCTACGTGCAGTCGAATCAGTATGACAAGGCGCTCGCACTGCTTGATAGGGAGCATGTGCAGGGCCTTTTGACCGAGGAGAGCGACTATAAACTCGCGGCGCAGCTCTACGACCAGAGCGAAAAACCCGCCGCGGGTGCCAAGATTCTCAAGGAGGGTTTTGACAAGGGTGTGGTCAAACCATCGTATGAAATGTACAAGCTGCTGGGAGACTCGTTCGCGCTCGGCCAGGACGACAAGAGCGCGATCGACGCATATGCTAAGGCTTCACCGCTCGCGAAGGACGGCTATGTCGACTATGTGCGCGGCAGCCTGCTGCTCAATAACGATCGGGCCAGGGAGGCCATCGAGTCTCTGAAGCAAGGGATCGCGAAGGGTGGCCTGAAAAAGCCGGGCGAGGCATACATCATGCTCGGCGACGCCTACAACCAGATCGATGCGAACGCCGATGCCGCGGCTGCGTGGCAGAAGGCCAAGGCCTATCCAGAATCGCAGAAGATGGCCGACCAGCGCCTCCATGCCGGCGGTGGCGTCAAGCTGAAACCGAAGAAGAGCTAAAGCGAGCAGGCGGCGGCGGTCGTCGGGACATGCTTTTTGCCGGAGTATACTTACTCGTGAAAACGGCAAAAAAAAATCTTGTCTCGGACGCCCGCGCTGTTGTACCTTGCTTCTCTTGGCTTCACGCAAGGTAGTGCTTTTGGGGTCGGTGATGGCGGTCAAGTGCCTTCACCTCGATGAGCTCGCGACGTGATTGGTTGGCACTGATGTCATCTGAAGAAACGGAATCGAACAGATTCAATTGGCGACGGACCATTTCGTGGGCGGGCGCGTTGGCCGTGCATGGATTTCTTTTCCTCATGCTGCTCGCGCCGGTGCAGCCGCCGCAGGGGCGCGAGAAGAACAAGGAAAACGTCGTGACGGTGGAATTCATCGAGCCGCCACCCCCGCCACCGCCACCGCCACCGCCACCGCCGGAGCCGCCGAAGAAGCCGCCGCCGAAGATTGTCGAAAAGATCAAGCCACCGCCGACGCCACCACCGCCGGCACCGCCGCCGGTCGTGACGCAGGATGCGACGCCGATGTCGACCCCCGCACCGCCCCCGGCGCCGCCCGCGCCGCCGGCACCGCCAGTCGACATCGCACCAAGCGAAAACATCAGCTACCGCAAGATGCGGCCGCCGAAGTATCCGCCGCAAGCGGTGCGCGAACACCACACCGGAAAGTGCATCCTCAAGGTGTTGATTGGTACGGACGGCACGCCGAAGGAAGTCACGGTCGAGAAGTCCAGCGGTTATCGTGAGCTGGATCAGGCCGCGATTGCGGCAGCCAAGACTTGGATGTTTAATCCGGGTAGCAAGG
>JBDTYX010000086.1:0-12879 GCA_040005435.1 Rudaea sp. | reverse complement strand
GCCATGACGCGCAGGATCGTCAGCGGATGCACGCGCGGATTCTTGTCTCCCCAGAAACGCCGCGACTGCTCGTTGTGCGTATTCTCGCCGCCGACGCCGGTGCCGACGATGCAGGCGGTGCGCTCGCCGAGGTTACCGACCGAGAAGTCGAGCCCGGACTGCGCGACGGCTTCGCGCGCCGCGACGAGCGCGAACTGCGAGACGCGATCGAGCAGCGGCAGGCGCTTGTGCTCGAAGTGCGTCGTCGGATCGAACCCGCGAACCTCGGCGGCGATCTTGATCAGCAGAAGCTCGGTCGGGATGCCGGTGATCGGCCCGATCCCGCCGCGACCTTCGCGCATCGCCGCCCAGGTCGCGACGGCCGTGTGCCCGAGCGCGGTGATCGCACCCATCCCGGTGATCGCGACGCGGCGGTTCATGGATCGGATGGGACGCGGCCGCCGGGAGTCGAAAGAACGCGCTGCGGCGTGGTCATTCAGGCGGGGTCCGCGGCGTCGCCCGCGGGTTTCGCGGCGACGAGCTTCTCGACTGCATCGACGAGGCCCTTGACCGATTCGGTATCGAAATTCGGATCACGGTCGGGAAGCGTGATCTTGAACGCGTCCTCGATCTCGAAAATGATCTGCACCGCGTCGAGCGACTGGATGTCGAGATCCTTGAGCGTCGATTCGAGCGTGACCTTGCCGATGTCTATATTGGCTTCCTTGGCGATGATGTTGAAAACGGTGTCCTGAACGCTGCTCATGGGTATCTCCAAAGGTTGCCGAATGATAGCTCAGTCAGGTCCGACCAGGCTCGCGACCGTCGCCTTCGAACCTTCGAATCTGTAATCCTCTGGCCTCGCCACTCAAGCCGCAGAATGCCGACGGCGATCAGCGCCGCGCCGATTCTCATGGTCTACGTGAGCGCCTCGCCGAGCACGGGCCGCGACGGGAGCATCACGCCGACGAATACGATCGCGCCTCGTGAGGGAAGCAACCGGTACCCCGCATCGCGCCCGATTGCCTCGATCGAAGCGACGTCGCGGACGTCGACGTCATCGGCAGGAGCGAGCGCTGTTACGCGCGCGGCGCCCAACGCGCACGCGGGCATGCGCGACAGCGGCGGGCGGTGGACCCGGCAGCGCGACGCCACAGTGCGGCAGTGGATTCGGCGGCGACGGCTCGCGCGGCGGTTCAGTCGACCGCGGCCAGCGCCCGAGCGGGTTCGGGCATCTGCACGAAGCGCGTGTTCGCGATATGGTTGAAGAAGCGCGTCGAGCGCTCGATGACCTGGTCGCGTTCCTGGTCGACCGTGATCATGTGATAGCTGTTCTCGAGTAGTACCGTCTCGACCGGACCGCGCACGCCACGCACGACGGTGCGTACATTCTTCAGGCTCGCGACGTCGTCGTCCTGCGCGTGCACGACGAGACAGGGCGTGTCGATGCTGCCGAGTTGCTGGCGCACGCGAAACGACAGCCGGTAGAACTCGGCGAGCGACGGCCACGGGTTTCCGGGCAGGCCCGCATCCGCACTGTTGCCACTCAGCATGCTGTTCGCGATGCGCTGGCGAATGCGTTCGTCCTTGATGCCGTACGGAAAGCACTCGTGGAACTTGCGGTGTTTGCCGAAGCCGAGCCCGCACCATAACGGCAGCAGGAATGACAGCTTGCCGATCCACGGGATCGTCCAGCCGTCGTAAAAGAATGTGGTGCCATACAGGCCGAGGCCGTCGACCTCGGCTGGCCGGTCGGCGGCGAGCTTGAGCGCGAGCAGCGCGCCCATCGACAGGCCGGCGACGAACATGTGATCGACCTCGGCGCGTAGTTTGTCGGCGGCCTCGCAGACGCTGCGATACCAATCGTGCCATCCGGTCGCGAGCAGGTCCTGCTCGTTGCCGCAATGCCCGGCGAGTTGCATGCCGTGCACCGTAAATCCGTTTCTGTTCAAGCCCTTGGCGACGAAGCGCATCTCAGTCGGCGTCCCGGTAAGCCCGTGGATCAGCAGGACTCCGGAGCGCCCGCCAGGCATCTTGAAATCTACGGTCTTGATCATCGCGGCAACTTCGTCGGATGGCAGCGTTTGCCAGAGTGCATATTTTGCCATAGCGGGGTGTTAACCCCAGCTAAGTCGCGGCGCTTGCGTTCAGGACGAGCAACTCGATAGATGGCTGGCGCATCACGAGCGTGCCGCGCGAGCGTGCCTAAACCCTCTCGCGCAGCAGCCTGGAACTTGCTAGCACGACGCCGCAGCGCGCAGCAGTTCGATGTTTTTTGATCCAGAGGGTGCCCGTCCCGCGAGGGTCATTTCGAGGAACGCGCAGAAATCGCGCTGCGCAAGGTCGTCGCCGACCATCTGGCCGTTGTTGTAACGCTACCGCTCCGGTATCCAGACTCGTGAAGGCGCGTGCGTCCACGGAAAATGGGACGCGTCGGCCGTTCGAGAGCGCGGCGACGCTGCGCCTGAGGGAGCGAACGAGATCGCCGCTGCGGAACGCACAGCGCGACGACGTGCGCGAGCCCGACGACTCGAGCGCGCGATAGATCCGTGCACCGCAATGCCGGCGCGGCGCGAGCCGCATTCAAGCGGGAAGGTTGTCGAAATGCAGCACGGCGGAACGGCCGTGCGCCAGCGGCGCAGGCACCGCGCGGCAGCAGAGTAGCGATGCGATGAAGATCGTCGAAGGCGGCCGCAGGCAGCCTGCGCAGCGGTGGGGCGATCGAGATCGAGGATTCACAGGTGCATCGAAAGACCGACCGTGTGCGAGTGACGGGATTCAATCGCAGGCAGCTCAGGCTCGCGTCCGTACATATCGTGAATGCCATGTTTGGCGGGTACGGGGTGTTTACCTACATTGGCATGGCTGCACGGGAGAACATGGGCGCACGGAGCGCTTCGAGCGCACGCTCACGCAACGCTTCCCATCGAGGGTCAAGCGTACGCGTCGCCGCCGCGCGAGCCTCCGACGCGTTCGGCGTGCCTGCAAGTTGCAATGCCTTCGAGCGAACGCCACAATCGACCGTTCCTGCAGTCGCTTGCGCAGTTTTTCAGGAACTGTCGAGATCAACATGGGCTTCAACCTTCGCGGCATGCGCAAATCCTCGATCGACGCGGAGATAGAAGGCGTCTGCGGCGGGTTGGGCGAGTACACGCATCTGCCGGTCTGGATGTGGCGCACCGTCTTCGTCGTGTTCGGCTTCGCATGCGGCGCCAGCGTGGTTGTCTATCTCGCGTTCGCGTTGTGCATGCCCGATGCCGAAGGCAATTCCGCGTATTGAATGCGCGGGCTGACAGTTCGTCCGCGCCGGCTGGCACGTGCGTCATGACAAGCAGGGCGGGGATGGCACCGGCAGGCGTCGTGATCGTGGGTGCGGGCGCTGCGGGACTCGCGGCAGCCGGCGCGCTCAAGCAACGCGGCATCGCGTCGATCGTGCTCGACCAGGACGCGCAGATCGGCGGTACCTGGGCGCGGCGCTACGACCGTCTGCGTCTACATACGGTTCGCGAGTTCTCGGGGCTGCCGGGCCTGCCGCTGCCACGCGGCAGTTCCAGCTACGCCTCGCGCGACGAATACGTAGCCTACCTGCGCGACTACGCGCGGCATTTCGCACTCGATGTGCGCACGGGTTTTCCGATCCAGCGCATCGAGGTTCGGCCGGAAGGCGCATCGACTCGCGTCGAGTGGCTGGCATCGGGCAGCGCAGGCGAGGTGTCCGCGTCCGTCGTTGTCGTCGCGGTCGGCCAATATCGGTTGCCGCAAATTCCTGCCTGGCCCGGACGCGCGGAGTTCCGCGGCACGTTGATCCACTCGGTCGACTACCGCAACGCGCAGCCATTCGTCGGCAAGCGCGTGCTCGTCGTCGGCGCCGGCAACAGCGGGGCCGAGATCGCCACCGATCTCATCGAGCAGGGCGCCGCATTCGTCGCAATCGCGGTGCGCACGCCGCCGGCGATCGTGCCGCGCGATCCGTTCGGCCGTCCGATCCAACGCACAGGCATGCTGATGAGCCACTTGCCGCCGCGCATCGCCGACCGTCTCGCGCGGCTGACGGCGCGCCTCGTGCTCGGTGACCTCACACGTCACGGATTTCCACAGGCCGAATGGCGGCCGTATTCGACCGTGACCGTGCCGGTGATCGATGTCGGCTTCGTCGACATGCTCAAGCGCCGGCGCGTGCAGGTTCGCCGCGAGCTCGTGCGCCTCACGCCGAGCGACGCGATATTCGCCGACGGCGGATCGGAACCGTTCGACGCGATCGTCGCCGCGACGGGATTCGCCTCGGGCCTCGACGCGCTGCTGGCCGACCGCTCACTGCTCGACGAAGCCAGCGAGCCGCGCGGACACTCCGGAGAGCCGACCCGGCAGCCCGGTTTGTATTTCATCGGCTACACACACTCGCTGCGTGGGCACCTGTTCGAGGCCAATCGCGACGCGATGAAACTCGCGGAGAATGTGGCGCACTACCTGTCCGCCGCCTGATGCGGGCGCGGCGGTCCCGCACGCGCTCGCGATTGTCAACGCCCCGATGGGCGATCCGGCACGCGCGCGTGCGGGCCAGCGCCTACAATGCGCTTCGATCACCGAACGGATTTGTTCATGGCGCTTGGCGCAACCACCTACAAGGTCGAGCTCGCGATCAGCGACATGGACCGGCACTACTACGCGACGCATGCGCTAACGATCGCGCGCCATCCTTCCGAGACCGAGGAGCGACTGATGGCGCGTCTGGTCGCGTTCGCGCTACACGCGGACGAGCGGCTCGAGTTTGGCAAGGGCATCAGCAGCGACGACGAGCCGGACCTGTGGCGTCGCGATCTCACAGGCGAGATCGTCGAATGGATCGAACTCGGCCAGCCGGACGAGCAACGCATCCGCCGCGCGGCTGGACGCGCGCGCAACGTCGTCGTCGTCACCTATAGCGGACGCGGCGCGGACATCTGGTGGGAAAAGAACCGCGCGGCGCTCGCGCGCGTGCGCAACCTGACCGTGACGAGCATCGGCGCGGCACAGATCGAGGCGCTGACCGCGCTGGTCGAGCGCAACATGCAGCTGCAGTGCCTGATCCAGGATCGCCAGCTGCAGGTGCTCGGGGAGAAGGCGACGGTCGGCATCGAGCCCGATGAACGCATGGCGCCGCGGGCTGGAGGCTGAGTTCGTGGCGGAATCCGTCGATGCGTTGATCGTCGGCGGCGGCGCCGCCGGCCTCATGTGCGCGCTCACGGCAGCAAAGCGCGGCAGGCGCGTGATCGTGATCGAGCACGCGAATCGCGTCGGCAAGAAGATCCTGATGTCCGGCGGTGGACGCTGCAACTTCACGAATACTGCGACGACGCCGGCGAATTTTATTTCCGCGAACCCGCACTTCTGCAAGTCCGCGCTTGCGCGCTACACGCCCGCGGACTTCATCGCGCTCGTTGAGCGCCACGGCATCGCCTACCACGAGAAGGAACTCGGCCAGCTGTTCTGCGACGATTCGTCGAGGCAGATAGTGCGCATGCTTCTCGACGAATGCGCCGCTGCGGGCGTTCGCGTCGAGACGAGCTGTTCGGTGAGCGCGGTATTGCAAGACGAGGCCGCCTTCCGTCTGCACACGACGCGTGGAGAACTCACGGCGCCCGCGCTCGTCGTCGCGAGCGGCGGCCTGTCGATTCCGAGCATGGGCGCGAGCGGGTTCGGCTACGAGATCGCGCGGCAGTTCGGCCATGCCGTGCTCGCCACGCGTGCGGGCCTCGTGCCGCTCACGCTGAGTGGCACGCATGCAGAGCGCCTCGCCGACCTCGCCGGCGTCGCGGTGCCGATCGAAGCGCGTTGCAACGGTGCGGCGTTTCGCAACTTCATGCTGATCACGCATCGCGGCGTCAGTGGACCTGCGATCCTGCAAATCTCTTCGTACTGGCAACCCGGCGACGACCTGCGCCTCGACCTGCTGCCCGAGGTGTCGGCCTTCGAATGGCTGCGCGCCCAGCAGAGCGAACGTCCGGCCGCGGAATTGAAGAGCGTGCTCGCCGAACGCCTGCCGAAACGCTTCGCGCAGCGCCTCTGCGAACACTGGCTGCCGAACCGGCCGTTGCGGCAATTCCGCGAAGCCGAACTGCGCGAGATTGCGGCATCGCTTTCGAGCTGGCCGCTGATCGCGAGCGGCACGGAGGGCTACCGCACCGCCGAGGTCACGCTCGGTGGCGTCGACACCGACGCGCTCAGTTCGACGACGATGCAATCCAGGCGCGTGCCGGGCCTGTATTTCATCGGCGAGGTGGTCGACGTCACGGGCTGGCTCGGCGGCTACAACTTCCAGTGGGCTTGGGCGTCGGGGCACGCCTGCGGCGAGGCGCTCTGAGCGCAATGCGATCCACGGCTGGGCCTCCAGCATGGGTCCGCTACTCGGCGGCCTCCGGCTGGATTCGAAAGCGGAAAAAAAAGCCCCGAAAATAAACCGGCGCCGGCCCGGGGGAGAGGGCGCGACGCCGGGTTTTGCCTTCGCGGCGCTCACGCGCGGCGGTATGGAAGTACCTATGGGAGGGCTTTCAACAATTCAAGGGTCATCAGCGGCGGCCGCGGGGAAACGGCGCCGGACCTGGGGAAAGGTCCGGCGCCAGCCCCCTGTACGCGTAGCTCCCGCTAGGCAGGGATAGTTACGCGACGGCGCGTGTTTCGGATGCATAAAGGCCGCTGCGAGTGGCGTAGCGAGGTTCAATCGTTCGCCGGGCCGGTGTCGATCGCGGCCGAGGCCGGATGCGCCGGCGGCGCGGAGATCTCGCGCGCGGCGCGCAAGCGCTGCCAATGGAGGAGGGCAGGCAGCAGCACGAGCACGAGCAGTACGCCGTCGCCGATCCCGACGATCCCGGTCGAGGCGGGATCGGAAGGAAGCGTCGACAATGCGAGCGTCACCGCATACGCGACGCACCAGATCACGCAATACGCCGCAAGCAGGCGGGCCTTGCCGAACTTGCCGAGCGCTACCAGAACGTTCGTCAACACGCACCCGAGCGCGGCGACCGACACCGACAGGTAGAACAGTACGACGCCGAGTGCGCCGTCCCGATACGACGCATGCGCGAGCTCGGGCACTGCGAGCGCGAGCGCCGCAAAAACAACGTATGAAGAGGTTCTTGTCATCGTGTCGGCAAGTCGCTGAAACCCGCTCGGTCGCGTAGCGGGATGGCGCGGTGATTCGCAACGCCGACGTGAGCATTCACGACGCGGGCCGACGGCGGCGGAACTGCGTGATCTCGAGGAGCGATTGGCGAGTCACGCTCGCACGCACGCCCTCTCGTCAGGCGCATGCATTCACATCGGGGGACTTGCGAGCAGAATCATGAGCTCGCGCTGATACGAATCTGCGGTCCTGCCGCCGAGGAGCGCGATGACCTCGCTCTCGTCCGATGTGCCGAGGTAGGTCTTCGTGCTCGCAACGGTGACTTCTCTCGCAAACGAGACGATCGTGTGCTGGGAACGTTCGACCGACTCGCGCTGCAGGAATCCCGCGAACGCGGACTCGAATTGTTCACGTAATCGGGACTGCCGGCTCACTGCATTCAAGAACATTTCGCCCCCTGGCGAGAACTCATACAGCCAAGAAACAGGCAAAGGGCGTGCCAGACCTGCGGCGGGATCGTGATTGTGCCGTTCCGCCGCCATTTTGCGCGCGGCGCTCGGCGCAGGCTCGCCAGCGCGGCGCCAGGACATCGTTCGAGAATGTGCTCAAATGCGGCACTTTGTGGCCATCCCGCAGGCCAAATCATGCGGCAAAGACAGCCGCCGCCGACGTCGCGTCGCGTCACCCCGGGTGACTCGCGAGCAGCTGCGAGAGGTCTTCCTGATAGCCGTCGTTCGCCCGGCCGCCCAGCAGCGAAATCACCTCCGCCTCGGTAGGCGTGCCCGAGGTGGTGTGCGCTTCAGCCTTCGACACTTCCAGCGCAAACCACACGATCGTCTGCTGAGAGCGGCGGACGCCATGCTGGTATAGAAATTTCTCGAACTCGCGTTCCAGTCGCGCGCGCGGGCTGACATTGTCGTCGTTATCTGCTTCGAAAATCATCTTTCGCCCCCTGGCGTTGTCGATCACTGGAGTACAGCAAGGGGCGTGCCAGAGCGTTGCCACTATCGAGAATGCGGCTCTGCAGCGCCGTTTCCCCGCGGCGTCAATGGTCGACGCAAATCACGGGGCCGGAGGTTGTCGCATTTCGTCACGATTTTGCGTAGGAGAATCATCTCCTTTTCGGATGAAATCGCTGGCCCTCGGCTCGCAGATGAAAGATGGAATGGCTGCGATGGCGTGTTGAACGACGGTTCAAGGAGGCTGGCGTGATTTGCGTCTACCGGGTGGAATCGATGGTGGCCAATGTGAGCATCGGCGGCCGGCGCTCGCTAAACAGTGGTGCGGCGATCTGAGCCTCGCTCGCGTCTGCGGCCACGGCGGTCTTGCTTGAGCGACTGATCTTCGCGCTCCCAGCAGATGAACCGGGCGTTCCTCTTGCTTCCCAAAGAGGCAATGAAGGCGTCTTCGTTGAATCCCTGAAGAGTCTGCAGCCTGGCCACGAAAATGCCAGTTCCATCAGCGCTGAGCGGGATGCCAAAGCCACCGATCGAACCATCAACCATTAAAAGCCCGTCAGAAGCCCGCGGACCATACATCGTGGTGATCACGCTCACTCTCGTGAGGTCCATCCACCAAAACGTCTTGGTCTCGCCATGCTCGTCCGTGAAGATGATGCGGTCGTCATCAAATGCAACGCGGGGACGTACGCGTCTGAAGCGCTGCGTGAGCCATCGGAGGACTTGCACGGAACTCCCCATACACTCGCCAATTACGCGGAAAAGCAACCTGGACCGTCACGTCGTGGAAAGTTTCGCTTCTTACCGTCGCCCTTTCTGAGACCTGCGTCCGTACTCGCCACTTATCGGAAACATTTGAGCCCCTTGATCAGCGCGCGTGGTTGTTTCCCTGTCGTTGAGACTGCCGCAACATCCAGGGCCGGCACCGCAAAGATTCGTAAGAATGGCTCTTACAACGATTGATCGTTGCGCTCAACCTCAAGCGAACGAACTGCGCGGCCTAGTCCGAGGGTTACGCTCATGAATCGAACGCAGACTTCTATGCTTGTGGCGGGTTTCGTCGTTGTCGGGATATTCCGTCACGAAGCGTGCAATGCGCAAGCGGTGCCAGACCACGCAGCAGCGTCGCCAGTCAGCTCTGGAGGCCCACACGACTTCGACTTTGAGTTTGGCGACTGGCAAGTTCACCATCACACGAAGCGAGATGGTCGCTGGATTGATTTCGAAGGTACCTCCTCGACCCGCGTGTTGATCGACGGATCCGCCCATGTGGAGGAAAACAAATTCCTCAGACCCGCCGGAGTGTCTTACGGCATCGCGATGCGGGCATACGATCCGAAGACTCGCCTATGGGCCATTTGGTGGGTAGACGGTCGAGATCCTCACGGCGCGCTTGATCCCCCGATGAAGGGCCAGTTTGTCGATGGCGTGGGCACGTTCTATTCCGACTCCGTTGTAAACGGCAAAACGACGCGAACCCGCTTTATCTGGTCGCATATCACCGCTTCGTCTGCGCGCTGGGAACAGGCGTTGTCGAGCGATCTGGGCAAGACCTGGGATACGAATTGGGTCATGCAGTTCACGCGCAGTCTCCAGTCTGCGAAATGGTGTCGTTCGTGCGGTGCCGGCGAGCTTGCTCTGCGACGACCGTAACGGCTCGGATATTTATGCCGAGCTACCCAGAATAAGTAAGAGCGGTAGACGGATGGCATCGTCAAAGCGACGATCGTCAGGACTCGCCAGCTCCGCCGGCATATGCGGTCATCGTGCGCGGCTTCAGGACAATCCGCGCGAGTGTTTTGGACACCAGCACTAGCCACAGTAGCGCCTCGTAGACGAACTCTTCGAACGACTTGAGGAGCTTCAGAAAGTCCATTGCTATTCCAGCGGGTCAACGATCCTCCGACGTCCGCAATTGGCAGACGACGGCAGCGCAAGCCTGGCAACGCCCAAACGTCGCGGCTCTCAGTGCAATTCCGTTGTCTTTGTCTGTACAAAGCGTGCAAGGGTCCGACTCAGAATGCAGCGCGCACTGCAGGTATGGATTCCGGCGGCGTCCGATGTGGAATTTGCCGCGCGCACGCCGACAAAATGGTCGAACTTTAGCCCGCTGACGCGACCGGCCGGATCGCGTAGGACCTCCACTGGTACCCAGTAGCCACGGTCGATGAAATGATCGGCGCTGACGGGGACTAGCGCCGACACATCGCCGTTCGGCCAGAGCAACGCAACGTCGGCGCCCTTAACGTTGAGCTTCAGCGTCGCGCTGGGCTGATAGAAGTCAGCGGGGAAGCCGAACGCGCTGCCATCCAGTCCCGTGAGGGCCTCTGGAGTCAGCGGCGTAGTCCGAATCGTCGGAGACTGGACTGGCCGGCCCAACGCCAGCGCTGCGATGTCGGAACCGATGTCGGAGGTGACCGAAGCATAGATATTGCTCAGCACGACAATACTCAGGCGTTCCTGCGGTAAATAAACGATCGCGGAGGCGAAGCCGGGCGCGCGGCCGTTCATGTAATAGAGGGGCTCGGAGAACCGGACGCTATTGGTCTTGAACCAACCATAGCCGGCGCGTGACGATAGGTTGAGCAGCGCCGCCCGATTTGCCTCGCTGAGAAAGTGCCCGCTTGAGAAGCTGCTAACCCACTTCTGTTCGTCGATGACGGTTGAGTAGGCCGAGCCGCTGCCGGTCTTGGCCGACCAATGAATGGGCTCGGCGGGCTGGAGGTTGAAGACACCTAGTGGCGCGTATCCCTTGGCGACGGGCGCGACACCCTTCAGCTTGTCGTCATCGTCAATACCGCTATCACGCATCGCCAGCGGCTCGAAGACCAGGCGTTGCACGGCGTCCCTGAAGCTCAGCCCGGTCTGTTTCTCGACGATCAATGCGAGGAGGTTGTAGGCGCTGTGTTCCTCGCGCACGTACGTCCCTCCCGCCGGATGAACCGGCTTGAGGTCACGAACCCTTGCGACCAGCGAGGCAGCGGTCTGGTGCGATTTAAGAAGTGCTTCGTAGTCCGGCTGATCGTTGATGTCGGCGATGCCAGAGTTCTGGACCAGCAGGTTGCGGATGGAAATTGCGCTGCCACCCGGATAGTCCATGATGATGCTGGCGACCGATGCGTCCAGCGACAGCTTGCCGGCATCGGCCAAGCGCAGCACTGCCGCCGCGGTGAACTGCATCGACATCGATGCGACATGAAACCGAGTCCACAACACGTTGGGGCGCCGCACCGCGGCGTCCGAGAGGCCATAGCCCCGCGCGAAAACCACCGCTCCGTCGCGAGAAACGAGAATAGTGCCCGAGAAATTCTGCGTCGACACATAAGACTGGACATAGGAGTCGATGCGCTCCTGCAGCGCAGGTTCGTTCGCTGTGGCGACGAGCGGCAAGAGAACACTGACGAAACCTACCAGCGCGGCTCGGAGCATTCGATCATTCCTATAGTTGTGTCAGCAGTCTTGCACAGTGCAATAGGCCTGCCCCGCGGAATTTGTCCGTCGTTCCGCGCGACCAGCTTCCGATTCGCATGCCGTCTGGCAGCGTCGGCAGTACGAGGCCAGCGGCTCAACCGTTGCTTACAAGATCGCTACAAGGTCGTTGATCGAATGCCCAGGTCAATGTGGCATCGGGGTTTGCTCAAACCAGATCTGTCCCTGACGAGCAAGCTCCAGCACCGACGAGTCTTTCGGGACATTCGAGCCCGAAATGATGGGAGCCCTGATTGTAGTCAATCAGGCGGCGAGTACCGGTTCGCTATTTGCGGTTTCTTGCCAGCTTCGGCGAACCTGGTTGGGGGTTGATAACGGCGCGCGCTGTGCAGCCGTTGCTCATTGTAGAAGAGCCGCAAATCGATCGATGATCACGCGCGCTTCGACACGACTGCGGAAAAAATCTCGCCACGCGTAGAGTCTTTCATAGATCAGCGCCTCGACGGCCATTAGTAGGTGCAGCGCGGCGTAGATCAAGCGCGCGTCGTCAGCGGAATCCATAGCCGCTCGTGCAACCTCTAACGCATGGCTAGCGTATTGGCGGCATTCGGTATCGTCTCTCATATGGATGCAATCTTTTTACGAAATTGGACTTCCACTCTCAATCTAAATTGAGTGCGACGCGCCTATAGCGCTACAGCTCGCCTGTAGCCGGCTCCGCGTACATGGATTTCCCGATCTTCGCGAGTTGCTCATCGAGCGCTTTTCCGCCTTCAGTGTGTCCGACTCCAATTTCACACCCATTTATTGTGAGTAAAAAATCCGGACGCTCGCGCTTGATCAGCGTCATCGGAAAATCGACCGGACCAAATCCCAATGTTCGAAGTAGCCTCACAATGCAATTTACCTCGACATCTTCAGAAGTTCTGCGATGTCCACGTGCGGACACATCGACATCAACTTGCGGTAAAAGGGAATGCAAGCTACGAAGTGAAGATCAGGGCCACTTCGTTCGCCTCCAATGCTCGCCACGAGCCCAGCGGCAGCTCGCCTAGCGACAGTCCGCCCAGCGACAGGCGTTGCAACGTTTCCACATGATTGCCGGTGGCGGCAAACATGCGACGTGCCTGGTGGTAACGCCCCTCGGTCAGTCTCAATCGCACATGACGCGGCCCCAGCACCTCGAGCGCCGCAGGTGCCAGCGGTTCTTTTTCCGACTCGAGCATCAGCGTGCCACTGGCAAATAACTCGCCCTCGTCGCCGCGCAGGTCCTGCGCGAGGGTTGCTGCATAGACCTTGGCCACCTTTGCTTTGGGCGAAATGATCCGATGCAGCAGCGCACCATCGTCGGTGAACAACAGCAGACCCGAGGTGTCCCGATCAAGCCGACCCACGCTGGACAGCGATGGTGAA
>JBDTYX010000275.1:0-3826 GCA_040005435.1 Rudaea sp. | reverse complement strand
CGGGACATCGCGAGCGGCATGCGCGAGGCGACGCGCTATTTCGTCGAGTTGTCGAAGATGGGCATCCCGATCGGCTACGTCGACGTGGGCGGCGGCCTCGGCGTCGACTACGAGGGCACGCGCTCGCGGTCTGCGTGCTCGATCAACTACGGGCTCGACCAGTACGCGGGCACCATCATCGAGCCGCTCGCACAGGCGTGCGCGGAGCACAAGTTCAAGCCGCCGCACGTGATCAGCGAGACCGGCCGAGCGATGACCGCGCATCATGCGGTGCTCGTCACCAACGTCAGCGACGTCGAGCGCGCGCCGGAGGGTCGCGTACCGCCGCTCGACGACGAAGAGCCCGTCGCGCTGCGCCGCCTGCGCGAGATCCACTCCGAGATCGGCCAGCGCTCCGTGATCGAGCTATACCACGAGGCGCGCCATCACTGGGCCGAAGGTCATTCGCTGTTCGCGCTCGGTTCGATCACGCTGCGCCAACGCGCGCGTCTCGACGATCTCTACTATGCGATCGTCAACGCGCTGCGACTTCGACTCAAACCCGAGGAGCGATCGCATCGCGAGGCGCTCGACGAGCTCAACGAAAAGCTCGTGGACAAGTATTTCGTCAACTTCTCGATATTCGAGTCGATCCCCGACGCCTGGGCGATCGACCAGATCTTTCCTATCGTGCCGATCACCGGGCTTGATCGCGTACCCGACCGGCGTGGCGTGATCGCCGACCTCACCTGCGATTCCGACGGGCGCATCGATGCCTACGTCGACGCGGATGGCGTCGACGTCAGCCTGCCGCTGCATTCGCCGGTCGACGGCGAGAGCTATCGCCTCGGCATATTCCTCGTCGGCGCCTATCAGGAGGCGCTCGGCGACATCCACAACTTGTTCGGCGATACCGACGCGGTCAACGTGCGCCTGAGCGACGGCGGCGGCTACGAATTCTCGCACCTGCGCCGCGGCGACACGACCGACCTCATGCTGGACTACGTCGGCTACGACCTCGATGCGCTGCGCAAGGAATATCGAAAGAAAATCGCGGATGCCGGCATCGATGGCGCGACGGCTGCGAGCCTCATCGCGGACCTCGAGAAGGGTTTGACGGGCTACACCTATCTCCACGAAGGGGAATGACGTGCGCGCACAAAAGACCCGTGTTGCCCTCAAGCTGATCGTCGGCTGCGCAGGACTGTTGGCGGCGACGAGCTGTGCTTTCGGCTTTTTTTCGTATGAACTCACGCCTGCGCAGCCGGCCGCCGGAGAACTCGTCCAACTGGTCGAGAGCGCCGCAGACAACCAACGCGATCCGCCGCTGCAGCCGTTCACATCGGCTGCAGTGCAACGTCATTACGATACGTTTCTGCTGCGGCAGCGACTTCGTCCTTCCGAATCCCCCGCCCGGCGTTCCCTATGACTACGCTTTCGACATCGGTCGATTCGCTGCGGGGACCTACGTCGTCAATTTTTACGATACCGAGGATCCGTCGGGCACGCCCGTTTTACTGCGCTCGGAGCGACTCGTCGTAGCGAGTACATTGGAAGCGGCGCCGGCGGGCATGCGGTGGGGCGGCATAGGGCTGATGGTCCTACTCGCCCTGTCGGGTTGATTGCGATGTATACACGGGAGCACAAGGCATGAATCCTCTGCAGGTCGGCTTTGTCGGTCTGGGTGCCATGGGATTGGCGATGGCCGGCCATCTCAAGCGCGTCGGCGTGCTCGTGGGCGTCTCCAATCGCAGCCCTGCGAAAGCCGAGGCATTCGCTAACGAACATGGCGTCGTCTTCGCCAATTCCGCAGGCGAACTCGCGACGGCGTGCAACGTGATCGTGCTCTGCGTCAGCGCGGACGCCGACGTGTTGCAGGTGACGCGCGAGATCGCGGCGCAGGCGCAGCCCGGCACGATCGTCGTCGATCACTCGACCGTCTCGGCGAAGACCGCGGTCCAAGCCTGCGCGATGATGCATGCAGTCGGCGGCGATTTCGTCGATGCGCCGGTATCAGGCGGCGTGGAAGGCGCGAAGAACGGCAAGCTGTCGGTCATGGCCGGCGGCGCCGACGCGGCGCTTGAGCGCGTCAAGCCCGTGCTGGATGCCTACGCGGCGCGCATCAGTCATATGGGCGGCGTGGGTGCGGGGCAGAGCACGAAGGCAGTCAACCAGATACTGATCGCCGGTGTGATGCAGGGCTTCGGCGAGGGGCTCGCGCTCGCCGAGGCACTCGGACTCGACCCGACGGTGCTGATGAGCACGCTGACCGGCGGCGCGGCGAATTCGTGGTATCTCGAGAAGCGCGGCGCGAGCGCGTTGCGCGACGAATTCTCGGTCGGCTTCAAGGCCAAGCTCATGCACAAGGATCTCGGCATCGGGCTCGAGCTTGCGCAGTCGGCGGGAACGTCGCGCGGCGTGATCGAGAAGACGATTGCGGATCTCGCGCAACTGATGGCGCAGGGCCACGGGGACGAGGACGTATCGTCGATTCTGCGGCTCAAGCGGGCCAAGTCCGTCTAGGCGCCGTGATCGGTACGAGTTGTGAACGTGGCTGGCCGCGCGCGCAATCGCCGAGCGGCTACGGACCGTTAATGCGCTGAGGTGGCTCGTCAGCGCCCTGGCGCGTCCGCGACCGGGAACGAATTGATGCTGTTCTCTGCGAGCGATTTCTTCGCCGCCTCGGCTTCGCTCGCCGATGCATAGGGGCCAAGACGCACGCGATTGATCGTCTTGCCGTCGCTCGTACTCGTGTAGACCTTCGCGGCGAAGCCGAGCATCGCGAGACGCGCCTTGAATTCGTCGGCGGCGCGCGCGTCGCCAGTCGCGACGACCTGCAGCATGTAGTGTCCGCCACCCGCGGCCGTCGCGGGCGCAACGGCCGCCGTCGTGCCCGCCGCCGCCGCGGCCTGCGCCTGCTGTTGCGCGCGGGCCTGTTCGGCCTTCGCCTTGGCGCTGAGCTCGGCGTCCGGGATCACGACTTCCTTCTCTGGCAGCACGGAATAAAAATCGAAGTTGCTCTTCGCCGGCGCGGCCTTCTTCGCGTCGTCGGCGAGCGCCTGTTCGGATTCCTTCGGCGCGGTCGCGTCGGGATTGGGCTGCGGCAGGTTCTTGCCACGCAGTGTCGGCAGCTTGCCGCCGTACAGTACGACCACGGACAGAATCACCCCGAACGCCGTGCCGAGCGCGAGCCATATCCACGCGGGCCACGACCGCCGCTCGCCGCCGCGAAACGCCTGCTTGCCTCTTTTCGCTGCCATGTTCCCTGTGTTCCTTGTGCGTTCTCGAACTACATAGATTCGGGTGCGGAGACGCCGAGCAGCTGCAAGCCGTTCGCAAGCACCTGGCGCGCTGCGACCGCGAGCGCGAGGCGCGCGTCGCGCTGATCGACATCATCGACGATGAACTGGTGCGCGTTGTAATAGGTATGCAGCGCGTACGCGAGCTCACGCAGGTAAGCCGCGATCATGTACGGCTCGAGCGCCGCCGCCGCCGCCTCGACGACCTCGGGATAGCGCGCGATCTCGACCATCAGCGCCGCCTCGTGTTCGTTGTCGAGGCGCTCGAGCCTCAAGAGGCCGTTGTTGCGGTTCCAGACGATCCCGCGCTCGCCGAGCTGGCGCAGCACGCTGCAGACGCGAGCGTGCGCGTACTGCACATAGAACACCGGATTGTCGTTCGACTGCGAGCGTGCGAGGTCGATGTCGAACACCATCTGCGAGTCGGACTTGCGCGAGATAAGGAAGAATCTTGTCGCGTCGCGGCCGACCTCGTCGATGAGGTCGCGCAGCGTCACGTAGCTGCCGGCGCGCTTGGAGATCTTCACCTCCTCGCCGCCGCGCATCAC
>JBDTYX010000274.1:0-3838 GCA_040005435.1 Rudaea sp. | reverse complement strand
CCGGCGGCGAAGCGAAGACGCTGGCTGCGGCGGAGTATGCGGCGCTCGATAGCGCACGACGCGCGGCGTTCGTCGCGAACTGTGCGAGTCAGTCTGCAGGCAGATACGGCTATGCGTTCGACAGTTATTCTCTGGTCGATCGTCTCGACGATCAATCGCGCAGCGAGCACGTGCTGCACAGGCTCGTCGGCGTGTTCCACTACGAACCCGTGCTCGCATTCATTCGCGAGCTGACCGGAGACGACCGCATCACGCGCGTGAGTGTGCAGGCGACGCGCTACCTGCCGGGGCATTTCCTGCGCCGGCATAACGACACGGGCTACGACGGTCAGAAGCGCCGCTTCGCGTTCGTGTTCAATCTCGGACGCGGCTGGCAGGCGGACTGGGGCGGCCTGCTGCAGTTCCTCGACGCGGGCGATCGCGTCGTCGAGACGTTCGTTCCGCGATACAACTCACTGTCACTGTTCAGCGTCCCGCAGTACCATTGCGTATCGCAGGTCGCGCCGTGGGCGCAGGCCCCGCGCTTCTCACTCACAGGGTGGTTCATCGGTGACTGATTCTCCGGCCATTGCGCTGGTCGCTGCGCTCGATCGCAACTATGCGATCGGGCGCGCTGGGGCGATGCCCTGGCATCTGCCCGACGACCTCAAGCGCTTCAAGGCGCTGACTCTCGGCAAGAACGTGCTGATGGGCAGCAAGACCGCGCTCGCGATCGGGAAGATACTGCCGGGCCGCGTCAACCTCGTGCTGACCCGCGGCATGCATGCGCCCTTCGCCGGCCAGCGCGCAGTCGCCTCGATCGATGCCGCGCTCGATATCGCGGGCGACCAGGACCTCATGGTGATCGGCGGCGGCGAGGTCTACAACCTCACGCTGCCGCGTGCGACGCGGCTGCTGCTCACCTGGATCGACACCGTCGCATCCAAGGCCGACACGTTTTTCCCGCACTTCGACCGCAAGCGCTGGCGCGAGACCTCGCGCGTCTCGCACGCGGCCGACGCACATCACGCGTTTTCGTTCGACTTCGTCGACTACGTGCACGCGTAAAAAAGGGGTCAGGTTCATTTTTTGCGCGGTGTAATGCTCGCGATGAAAAAATGAACCTGACCCCTTTTTCTCGTTCGCCTTCGGCGACTTCAAGCTCGCGGTGAAATGCCCGCGATGAAATCCGCGAGCCGGTACGCCGCAATTGCGGCACACAAGTCTCACGTAAAAAATGAACCTGACCCCTTTTTCTAGGCGCGCTCGGCATAGAATTTCGCGGCGAAATCCTCGAGCCGCCGCTCAGCGATGGCGTCTCGCAGCCCGCGCATGAGGTCCTGGTAGTAATGCAGGTTGTGGATCGTCGCAAGCATCGGGCCTAGCATCTCGCCGCACTTGTCGAGATGACGCAGGTACGCGCGCGAGAAACCGCTGTGGCAGGTATAGCACTGGCACTGCTCGTCGAGCGGGCGCGTGTCCCGCTCGTACTGCGCGTTGCGGATGCGCAGCACGCCTGAGCGCGTGAAGATGTGCGCGTTGCGCGCGTTGCGCGTCGGCATCACGCAGTCGAACATGTCGATGCCGCGCAAGACCGCCTCGACGATGTCCTCGGGACGTCCGACGCCCATCAGGTAACGCGGACGATCCGCGGGCAGCAGCGGCACGGTCTCCTCGAGCGTGTGGTTGCGCTCGTCCTCGGGCTCGCCGACCGCGAGGCCGCCGACCGCGTAGCCGTCGAAGCCGATGTCGAGCAGTCCGGCAGACGAACGCTGGCGCAGCGCCGGAAACGTGCCGCCCTGCACGATGCCAAACAACGCGTTCGGCGGCTTCCCATGCGTGCGCGTCAATTCGTCGAACGCGCGACGCGAGCGCTCGGCCCAGCGCAGGCTCAGTTCCATCGAATCGCGCGCCTGCTGCTCGGTCGCAGGATACGGCGTGCACTCGTCGAAGATCATCGCGATGTCCGAATCGAGCGTGTGCTGGATGCGCATCGATTCCTCGGGCGACAGAAACACCGGCGAGCCGTCGACCGGCGACGCGAAGCGCACGCCCTCCTCGCTGATCTTGCGCCGCTCCGCGAGCGAGAACACCTGAAAGCCGCCGGAGTCGGTGAGGATGGGCTTGTCCCAGCCGATGAAATTGTGCAGCCCGCCGAACTCGCCGATTACGTCAAGGCCCGGGCGCAGGAACAGGTGGAACGTGTTGCCGAGGATGACCTGCGCGCCGGTCTCGTCGATCGACTTCGGCGTCATCCCCTTGACCGAGCCGTAGGTGCCGACCGGCATGAACGCCGGCGTCTCGATCGTGCCGCGCGCGAACGTGATGCGGCCGCGGCGCGCGGCGCCGTCGGTCGTCTGCAGCTCGAAGCGCATCGCGCTCATCGCGCACCCGGCGGAAAGATCAGCATCGCATCACCGTAGGAGAAGAATCGATAGCGCTGCGCGACCGCATGACGGTACGCGTCGAGCATGAGTTCGCGCCCCGCATATGCCGACACGAGCATCAGCAGCGTCGATTCGGGCAGGTGGAAGTTCGTGATCAGCGCGTCGACGCTCGTGATCCGATAGCCCGGCAAGATGAAGATCTGGGTCTCGCCCGCGAACGGTTTTAATTCGCCGTCGCGCAGCGCGGATTCGAGCGCGCGCACGACCGTCGTGCCGACCGCGACCACCCGGCCGCCGCTCGCGCGCGTGCGGAGGATCTTCTCGACGAGTTCCGCGCCGACGTCGAGCCACTCGCGATGCATCACGTGGTCTTCGAGGCGATCCTGGCGCACGGGCTGGAACGTGCCCGCGCCGACGTGCAGCGTCACGTAGCCGAAGTCGACGCCGCGCACGCGCAACGCGTCGAGCAGTTCGGCATCGAAGTGCAGGCCCGCGGTCGGCGCGGCGACCGCGCCGGGCGCGCGCGCGTAGATCGTCTGGTAGCGCGCGTCGTCGTCGGCATCGGCATCGCGCGAGATGTACGGCGGCAGCGGAATGCGGCCGAGGCGCGAAAGCAGTTTCTCGAGCGGTTCGATCGTGTCGAAGCGCAGCCGGTAGAACTCGCCCTCGCGACCGAGCACCGTGACGATGCTACCGTCGCCGAGCACGATCGTGCTGCCTTCGCGCGGGCTCTTGCTGACGCCGAGCTGGGCGAGCGCCTCGTGCGTGCCGAGCACGCGCTCGATCAGGATCTCGACCGCGCCGCCGGTCTCCTTGCGTCCCAACAGGCGCGCCTGCAGCACGCGCGTGTCGTTGAACACGAGCAGATCGCCCGCGCGCAACAGCTGCGGTAGCTCGGCGAACTGGCGGTCGTCGAACACGCGCGTTTCCGAGTCGATCACGAGCAGGCGGCTCGCCGAACGTTCGGCGAGCGGCGCCTGCGCGATCAGCTCGCGCGGCAAATCAAAATGAAAGTCGGATTTATTCAAGATGGGCGAATCGACGGCAACGGATAAGGCGACCATGGGCCGCCCGCAACGGGCGGCAGCGGAATTCTCGCCGGGATAGCCGTATTTTACGCCGCGGGCCGCCGGCTCGACCAGCGAACCGAAGAACGGGCCAGCCCTCTTGGACTTCGCTATATCCTGAAATCGAGGCTGCTCGAGGCGCCACCCTCACCCGGCGCTGTGTGCCTACCTCTCCTGCCAGCGG
The DNA here is from genome assembly GCA_040005435.1 of Rudaea sp. GTDB lineage: Bacteria > Pseudomonadota > Gammaproteobacteria > Xanthomonadales > Rhodanobacteraceae > Rudaea. The sequence continues at coordinate 221 of JBDTYX010000274.1, read as the reverse complement.
GAGCGGTTTGGCCCGGGCAATGCGCGGCCTCTTCTTTAAATGTGCTGCGCCACCCTCGCTCAGCGCAATTCATTCTCACGCCAGGCGGGAGACAAAACGGCAGGATTGCCGTCTTGCATGGCGAGGCTGCCCGAAGGGTGATTGCGAAGGATGACGCGAGTGCACGTGCCGAACGCGGATGCGCGTGGAGGCGGGGCTATTGCGTCGCGCGGCTCCACCTC
>JBDTYX010000085.1:0-12998 GCA_040005435.1 Rudaea sp. | reverse complement strand
AACTCGTGCCGCATTTCTTCCGCTCGCTGTGCGACACGCTCGGCGCGAACCTGCATCTCGCGGTGCGCGGCGACAACGCGCACCACATGGTGGAGGCGTGCTTCAAATCGGTCGCGCGCGCGCTGCGGCTGGCGCTGCGCCGCGCGGGCTCCGAGCTGCCGAGCACCAAGGGCGCGCTCTGATGGCCGAGGTGGTGCTGGTCGATTCGGGCGGTACCAACATCGGCTCGGTGCGCTACGCGCTGCAGCGGCTCGGCGTCGAGGCGCGGCTCTCGGCCGACGCGACGACGATCCGTGCGGCGACGCACGTGATCCTGCCCGGTGTCGGCGCTGCGGCGCCCGGCATGGCGCTGCTGCGCGAGGCGGGTCTCGCCGACGTCGTGCGCGGGCTGTCACAGCCCGTGCTCGGCGTGTGCCTCGGCATGCAACTGTTGTTCGAGCATTCGGCCGAGGGAGACACGGCGTGCCTCGGCATCCTGCCGGGCGCACTCGCGCGTTTCGATGCGGACGCGCTGCGCGTGCCGCACATGGGCTGGAATTCGCTGCGCATCGACGCGTCGCATCCGCTGCTACGCGACATCGACAGCGGCGAATTCGCGTACTTCGTGCACAGCTACGCCGCGCCGCTTGGCGACTTCACGCTCGCGAGCGCCGACTACGGCGGCGCGTTCTCGGCAGTCGTCGGCCGCGGAAATTTCCTCGGCGCGCAATTCCATCCCGAGCGTTCGGCCAGCGTCGGCGCGCGCCTGCTGCGCAACTTCGTCGAACTGTAGCGATGCGCATCATTCCGGCCATCGACCTGCGCGCGGGCGGCATCGTGCGCTTGAAGCAGGGCGACTACGCGCAGGAGACGCGCTATGCGGGCGATCCGCTCGCACTCGCGGCCGAGTATGCGGACGCCGGCGCGCAATGGCTGCACCTCGTCGACCTCGACGGCGCGCGTTCGGGCGCGTTCGAGAACCTGCGCGTGATCGAGACGATCGCGCGCGCCGAGCGCCTGCGCGTGCAGGCCGGCGGCGGCGTGCGCACGCGCGAAGACCTGCAGCGCCTGCTCGAGGCCGGCGTGGAACGCGTCGTCGTCGGCAGCATCGCGGTGCGCGCGCCCGAAGAGGTGCTGCGCTGGATCGCCGAGGAGGGCGCGGAGCGGATCTGCGTCGCGCTCGACACGCGCTGGGACGGGCATGCGTGGCGCCTGCCGAGCGCGGGCTGGACTCAGGCCGAGGGCGCGACGCTCGACGACCTTGCGCCGCGTTACGCGGCCGGCGGCGCGCGTCACCTGCTGTGCACCGACATCGCGCGCGACGGCATGCTCTCGGGCCCGAACCTCGATCTGTATGCGCATCTCGCGCGCGTCGCGCCCGGAATCGACGTGCTCGCGTCGGGTGGTGTGCGCGACGCGGACGACGTGCGCGCGCTCGCGTCGAGCGGCGTCGCGGGCATCGTGCTCGGTCGCAGCCTGCTCGAAGGCCGGCTCACGCTGGCAGAGGCGTTCGCATGCTGAGCCGGCGCCGCTCCCGTCAAACAACGTTGTCGCGCGTGGCGCGATCACTCCCCGTCTCCCGCGCAGCGGGGCAAGGCAACGGGTGGCGGCCGCGTTCCAACGAGAAGTCGCAATCGCGCGCAGGGCGACGATCACCGCCGCGCCAGGGCGCAGCATGCTGACCCGGCGCATCATCCCGTGTCTCGACGTGCGCGAAGGCATCGTCGTCAAGGGCGTGCGCTTCCGCGATCACGTCGAGATGGGCGGCATCGTCGAGCTCGCGCGGCGCTATCGCGACGAAGGCGCCGACGAACTCGTGTTCTACGACATCACCGCGAGCCCGGAAGGGCGCTCGGTCGATCGCGGCTGGGTCGAGAAGGTCGCGCGCGTGATCGACATCCCGTTTTGCGTCGCGGGCGGCATCCGCACGGTGGAAGAGGCGCGCGCGATCCTGCACGCGGGGGCAGACAAGGTCTCGGTCAACTCGCCCGCGCTCGAGCGACCGGGCCTCATCGACGAACTCGCCGCCGCGTTCGGCGTGCAATGCGTGGTCGTCGGCATCGATTCGCTGTGCGACGACGACCGCATCTGGCGCGTGCGCCAGTACAGCGGCGACCCGGCGAAGACGCGCTCGCTCGCTCGGCACACTATCGACTGGGTCGTCGAGGCACAGCGCCGCGGCGCCGGCGAGATCGTACTCAACTGCATGGGCGCCGACGGCGTACGCGCGGGCTACGACTTGGAACAACTCGCGGCCGTGCGCGCGATCTGCCGCGTGCCGCTCGTTGCATCGGGCGGAGCCGGCACGATCGCGCACTTCCGCGATGTGTTCGTCCGTGCCGACGTCGACGCAGCGCTCGCCGCGAGTGTGTTCCACTCCGCTACGATTCCGATCCAGAACCTCAAGCGCGACCTGCGCGAGGCCGGCCTGGCGATGAGACCATGAACGAATTCGACGACGCGCATCTCGATTGGGCCAAGGGCGACGGACTGTTGCCTGCTATCGTGCAGGACGCCGACGGCGGCGCCGTGTTGATGCTCGGCTACATGAGCCGCGAGGCGCTCGCGCAGACGCGCGCGAGCGGCAAGGTCACGTTCTTCAGCCGCAGCAGGCAGCGCCTCTGGGTGAAGGGCGAAACCTCGGGGAACTTCCTGCTTCTGCAGTCGTTGCACGCGGACTGCGACAGCGACGCGATCCTCGTTCGCGCGCGACCGCTCGGTCCGACCTGCCATCGCGGCACGCAGAGCTGCTTCGGGGACGACGCGGCACCGCCGCTCGCGTTCATCGCCGAACTCGACGCGCTGATCGCCGGCCGGGAACGCGACCGGCCTGCGGGCAGTTACACGACGCGCCTGTTCGATGAGGGAATTCGCAGAATCGCGCAGAAGGTCGGCGAGGAGGGTGTCGAGATCGCGCTCGCCGCGGTCGTGCAGGACGAGGCCGCAACGCGAGATGAGGCCGCGGACCTGCTTTTCCACCTGCTCGTGCTGCTGCGCGCGCGCGGCATCGCGCTCGGCGAGGTCGTCGATGTGTTGCGACAACGGCACGCGGACAAGTCGTAGTCGACGCGCGCACCACGGCCGGATCGATCACCGCAATTGCCGCGCCCTCGGCCGCGACGCCGGCGTGGGGCTAGAACGATCCGGCCGGACGCGAGCGGGGATCCGACCTTTCGCGCGGTGCGAAAAAAACGGACAACCGCTGTGGCATGATGCGCGCCACACCAAGCCCATCCGGAAAGCCGATGCCAAAGACCCTCGCGTTGCCGTTTCTCCGCCCGCTGCCGCTCGTTGCCGCGGTACTTGGCGTCCTGTTCGCCGCCGCGTCCCCCGCGAAGTCGGCGCCGGACCCGCTCGCCCGCGACCTGTTCAAGCAGCTCATCGAGATCAATACGACCGACTCGGTGGGCAGCACGACCGTCGCGGCGCAGGCGATGCAGAAGCGCCTGCTCGAAGCGGGGTTCGCGCCGAAGGACGCGCAGGTCCTCGTGGGCCGCAATCCGAAGCGCGGCAACCTCGTCGCGCGGCTGCACGGCAGCGGCAAGCACAAGCCGGTGCTGATCATCGCCCACCTCGACGTCGTCGAGGCCAAGCGCGAGGACTGGGACCTCGATCCGTTCGTGTTCACAGAGAAGGATGGCTATTTCTACGGCCGCGGCACGCAGGACATGAAGAATTCGGACGCGGTCGCGATGGCCGCGCTGATCCGGATGAAGAAGGAAGGATTCGTGCCCGACCGCGACATCATCCTCGCGCTGACCGCGGACGAGGAGGGCGGTCTCGACAACGGCGTCGACTGGCTGCTGCAGAACCACCACGACCTCGTGGACGCGGAGTTCGCGCTGAATCCGGATTCGGGCGGCGTCGATGGCGACGCCGGCAAGGCCGTGTCGATCGGCGTCGAGGCGACCGAGAAGCTGTACGCCGATTTCGAATTCGAGGCCACCGGCCCGGGCGGGCACAGCTCGCAGCCGCGGCCCGACAATCCAGTCTACGAGCTCGCTGCGGCACTCGGACGCCTACAGCACACGCCGTTTCCATTCGAACTCAACGCGGTGACCCGCGCCTACCTCGAGCAGATGCAGCACATCGAGGACGGCAAACGCTCGAACGACATCAAGGCCGTGCTCGCCACGCCGCCAGACGCCGAGGCGATCGGGCGGCTCAGCGCCGACCCGCGCTACAACTCGACGATGCACACGACCTGCGTCGCGACGATGCTCGCGGGTGGGCATGCGACGAACGCGCTGCCGCAGCGCGCGACCGCGAACGTCAATTGCCGAATCCTGCCCGGACATTCTCCGGCCGAGGTCCGCGCGGATCTCGTGCGCATCGTGGCCGATCCGAAGGTCAGCGTGCATTTCGTCGATCCGACGACCGGCAAGCCGGTGGACGCGACGCCCGATCGCAAGGCGATGACGCCACCACCGCCGCGCGCCGACGTTTTCACGGCGTTGAAGAAGGTAGCGGCGCGATTCTGGCCGGGCGTGCCGATCGTCCCCGAGATGGAGACCGGCGCCTCCGACAGCATCTACACGATGGCCGCGGGAATCCCGAGCTACGGCGTCAACGGTTCGCTGATCGATCGCGACGACGTTCGCGCACACGGCCGCGACGAACGCCTGCGAGTGTCCGCGTACGACGACTCGGCGGCGTTCTACTACGAATATCTGAAGACGCTGACGTCGCCGTAGCGGCGCGGCTAGCGGGGCTGGTGCAGCGCGGATGCGGACTGCGCGTTTTCCGGCGGCGCCTGGTGCTTCGGCGCGAACGGCACGCTCGGCCCTGCCTTGAACGTGTCGCGCCAAGCCTTGAGCGCGGCTTCGATCGGGGCGGCCGTGGCCATCTGTGGAAACGAATGCGGCTGGTGATCGCGCGTTTCCCACGCGTCGACCTCGTGGCTCGCCTCGGAGAATGCCTCGGAGAACGAGGCGGTGTGATTGAGTCCGTCGACAAAAAATGCGCGGCCGAAGTCGGTGATCTCGGACTGGGTGCCGCAACCGAACGAGGCGCGATCGCCGCGCGCTGCGGTGATGACCATCGTATCCGGATTGCGCAACGCATTGACGAATCCACCCGAGTAGCACGCGGAGATCACGAACACGCGGTGACGGATCGGCGAGTCGGTGAACAGATCGGCGAGGTCGTCGGGCACGATCTGGTCGAGCGGTAGCGGGTCGAGGCTGACGTAGAGTTCGTGCTTGCGCGATCCGTGCGTCGTGATGAATACCATCAACAGGTCCTGATCGGGATTCATCTTCTTGCCGATGCCGTCGATCGCGAGTTCGAGGTTCGACAGGCTCGCGATCGGGTATGTGGACAGCGTCGCGGGATTGTTGACGAGGGTCAGCACGTGGCCCTTCGCGGCGAAGCGCTCGCTGAACAGCTTGTCGACGTACTCGGCCTCGTTGCGGAAGACGTTCTCCTCGCTGTCGCCGGCGAACGAGATCACGTACAGGTTGGGTTTGCCCGGCTCGCGCGCCGAGATGCGCGACAACGCGTCGCGCATGCGCTCGGGCTGCGCGTAGAGGATCTGTTCGGGAGAGCCTGCGTCGACCGGCCAGACGATGGGCTGTTCGTCGCTCTGCGGGCCGGGTTCGCCTGCGGCGGCAGACGCGTTCTTTTCGACGGTTGCGAGAGACTTCGGCGTGGCGACATTCGCGATCGATCCCGCGGCAAACGCGAAGAGCACGACGAACACGCTGGGCAGACGCAATTTCATCCTTTAACCGCGGGGATTGCCCCGCTCCTTGCAGTCGATGGGGACAGGTCGACTTGGCGCCAATAATAACAGAATCTTAACCAATCAACGCCGAAAGAGTGCCGCTCATCACCTTTTTTCGGCGGTCTGTCCGGCTGCGATGACCTCGCCGATCAGTCGGCAGTCGTGATTGCCGCAAAGTCCGTGACGCAGCGGTGCGTGCCGGCGGCGGGGCAGCCTTCGGCCTCGCGTGCGAGCAGGGTCGTGCGCATGCCCGCGGCGAGTGCGGCGTCGAGTTCGGCGGTGACGTCGCTGAGAAACAGTATCTCGCCGGGCGGCAGGCCGATGCCCTGCGCGATGCGCGCGTATGCAGCCGCCTCGCGCTTGCCTCCGATCGCGGTATCGAAATAGCCCGAGAACAGCGCGCTCAGGTCGCCGGCTTCGCTGAAGCCGAACAGCAGCCTCTGCGCCGCGACCGAGCCCGAGGAATAGACATAGAGCGCGATGCCCCGCGCGTGCCAATCGCGGAGCCGGTCGGCGACCTCGGGATAGACGTGACCGCGGAATTCGCCGTTGCGGTAGCCGTCTTCCCAGATCATTCCCTGCAGCGCCTTGAGCGGCGTGTCCTTGCGGTCCTCGTCTATCTGGCGCAGCAAAAGCTCGATCACTTCCTGCTGCTCGACCGATACGAGTCCCGCATCGCGCGCGGCTTCATGCAGCCAGTGCTGCACGTCTGGGCGATCGGAGTGGGTAACTATGAATGCGGGCAGGCGCTTGCGCGCGTACGGAAACAGAACGTCCTTGACGAAGCCGATCGAGCTGGTCGTGCCTTCGATGTCGGTGACGATCGCCCTGATCACTTGATTTGTCCCTGCGTGCCCGTTTCGACGTTTGCGGCATAGGCGCCCTCGATCGCGCGCTTGACGCCGACCGGGTCCGCGACGCGTTCGAAGAGCAGGGCGCTTTCGCCGCGCCCCGTGACGCGCACGTCGCCATAGCCGAGCAGGCGGCCCCAGGCGGATTGATGCAGGTCGATGGTTTCGATCGCGGTGAGGCGGATCTCCTCCGTCTCCCGAGCGACGACGCCGCGCTTGGTGACGACGCGGTGCGTGGTCACACCGAGTTCGATCGCACGCAGACGCATCCATTCGTACAACGTGATCGCGATACCGACGACGACGGGAATCAGCACGATGCCGAGAAACAGCCGACCCTTCGCGGTCCAATGCAACGCGAATCGGGCGACGATTCTTTCGCCCGGCGCGAGGGATTCATCGAGATAGCCCACGCGGGTCCGGCTCAGGCGCCAGCGGAGGAGTGCGCCGTGAGGCGCGGGAACGCCTCGGCGATCTCGCTGCCGGTGAAATTGGCGACCCAGCCTTCCTTGTTCGTGAACAGGCGGATCGCGATGAAATAGGGAGACTCGCTCATGTCGAACCAGTGGCGCGTGCCATCGGGCACGCCGATGAGGTCGCCCTGCACGCACAACGTCTCGTAGATCCGGTCGCCGATGTGCAGCGTGAACTGGCCTTGTCCGGCAACGAAGAAGCGCACCTCGTCCTCGGAATGCGTGTGTTCGTTGAGGAATTTCGCGCGCAACGCGACGCGGTCGGGATGGTCGGCGTTGAGGCTGATCACGTCGACGGCCTGGTAGCCATGCTCGCGCTGCAGGCGCTCGATGTCGCCGCGATACGCCGCGATCACTTCGTCCTGGCTCGCGCCAGGCTGCACGGGCTTGCTCGCTTCCCATTTCTCGAAACGCACGCCGACCTGCGCGAGCTCGCGCGCGATCTGCGCATGATCCTTGATCGTCGCGAGTGGCGTCGCGCCGTCATGCTCTGAGTAGATGCGCAGTTCGCTCATTGTCTAAGCCTCGACAAATCGAGTTCGCAATTGATCAGGAATTCGAAGGCCTCGACATGACGCTCGGTCTCCGCCATGTCGCGACCCCAGGTGTAGATGCCGTGGCCGTCGATCAGGTAACCATATAGGGGCTTGCCTGAATCAATCCAAGCAGCGACCGCCCGCACGAGCTCCGGCATCTCCTGGGTGTTCGCGAACACGGGCAGCTCGAGAACCGACTCGTGCGTCGTATAGCCAGCGATCGCCTTCTGCAGTTCGTAGCCCTCGAAGTGCATCACGCCCGCCTGCGCGAACAGCCGCGAGGCCACGGTCTGCGCGCGAGAATGCGTGTGCAACACGGCGTTCGCCTCGGGGTAACGCGCGTAGATCTGGGTATGCAACAGCGTTTCGGCGGACGGCCGCGCGCTCGTGCCCAGCGCGTCTCCGCGCATGTCGACGCGCATCACGTCGTTGGCGTAGAGCACGCCCTTGTCGCGCCCGGACACGGTCACAGCGATGCTGCCGTCGTCGAGACGCATCGAGAAATTGCTGCTCGTCGCCGGCGTGAGGCCGAGCGCGCCGAGCTTGCGGCCTGCGCCCGCGATGTGCGTGGCTGCGGTGGCAAAATCGACGGGCTGCAACGACACGGCGGTTTCTCACGGACGACAAGGCGACGCCATTATAGCGGATCGTGCGCGCGCGCCGGATGCGCATGGCCTGCGGGCCGGCAGCGCGTTGCGCTAGTCTGTGCGGCGACCCCACGCGAGGAATGCCATGGACATCGACCTTTCTCCGCTGAATGCCGAACAGCTCGACGCGCTGATCGACGCCGCGGCGAAGCGCCGCGCCGAGCTCGCTCCAGCGATCGCGTTGCAGCCGCCGCCGCAGTGCGAGGCGATCGTCAATCCCGCATGGCATACCGCGCCGCTGCCGACCGGCGTGCTGTTCATGCTGCGACACCCGGGCTTCGGCTGGCTCGGCTTCGCGCTGCCGCATGAACATCGCGTGCATCTGTCCACGCTCTGGTTGCATCAGTCGCTTCTGCACCCGGCGCAGGCCGCCGCGAGCGCGCCCGCGAGCGTCCCTGTGCCGATCGCGGTGCCGCCCGCCGACGGCACCGGCGGCAGCGGATCCCTGCACTAGCTGCGCGCGCGGCGCGATCGCGCCTACGCTGCGCCGGTCAGTCTCGCCATTTGCGACGGGCGGCTGTCACAATCGGGCCATTGAAGACTCGCTCAAAGGGCGGCCGTGGCAGGTAGCATCGATCCTCCTCTCGTCCTCGTGGTCGGGCTCTGCGCATTCGTCGTGGGCGCCGCGGTCGCGTGGCTCGTCGCGCGCGCGCGCTTGCGCAGCGCGACGCAGGCGGGCAGGCAGAGCCGCGACGCGGAAGTCACCCAGCTCGTGGCGGGCATCGAGTCGTTGCAGCGCGAAGTGGCGCGTCTCGGCGCGGCACACGCGGATGCCGAAGGCGAACTCGACGAGCAGCGCGAGCGCATGTTCGCACTCGGCAACGAACGCGCGACGCTGAGCGGCCGGCTCGAGCGCGTCACCCAGCTCGATGCCGAACTCGCGGGCGCGCGCGGCGAGGCGCAGAAGTGGCGCGAGGCCTGCCAACGCGCCGAGCAGCGCGTCACCGAGACCGCGACGCGGCTCAGCGAACAGCAGCACGCGACGGCCGATCGCGAGTCGATGCAGCAGCAGGCCACGGCCGAGCGCGAGATGCTGCTGAAACACGTGCGCGAGGAATTCAGTGACAAGTTCAAATCGCTCGCAAACGACCTGCTCGACGAAAAAAGCCGCAAGTTCGCCGAGCAGAACCAGAACCAGATCGGCACGCTGCTCACGCCGCTGCGCGAACAGCTCGGCGACTTCCGTAAGCGCGTCGACGACGTCTACGACAGCGAGAACCGCGAGCGTGGTCAGCTCAAGGCAGAGATCGACGCGCTGAAGAGCCTCAACCAGCGGATCAGCGACGACGCGACCAATCTCACGCGCGCACTCAAGGGCGACACGCGCACGCAGGGCGCCTGGGGAGAGCTCGTGCTCGAGCGCCTGCTCGAGGCATCGGGTCTCGAGAAGGGCCGCGCCTACGACACGCAGACGGTCCTGCGCGACGAATCCGGTGGCAGGCCGCGCCCCGACGTGATCGTGCACCTGCCCGAAGGGCGCGACCTGATCATCGACGCGAAAGTGTCGCTGACCGCCTACGAACGCTACTGCGCCGCGCCGGACGAGCAGGAGCGCGGCGTGCAGCTCACGGCGCACATCGCTTCGCTGCGCAACCACGTCAAGGAGCTCTCCGAGCGCCGCTACAGCGACCTGGCTGGCGTCAACACGCTAGAGTTCGTGCTGATGTTCGTGCCGGTCGAGGCGGCGTACATCGAGGCCGTGCATCGCGACGACGGCCTGCATGCGTTCGCGCTCGAGCGCCAGGTGGCGATCGTCACGACCTCGACGCTGCTCGCGACGTTGCAGACGGTCAAGAGCCTGTGGCGCTTCGACGACCGCAATCGCAATGCGATCGAGATCGCCGATCGCGCGGGCAAGCTCTACGACAAATTTGCGGGGTTCGTCGGCGACCTGCAGGAGGCGCACGACAAGATCGAGGCCGCACGGCACGCGCTCGCCGCGGCGACCGGCAAGCTCAGCAGCGGTCGCGGCAACCTGCTCGGTCAGGTCGAGAAGCTGCGCGATCTCGGCGCGAAGGCAGCAAAGGCGTTGCCGTCCGAGCTCGTCGAGCGCGCGCAGATAGAGGAAGTGCAGGCGCGCCTCGACGCCGACGCCTCCGCCAACGACGGCTGATCGGGCCGAACGTCCACAACGCTTCCCCTCGCGCGTGCGGCGGTCCACGGCGAAGACTCGATCGTGCGCGCCAGCCAATGTCACCGGTGTCATTCGTGCCAGAATAGCCCTTAAGGAGCCGGGGGAGCCAGCGGATGAATCGAACGCAAAACATGCAGCCCGCGGGAGCGCAGCGTTGGCTCGTCGTCGCGTTGCTTTTCCTCGCGATGATCGTCAACTACATCGATCGGCAGACGATCGGCATCCTGAAGCCCGTGATGTCCGCGGACCTGCACTGGAGCAACAGCGACTTCGCGAACATCCACCTGTGCTTTCAGGCGGCGTACGCGGTCTGCTACGTTCTGTGGGGCCGCGTCGTCGACCGCGTCGGTGCGAGGTGGGGCTTCGCGCTCGCGTTCGCGCTCTGGTCGGCGGCGCAACTCGCGACCTCGGCCGCGCGCCAGATCGCACACTTCATGCTCGCGCGGCTGTTGCTCGGCGTCGGCGAATCGGGCGCGTTTCCGGGCGCGATCAAGGCCGTCTCCGAGTGGTTCCCGCAGAAGGAGCGCGCGCTCGCCAACGGCGTGTTCAACGCGGGCACCAACATCGGCGCGATCATCACGCCGCTGCTGATTCCCGCGCTCGTGCTCAGCTGCGGCTGGCAGGCCGCCTTCGTGTTCTCAGGGCTGATCGGTCTGATCTGGCTGCCGCTCTGGCTCGTGCTCTACCGCAGTCCGCGCGAGAACCCGCGCGTGTCTGCGGCCGAACTGCGCTGGATCGCCCAGGACGGGCCCGCGCCGGCGGAGCGGCGCATGACCTGGCGCGCGCTACTCGCCAAGCGTCAGACCTGGACTTACGCACTCGCGAAATTCCTGACCGATCCGATCTTCGGCATGTATCTCGTCTGGCTGCCCGACTTCCTCGCGAGGCGCTTCGGCCTCGACCTCAGGACTTTCGGACCGCCGCTGATCGCGATCTACCTGCTGTCCGACTTCGGCAGCGTCGCGGGCGGCTGGCTTTCGTCGCGCCTGCTGCGCGCGGGCTGGAGCGTCAATCGCGCGCGCAAGACCGCGTTGCTCGTCTGCGCGTTGTGCGCGACGCCGGTCGTGTTCGCGGCGCAGGTGTCGAACGTCTGGGTCGCGGTCGCGATCATCGGCCTCGCGGCGGCCGCGCACCAGGGCTTTTCGGCGAACCTGTACGCACTACCGGCCGACCTGCTGCCACGCGGCGGCGTCGCCTCGGTCGTCGGCATCGGCGGCGCACTCGGCGCCTGCGGCGGGATGCTGATGTCGAAATACACGGGTTGGACGCTCGACGCTGATCGCGGCTACGCGCCGATCTTCGTGATCGCGAGCTGCACGTACCTCGTCGCGCTCGCGCTGATCCATTTCCTGTCGCCGCGCCTCGCGCCGGACGACGACGAGAACGCGCCGGCGCGGGGCGCCGCGTAAGCGCTGCGCGCGCCCGTTGCCTCTCCGGCGCTGTGCGTCCGGGCTGTGTCTATCGCGCGTGACCGCGGGCGGCTGCGTGCAGCCGCTCAGTTCGGCGCGGGGCGATGCAGGCGACTGTTGCGATAGCTGTAGCCGAAGTACACGGCGAAGCCGACGAGCGTCCACAGCCCCATCAGCGTCCAGTTGTACCAGTTCTCCCAGTACAGCAGCATGAGGCAGCTGAGCACGCCGAGCGTGCAGGTCAGCGGCGCGACCGGCACGCGGAACGTGCGTGGCATGTCGGGCTGGGTCTTACGCAGGATCAGCACGCCGAGGCAGACCGCGACGAATGCGATCAGCGTGCCCATCGAGACGAGGTCGCCGAGGATGTCGAGCGGGAAGATAGCCGCGAGCAGCGCGATGCCGACGCCGGTGATCACCGTGTTGATGTGCGGCGTGCGGTACTTCGGATGGATCTTCGCGAACACCGGCGGCAGCAGTCCGTCGTTGGCCATGATCATGAAGATGCGCGGCTGCGCGATGATCATCACGAGGATCACCGACGACAGGCCGATCAGCGCGCCGACATCGACGACGATGCGCAGCCAGCCGAGTTCGGCGTGCGCACGAACCGCGGTGACGACGGGTTCGGTCGTGCCGAGCTGATCGAACGGCAGAAGGCCGGTGAGGACGGCCGCCATCGCGATGTAGAGGATCGTGCAGATCGCTAGCGAGACGATGGTGCCGATCGGCAGGTCACGCTGCGGATTCTTCGCCTCCTGCGCCGCGGTCGAGGTCGCCTCGAATCCTATGTACGAGAAGAACACGAGCGTCGCGCCACGCATGATGCCGCCCCAGCCGTATTTCTCCGGACCCTGCGCCTCGGGGATGAAGGGATGCCAGAGCGCGGGATTCACGTACTGCCAGCCGGCGACGACGACGATCAGGATCAACGCGACCTTGAGCGCGACCATGAACGTGTTCATGCCGCTCGACTCGCGGATGCCGATGTAGCACAGCCAGGTGAGCGCGAGCACGATCGCGACCGCGGGCAGGTTGAACAGCGCGCCGGTGAAGACGAGATGGTTGTCGGTGAACGCGAGCGGCGCATTGGTCAGTACATCGGGCAGGTGGATGCCGAACTCGCCGAGCAGGCTCGTGAAGTAACCGGTCCAGCTCACCGCGACCGCGGAGGCCGAGACGCCATACTCGAGCACCATGTTCCAGCCGATGAACCACGCGACGAACTCGCCGAGCGTCGCGTA
>JBDTYX010000273.1:0-3866 GCA_040005435.1 Rudaea sp. | reverse complement strand
TGCCGATCGGCATCACGGTCGAGGGCGCGAACATCCTCACGCGCTCGATGATCATCTACGGCCAGGGCGCGATCCGCTGCCATCCGTTCGTGCAGCACGAGATCCGCGCGGTCGCCGACAAGGATCTGAAGAAATTCGACTGGGCGCTGTTCGGCCACATCAACCTCGTCGTGCGCAACGTCGTCCGTGCCAAGCTGCTCGCGTTCAGCGGCAGCCGGCTCGCGGCCGCCCCGGACGTGCACGACACGCGCCGCTACTACCAGCACCTGTCGCGATTCTCGGCCGCGTTCGAGTTCGCGTCGGACATCGCGATGGGCACGCTCGGCGGCTCGCTCAAGCGTCGCGAGAAGATATCCGGCCGCCTCGCCGACGCGCTCGCCTACCTGTATCTCGCCTCGTGCTCGCTCAAGCGCTACCACGACGAGGCGAAGACCACGGCGAACTACAACCTCGTCTGCTGGAGCGTCGAGTACAGCCTGTACCGCATCCAGGAGGCGCTGCGCGGCGTGATCGAGAACCTGCCCACGCGTGCGGCAGCGGTGATGCTCAAGCTCGCGATCTTCCCGCTCGGTGCGCGCTTCCGCCCGCCGTCCGACGTGCTCGGCGCGCGCGTCGCGCGCGACATCCTCGAGGACCGCGAGGCGCGCATCAACCTCACCGAGGACATCTTCGTGCCGCCCGCCGGCGAGGTGGGCCTCGGCGCGCTCGAAGCCGCGCTCGACAAGGCGGTGCGCGCGATTCCGGTCGAGACCAAGCTCCGCGACGCGGTGCGCGCGGGCAAGCTCGATCGCGCACCGGGCTACATGCTCGACGACTTGGGTCTCAAGGCCGGCGTGATCAGCGAGCAGGAGTATCGCTGGCTGCAGGATGCGGACGCGGCGCGCAACGAGGTCGTCGCGGTCGACGCATTCGACCCGGAGACGTTCCGCTCTCTGCACTAGGGCGCGCTCGCACGCACTGGCAATGGCGCGACTGCGCGCTGCGTGTGCGTCGACTAGACTGTATACGTCGATACCCTTGCCGGATTGCCGTGCTGCGGCGCGCGTGCGCCGTACTACTGGCACTGAGCGAGCCCGGCTGCGGGCCGATGCCCCGCCCGTGGGCGCGCGCGCGCACCTGCAGGTCACGATCGACGGCAAGGACAAGCTCGAATTCTGGTTTTCTGAGCGTCCCTCCGGCCGCTCCCCACGCAAGGCGAAACGCATGAGCAAGCAGGCGCAGTGGTTCTTCGATTTCATCTCGCCGTTCTCGTACCTGCAGCTGCGCCATGTTCTAGCCTGGCGCGAGCGGCTCCAGGTGACGCCGATGCCGATCCTGTTCGGCGCGGTGCTGCAGCAGATCGGCCAGCTCGGCCCGGCCGAGATCCCAGGCAAGCGCGAGTTCACCTATCGCTCGGTGCAGTGGCAGGCGGCGCGCGAAAACATCACGCTGCGTTTCCCGGACGCGCACCCGTTCAATCCGATGTCGGCTCCTCGCCTCGCGATCGCGGCGGACTCGAGCTGGCCCGCGATCGCGGCGATCTTCGACCACGTCTGGCGCGACGGTCGCGCCGCCGATGCGGCCGGTCTCGCGGACGTCGGGCTGCATCTCGGCATCGCGGACGTCGCGCGCGCGATCGATTCGCCCGCGGTAAAGGCACAGCTGCGCGCGAACACCGAGGCCGCGCTCGCGGCAGGCGTCTACGGCGTCCCCACGCTGAAATGCGGCGACGAAATGTTCTGGGGCAACGACGCGACCCCGATGATCGAGGACTGGCTCGCGCATCCCGAGCTCTTCTCGAGCGCCGAATACCGGCGCATCGCGGACCTGCCGGTCGGCATCCGGCGGCAACGCTGAGCGGCCGCGGCGATGCCGGCGCGCCTAGCATGATGTCGACCTGTACCGCATTCGGCGCAGTGCGGGCGCGCGCGCAGGCGCGTGCTAGCTTCTGCGCATGCGCTGCGCGCCACGTTGCGACGCCGCGCACCGACATGAAGGAGTCAGACGATGATCAAGGTCAGCGTGATGTACCCAAACACTCCGGGCGCCCGCTTCGATCATGAGTACTACCGCGACAGGCACATGCCGCTGCTCAAGCAACGCATGGGCGAGTTGTGCAAGTACTACACGGTCGACAAGGGACTCGGCGGGATGGCGCCCGGATCTGCGCCGCCGTATGTCGGCATGTGCCATATCTTCTGCGACAACGTCGAGGCGTTCCAGGAGGGCTTCGGGCCGCATGCTGACGAGATCCTCGGCGACATCGCGAACTACACCGACCTGCAGCCGCTCGTCCAGATCAGCGAGGTGGTCGTCGGCTGACGTCCGTTCGCTGCGCCGCGCGCGTGCGCCGCTCAACGGGCCGGCGCGCCGCGCATGACCGGCGCGGACGACATGCTGCTCGAGCTCGTCGATGCACGCCTCGTGCGCGATGGCGTCGCGATCCTCGACGGCCTCAGCCTCACGATCCGCCGCGGCCAGCACACCGCGATCCTCGGCCCTAACGGCGCAGGCAAGTCTTCGCTCGTGCGCCTGCTGCATCGCGAGGCCTATCCGCAGGCGGTGCGTCCGGGCGCGCCGCCGCCGATCCGCATCCTCGGCCGCGAGCGCTGGGACGTGTTCGCGTTGCGCGGGCATCTCGGCATCGTCTCCGGCGACGTCCAGCAGCGTTTCGTCAGCGACGACCTCGCAGACGTGAACGAACTCGTTCTCGGCGGGTTCTTCGCAAGTCAGGTGCTGTTCGAGCGCCCGGTGACCGCTGCGATGCGCGCCGCAGCGACGCGCGCACTCGAGCGCATGGGCGTCGGCCATCTCGCGGGGCGTCGCCTGCCGACGCTGTCGACCGGCGAGGCTCGGCGCGTCCTGATCGCGCGCGCGCTCGTGCACGAACCCGGCGCGCTGCTGCTCGACGAGCCGACGACCGGGCTCGACGTCGTCGCCCAGCGCCTGCTGCTCGAGTCGCTGCGCGCGCTCGCGCGTGCGGGCACGACGCTGATCCTCGTGACGCATCACCTCGAGGAGATCCTGCCCGAGATCGACCACGTGATCCTGCTCCGCGGCGGACGCGTGGCCGCGGCGGGCAGCAAGGCGCAGGTGCTGCGCGCCGACGTGCTCGGCGACGCGTACGACGCGCCGATCGCGGTCCGCGAGGAAGGCGGCTACTACCGCGCGCTGCCGGGCATCCGCTGAGGTCGAGCCCGATCGACGCGCGTGCGCTTCCTCACGCCGTTGCGATCGCTGGCGGCACCCGGCGTAGAATCGGCGCATGCGATTTCGCGCACTCCCGCTGCAAGTCCCGTTCGCGCTGATCCTCGCAGTTTGCGCTCCGGTCGCGCCCGCGCGCACGGTCTACAAGTGTGTGGACGCGCACGGCAGTCTGACGCTGCAGGATGCGCCGTGCGCGGCGGGCATGCAGCAGACCCGCGAGGAACTCGAGGTGCCCGCGGAACCGGCGCCACGCTCCGAGTTCGACGCAGCGCCGTCGCCCGTGACCGAGCACGTCGTGACGCCACCCACGCCCGGCCCGCCGCCGATCGAAGTGGCGAAGCCCGGCCCGGCGCCGATCTGGTTCTGCACGCGACCCGAGGATGGCACGCGCTATGTCAGCCGCGACGGCAAGCCGCCGACGCGCTGGATTCCCGCAGGCATTCTCGGCGCGCCGGGCAAGAGCCTCGCCGAGGCCTACGGGCCCGGCGGCGGCGCGGGGCTGTCGGCGCCCGGCGCGACGAAGCCGAAGGTGTCGCACGCGCCGCCCGACGGCATCGCGCGCGAGTACGTCGAGGTGGCCGACGAATGCTCGCAGGGAAGCGAGGCACAGGCCTGCGACGACCTGAGCGCCCAGCTCGACGACGTCGCTCGCAAGCTGCGGCGCGCGTTCAATGCGGAAC
>JBDTYX010000272.1:0-3870 GCA_040005435.1 Rudaea sp. | reverse complement strand
CCCCGCGCCCGGGATTCAAGATCATCATCGAAGTTCACGGCTCACCGATGGCACGGCAAACCCGCCTCGAACTCCCAACGAAAGGGGACGGACGTAGAAAAAGGGGTCAGGTTCATTTTCCTATGACAAGCCGCAGAGACTTCCGACGCTTGCTGTCGAAATATCCCACAGACGTCCCCGCGCCCGGGATTCAAGATCATCATCGAAGTTCACGGCTCACCGATGGCACGCCAAACCCGCCTCTGACTCCCAACGAACGGGGACGGAGGTGATTTGCTGGCTGTTGATTGCCTCCGTCCCCTTCTTAGGACGGCTTGAAAAAATGAACCTGACCCCTTTTCAAGCTGAGGAAGTATCCGTTTGCTATCCTGACTCGAGTTTCGGTCAGGACACAGTTAACAGCTCCAGCTGCTTGAGCAATACGTCGGCGGAGTCAGAGTGCCTTTTCGTGGAAAAATGAGCCGCCCCCTTTTCCCCGGTCGATGCCGGAAAATGAACCTGACCCTTTTTTCTCGCCGCCTACCTCGCGCTCGGGTCCAGCAGCGCAGTGCACCAGCAGGCGTATCGCGCGCTGTTCGATGAAGTGCTCGCACGCGAGGCCATCGACGAAATTCGTATCTACCGCAACAGCAGCGTGCCCTCGGCACCGATCGCTTTCGCGCCATCGTCGAGCGCAAGCTGCCGCTGCGCCTCAGTCCGACCCGCGCATCGACCCAACGCGAAACCTAAGGCACTCTGACTCCGTTATCTATGAGTCTGAATCTCTAGCCTCGCGGCGTACTCGTCCAATTCCCGTCATTGGATTCAACCGGTTCAACCTGAAAACGCTTCGCTCCGGCGCATATTCAGCACGCTGCGCGCCGCAGTGTCTAGACTGTAGCGATCGGTTCAACCCGGCCGTCGGGGCCGCAATCTCGGAGCACAGATGCGACTCAGTCGACGCGAATTCATCACCTGGAGTGTCGGCGGGGCATTCCTGCTTGCCAGCGGGCGCGCGTCGCATGCGGCCACACCCGAACTGTCGCCGTGGATTCGCATCGATCCGGACGGCAGCGTCCATCTGTATTCTTCCGTCACTGACATGGGACAAGGCTCGCTAACGGGACAAATTCAGGTGCTTGCGGATGAACTCGATGTTGCGTGGGACGCAATTCACGTCGAGATGGCACCCGATGCCGAACCGTTTCGTGATGACGGTGAACTATTCACGGGCGGTAGCCGTTCTCTGAGCACTCGCTACGCGCTGCTGCGCGCGGCCGGGGCGACTGCACGCGCACGATTGCTGCTGGCCGCAGCGAATCGCTGGGACGTCGACCGCACGCAGTGTCGAGCAGAACTCGGCGAGGTGGTCGACACGCGCAGCGGACGCCGCTTGCGCTACGGGGAGTTAGCCGCGCTCGCCGCAGCCGTCGCAGCGCCCAGCGACGCGAGCCTGAAGTCGCGTGCAGAGCAGCGCTATATCGGCAAATCGCTACCGCCGCTTGGCCAGGCCGACAAGGTCAGAGGACGCGCCGTCTACGGCATCGATGTGCGCGTTCCCGGCATGCTGCGCGCGACTCTGCGCCAGTGTCCGGTCTTCGGCGGTACGCTCGTGCGCTGCGACGATGCGCCGGCGCTTGCGATGGAAGGCGTGCGCAAGGTGGTACGTTTGCCCAGCGCCGTCGCGGTCATCGCTGACAACACCTGGATCGCATTTCGCGCTGCGCAGGCGCTAGCGCCGGAGTGGAGCATGCCGACGCAACGGTCCAGCAGCGCCGCTGTGACGCACCGCCTGCGCGTGGCACTCGATGCAAAGGACGCGGAGATCGCTCCTCGCGATACCGGTATCGCGGCAAGGACGCGACTGCGTTCGCGCTTTGCGGCGAGCAGCCGCCGCGTCGAGGCGAGCTATGAGCTGCCGTACTTGGCGCATTCGCCGCTCGAGCCAATGAACGCGACTGCACACGTGACGAGGGATCGCGTCGAGGTCTGGGCTCCGACGCAGGCGCAGACCGCGGTTCGCAACGACGTGGCGAAGGCGCTCGCGCGCCACGTCGATGATGTCGTCCTGCACACGACTTGCCTCGGCGGCGGATTCGGCCGCCGCCTGAAGACGGACTACGCGGTGTTCGCAGCACTCGTTGCTCGCGAAGTGGACGTACCGGTGCAGCTCACGTGGACGCGCGAAGAAGATCTCGCGCACGATTTCTACCGGCCGGCATCCCTGCTGACCTGCCGCGCTGCGATCGAGCCGGATGGTAGGATTCGCGGCTACGAGATGGTGGGTGCCACAACCGACGACAAGGCGTTCGGCGGTGCGGGGCCGGCACCATACGCATTACCCGATTTTGCTGCGACGCAGTCCCAGGTCGGCACGGGCATACCCGTGGGCGCCTGGCGCTCCGTCGACGCGTCGATCACGGTGTTCGCGAAAGAGAGCTTCATTGACGAGTGCGCGCACGCCGCCGGCGCCAATCCGCTCGAATACCGACGGCGCTTGCTCGGCGGCAACGCGCGCGCGCTGCGCCTGCTCGACGCCGTCGCCGATCGAATAAACTGGAGAGGCGCCAAGGACGCCGGTCGCGGCATCGGCCTTGCGCTGTGCCAAGGCTGGGACACGCTGGTGGCCCATGCGATCGAGGTGCGCGTGGCCGACGGTCGGCTCACGGTGCTGCGTATCGTTGTCGCCGCCGATCCTGGCACCATTGTCAATCCTGGTCTGGTCCGCGCGCAATTCGAAGGCGGCGCGCTGATGGCGCTCGGCGCCGCCTTGCAGGAGGAGATCACCGCTATCGATGGCGCGGTCGTTCAACGCAACTTCGACACGTATCGCCTGCTGCGCATGGCGCAGGCACCGTCGGTCGAGGTCGTCCTATTCGAGTCGCACGAAGCAAAGATCGGAGGGGTCGGCGAACCACCCATTCCCGGCGTCGCGCCAGCGCTCGTCAATGCGATTTTCGCCGCATGTGGTCGGCGTATAAGGAAATTGCCGATCCGTGGATCTGGTCTCGACTTCTAAACGTGGGCATGTATCTACGCAGCGCGATTCTGACCAAGACATGCGGGGCGAAGGCATTGCGAACGCAAGCCCGGCGCCCAAGTTCGGCCTGCGCATCGACCCAACGCGAAACCTAAGGCACTCAACCTAGGGCACTCTGACTCCGTTATCTCTGTAGACTGATTGCCATCGCGGCAGTTGCCGCTTCGCACTGTCTGACATGACCGATGCCTCGATCTCTGACTCGACCCCGTCGACTTCCACGTTGAGCGCGGTCGAAGCGCGCATTCTAGGCAGCCTGATCGAAAAGGCCGCGATCACACCGGACGCGTATCCGCTCACGGTTAACGCTACGGTGCAGGCGTGCAATCAAAAGACCAGCCGCGAGCCGGTGATGCGTCTGGAACCGGGCGAAGTCGAACACACGCTGCGCGCCATGCTGGACCGTGGATTGGTTAAGCTCGATCCGTTCTCACAGCGCGCGCCGCGCTATTCGCACAGCTTCGATACAGCCTACGGAACCACGGCGCGCCAGCGCGCCGCGCTTTGCCTCATGCTGCTGCGCGGACCGCAGACTTTGAACGAAGTGTTCACGCGCTGCGAACGGCTGACGGATTTTCCGAGCCTCGACGACGTGCGCGACACGCTTGAGCGCCTGATTGAACGAGACGTTCCGCTCGTCGTTCGCATATCACGCGGTCACGGACAGCGCGAAGATCGCTACATGCACCTATTGAGCGGGCCCGTTGACGTGGATGCCTTCGTCGAATCTGCGGTCGCCTCAACCAATACCGCACCAGGCAGGATGGCTGACGCCGGGTTGTACGAGCGCGTGACCGCACTCGAAGGCGAAGTCGCGGCGCTCAAGGAGCAACTAGCGAGCCTGCTATCTT
>JBDTYX010000271.1:0-3877 GCA_040005435.1 Rudaea sp. | reverse complement strand
AACAGCGAGCCCTTGAGGTCGGGCGTGAACTGCTGCTCGAGCTTCGCGCTGACCTGGCTGAACTGCGTCTCGAGTTCGTCGTAACGGCTCTCGACGCGCATGTCGACGTTGTCGAACACGCCATACAGCAGGTTGCCGGTCTTCGGATCGACGAAGCCGTCCTTGACGATCGTCTGCGGCTTGCCGGCACCAGTCTTGCTGAATGAGATCGCCTCGAGGTCGGACTCGCTGCGCGTGCCGCTGTAGTCGGCGTACAGCCCGTCGACGGTCAGCAGCGTCTTGTCGGTGATCTGCCACTGATACGAGCCGGTCAGGCCCAGGCGGTCTTTGGTGTAGTTGTATACCTGATAGCGCGGGATGCGCGGGATGAACGTCGTCGCGAGCAGAGCGCTGGCGAACGGCGAGGTCTTGTCGAAGCCGCCGCTCGACGGGCCGTTGTCCCAGCGCACGGTGCCCGAGCCTTCCTCGACGATGTCGCGGTGGCTGTACGCGAACGAGCCGACGATCCCCATGAGGCCATCGTCGAACACCGTGCCCATGAGGTAGGAGGCCTTGTAGTTGCCCTTCTTCGCGTACTCGTTGTAGCCGCCCTGCACGTTGGCCGCGAAAATAGTCTTGTTGAAGTCGAACGGATGCGGCGTGTAGAGGTCGACGGTCGCGCCGAGCGAGCCCTCGCCGATATCCGCCTGGTCGGTCTTGTGCACGATGATCTTGTTGAACAGCTCGGAAGCGAACACGTTGAAGTCGAAGCTGCGGCCGCGATTGTTGCCGCCGGAGTTGTCGTTCGAACCGGTCGTCGCGAGCGCCTCCATGCCGTTGAGGCGGATGCGGACGAAGTCGGACGACAGCCCGCGCACCGAGATCTGGCGGCCTTCGCCGCCCTCGCGCACGATCTCGACGCCGGGAATGCGCTGCAGCGATTCGGCGAGGTTCTGGTCGGGGAACTTGCCGACGTCCTCGGCCATGATCACGTCGACCTGGCCGACGGTATCCTTCTTGACTTCGATGGCCTTCTCTACCGACGCGGCGTAACCGCTCACGACGACCGTACCCATTTCCTGGGTCTGATTGGAGCTCGAACCCGAGCCGGACGTCGTCTGTGCCTGCGCGGCGGCTCCGTCAGGGGTAGGCGTGGCAGACTGCGCCAGCGCGAATGGCGAGGCGCCGTAGAGCGCGATGAGTATCGCGCTGGTTAGAGTGAGCCGGAATGGCTTGCTCGCATCGCGTGAACGAGTAATCACTGTGGTATTCCTCCCGTGTGCTGCCTGAAAATTGAAACCCCAAAAAATGACACCGGTAGCATTTTGGTTCTATTATTTTTGACACCGGTGACATAAACAAGCGTAGCAAACACCGCAGCGCAAAAACAAGAGTGAATTTTTTGTGAGTCCACCCACTCGATAGCCGCATTGCAGCACGCTTTTCGGGTTGTCACGTGAATGTTGCGACGCAGCATGAATTTGCGCGCGCGCGCCGAATCGCGCATCGCGAAGAAAAAGCTCCCGCACCCGGCTACTATCGCCGTGCGCCAGCCCCTCCGTGGAGAAATGAATGGTTTCGGCAAACATCGTCTGCTTCGGAGAGCTGCTGCTGCGCCTCGCCGCGCCCGGGCGCGAACTGCTGCTGCAGTCGCCGCGCCTCGACGTGAGCGTCGGCGGCGCCGAGGCGAACGTCGCGGTGGCGCTGTCACGCTTCGGCCATGCAGCGAATATGGTAAGCGTCGTGCCGCGCAGCGATCTCGGCGATGCGGCTGCAGGCGAACTTCGTCGTCACGGCGTCGACACTTCGCGCGTCCGAGCAGGCGAGGGTCGCATGGGTCTGTATTTCCTCGCCACCGGCGCCACGCATCGGCCGAGCCAGGTCCTCTACGATCGCGCGGGCTCCGCATTTGCGCTCGCGAGCGCGCAGAGTTACGACTGGACCTCGCTGTTGGCGGGCGCCGACGCGCTGCTCGTATCCGGCGTGACGCCTGCGGTCGGCCCGAACGGCGCGGCCGCGGCGCTCGATGCGGTGCGCGCGGCGCGCGAGCTCGGATTGCAGGTGATCTTCGACGGCAACTATCGCAGCAAGCTCTGGCAAGCCTGGGACGGCAAGCCGGAGGAGATCCTGCGTGACATCTTCTCGAACGCACACACCGTGTTCGCCGACCATCGCGACATCGGTATCGTCCTGCAGCGCGACTTCGGCGGCGGGTCGGGGCATCCGCAGGCGACGGCCGCGGCCGCGGCGTTCGCCGCGTTTCCGCATCTGCAGCGCATCGTCGCGACCCAGCGTGTGCAGCACCATGTCGACGACCACGAGCTGTCGGCAACGATGGTCACGCGTGTGCGGACGTTTGCGACGCCGAGCCATCGCATCACGCCGATCGTCGATCGCATCGGTGCGGGCGACGCTTTTGCGGCTGGCGTGCTGCACGGCTTCTTCAGCGGAATGAGCGAGCAGGAAGCCCTCGACTTCGGCCTCGCCGCGGGCTGCCTGAAGCATTCCGTGCCGGGCGACTTCCTGCGCCTGTCGGAAGCGGAGGTCGCGGAATTCCTCGGCGAACGGCGCTTCGACGTCCGCCGCTGAATTCTGCACACGGTCGCGGCGAAGCGGGCATTGCCCCCAGCCGCTAGAATCGACGCATGAAGACGCCGGCCTCACGCGCCAATGCCGCGCTCGATCGGTTCATCCGCGATGTGCAGGCCGACAGCGTGCTTGCGCCGGTCGGCGAGCGGCTCGTTGCGGCGCGCGCCATAGCGGACTTCGCGCGCCTGGAGGCCGAGGTCGCCGGCGCGCTGCAGCTGCTCGACGATCTCGATCTCGACCTCGCGACGCGTGCGGCCTACGTGCTGCATGCGCTGCGCGAGCACGGCAGGGCTGCCGAAATTCCCGGCGACGCGGGCAACGCGCTGCGCGAGCTGCTTGAGGGCCAGCAGGCCGCGGAAAAAGTCGGCGAGTTGCATCAGGCGCATGCGGGCAACGCGGAAGGTTTGCGGCGCCTGTTGCTCGCGATCATCCGCGACCTGCGCGTGGTATTCATCCTGCTCGCACGCGCGCTCGCGCGCCTGCGCGCTGCGGAAAAAATGCAGGACGCGCAGCGGCGCGCGCAGGCACAGCTCACGGTCGACCTGTTCGCGCCGCTCGCCAATCGCCTCGGCATCTGGCAGCTCAAGTGGGAACTCGAGGACCTCGCGTTCCGCTATCTGCAGCCGGAGACCTACCGGCGCATCGTTCGCCTCGTCGATGAGCGCGAGGGCAATCGCGAAGCCTTCATCTCGACGACGATTCGCGCGCTGCGCTCCGCGCTCGCCGACGCCGGCATCGTCGCAGAAATCGCGGGTCGGCCGAAACACTACTACTCGATCTGGAAGAAGATGCAGCGCAAGGGCGGCGACTTCTATTCGCTGTACGACATCCGTGCCGTACGCGTACTCGTCGACGACGTCGCCGCCTGCTATGCCGCGCTCGGTATCGTGCACAGTCTGTGGCCGCCTATTCCGACCGAGTTCGACGACTACATCGCGCGGCCGAAAGGCAATCACTACCAGTCTCTGCATACTGCGGTGGTCGGGCCGCAGGGCAAGAATCTCGAGGTGCAGATCCGCACCCATGACATGCACGCGTTCGCCGAACGCGGCGTCGCGGCGCACTGGCGCTACAAGGAGGCGACCGCCGCCGATGGCGCTTCGCGGCCGCGCATCGCGGCCCCGATGGTCGACCCTCGCGCCCCGGTGCGCGCGCGCGCGGCGGGCCGTTCCATCGGCACCCACGGTGTTTCGTCGGGCGGCGGCGATCAGAGCTTCGAGCGCAAGATCGCCTGGATGCGCCAGTTGCTGGACGCGCGCGACGATCACGACGACGAGTCCACGCTCGTCGCCGCGTTCCGCACCGACGC
>JBDTYX010000270.1:0-3890 GCA_040005435.1 Rudaea sp. | reverse complement strand
TGGGCGGTCTTGATCAGGCCGCGAACCCTGAGGAAGCGAAGGACGCGTTCCTCGTTGTCGCCCGAATTGTCCCTCGCGAATTTCAGTTGCGCTGGCGTGCAGCCGAGCGTGTGAGCTAGCGAGTCCATGGCCAAAAGATTGTTGAAATCCATGTGCGCACCGTAGCAATACGATGCATCGGGCGATGTGCGCTGTCGAACAGAGGGCTTGGTATAGAAGCGTTAGGGTCGTCGCGTGGAGCGCAGACAGAGGGAACTGGCCTGCGGCGCGTGGATTACCCCCCCTCGCGCCGCAGCTTCCTTTCGGAGGCTTCTACAAATGGCGAACCGACTGCCCTTCCCAGTAGCGTCGCGAGTGCGCGCCGCCTTTTCGGGCGGCAGCCTCCGGGGCCAAGACTTTCAGCCGTCCCACGCCCGGGCGTTGCATGCGTCCGAGAGGTTGCACTGCGTTCGCCTTTCGCGCGCGCTCGGCAGTGTTGTCCGGTGTGCCGCCCATGCGCGCGACCACGCGCTCTACCAGCCAGCGGATTCTGGCGCTGGACAAGCGCGGCATACACAGGCGCGAGGCACGCGGTACGAGCCTGCTCCGCAATCGATGCGGACTACCTGCCATTCAGCGACGACCTCGCGGTCGCGGGTCGGCGCCTGCCGGCCGCGAAGGCCGGCGCGAAGATCGATTTGCGCATCGCGATCCCGGCGCGCTACAGCATCGTCGCGCGCGGCACGCCGGTCGTGGGGATGCTAGACGGCGCGCCGTTCGTCGCGGCACAGCCGATCGCCGCAGGCGCGCACGCGTTCGTGCCCACGGCTGACACGCCCGAGTTCGTCGTGATATGGACGAAGGCGCTCGAGCGCGGCTTCGCGCCGCTGCCGGCCGACGAGCGCATCGCGCCGGCGAACTGGTAGGCGCAAAGCCGGCAGCGTGGCCGGCTTGCCATTTGCGCGTGGCGGGCGTAATACATCACGGATCATCCGGAGCGGAACGAACGAGACCATGCCCCTGCGCAAACCCAACGACGGCGAGACCGTATGGATCGAGTATCCGGAAGGGCGTCATCTGCAGGCAGTCTATGAGGCCGCGGCCGATGCGTTCCGCGCGGGCAGCGAAATGATCGTCGCCCAATCGGTCGCGAACTGGTCCTACGAGCAGCACGAGGACACCGACATCAGCGACCAGCCGCTCGCCGACAAGGGCGGCCTCACGCGTTCGTGATCGACAAGTCCGTAAATGTATTTACCGTAACAACAATAACTTACGCAATATAGTTCGACCTGTTTCATTTACCCCTTGCAGTTCGGAATCGAAGTACGTACATTTGTACGTATGCACGATATCCCGCTCACCGCGAACCAGAACCGCGTCCTCTCGTACATCCGCGATCATCTCGATGCGCATGGCCATCCGCCGACGCTGCGCGAGATCGCCGAAAGCCTCGGGCTGAGCAGCCATTCATCGGCGCAGGACTATGTCGAGGCGCTGGTACGCAAGGGCGCGCTCGAACGCTCGGCACAGCATCGCGGCCTGCGTCTCGCGCAACACTCACGGGCACCGGCGGCGGCATCGCTTCCCCTCGTCGGCCGCGTCGCCGCCGGCAGCCCGATCATGTCCGAAGGCAACATCGAAGCGAACTACGCGGTCGATCCGACGCTGTTCCGGCCACGCGCGGATTTCCTGCTGCGCGTCGTCGGCATGAGCATGCGCGATGCCGGCATCGTCGACGGCGACCTGCTCGCCGTGCATCGCACACAGAGCGCCGACGACGGCCGCATCGTCGTCGCGCGGCTCGACGACGAGATCACGGTCAAGCGCCTGCAGCATCGTCGCGGACGCCTGTTGCTGTTGCCGGAAAACTCCGACTTCGAACCGATCGAAGTCGATCCGCGTCGCACCGACAGCTTCGCGATCGAAGGCCTGTACGTCGGCATCATCCGGCGCGATTAAAGCGCGTCGACTCGAGCGCCGACTCAAATCCTGTACCGGTTGAATCGGCACCGACCCAAGCAGTAACGGTTCAAACAATGCCGATCCATCCAATCGGCAGCGCTCCAATCCGGCGCTGATCCAACCGACGCTGATCCAACCGAAGATGATCCAATCCGGCATTTGATGCAGTCCAACACCGATCCAATCCAATCCGATAGCCCAGCACGTCATCGAGGCATACGCACATGAGCATTCTCTCCTCGCCGCAGCTCGCAACGGCGTCCATCTTCCCGCCGCAACTACAGGCGGTGCTGCAGCATCCGGGCATCTGGCGCCAGTCCGCCGCGGGGTCGAATCACGTGCGCGCGCAGTCGACCGGGCTCGACGCGCTCGACGCGCGCCTGCCCGGCGGCGGCTGGCCGAACGGCGCGCTCACCGAGATCCTGTTCGAGCACGACGGCCTCGGCGAACTCGCGCTCGTGATGCCGGCGCTCGCGCAGCTCACGCGCCGCCAGCAACGCGTGGTGTTCGTCGCTCCGCCGCATATTCCGTATGCCCCCGCACTCGAAGCGCAGGGGCTCGACCTGCGCTACGTCGTGCAGATCGATGCGTCCAGCGCGCAGGGTGCCTGGAGCGCCGAGCAATGCCTGCGTTCGGGCGCCTGCGGCGCCGTGCTGAGCTGGCTCGGCGACACCGACTACACCCAGCTGCGCCGCCTGCAGCTCGCGGCCGAGAGTGGCGACGCGCTAGGCTTCCTGTTCCGGCCCGCGCGCACGGCGGCCAAGTCGAGCCCCGCCGCGTTGCGCCTGCGTCTGCATCCGGGCAGCGCGCAGGTCGCTATAGAAATCCTCAAGTGCCGTGGCCGCAATCGCGACACGCGCCCTCTCGAATGGCAGCGCGCGGCACCGGGCTAAACGCGGCGACGCTTCCGCGCCATGCATCGCGGGGCCTTGCATAGCGCGCTTGCACCGCGGTTCTTCGCTGAAAAAACTTTTGCTGGACCATCACCGCGCCTCAAACGCTGAGACGCGAGCCCTTCAATCTTGAGGCTCGTCATTTCATTGCAGCGACAACATGCTCTGGGCCTGCCTGCATTTTTTCGACCTGCCGCTGCATGCGGCTTTCGATGCGGATGAGCGTTCGCTGCCCTGCGCGCTGACCGCCGGTCCACGCCAGCGTCCGCAGATCGTCATGGCCAACGCGGCAGCGCTGAGGCTCGGCGTGCGCCACGCGCAACCGCTGGCCGCCGCGCGCGCGTGCTGCGCGCAACTGCTTGCGCGCGCGCGCGACGAGCCTGCGGAACTGCGCTTGCTGCACAGCCTCGCGGCCTGGGCCTATCGATTCAGCAGCCATGTCAGCATCGACGGCGCCGACGCGTTGCTCGTCGAGGTCGGCGCGAGCCTACGCCTGTTCGGCGGCTGGTCCGCCCTCGATCGGCGCCTGCGCGGCGATCTCGACACGATCGGCCATGCGCCGCGCATCGCGGTCGCGCCGGTCGCCCGCGCGGCGCGCGTGCTGGTGCGCAGCGATGGTTTTTTCACGGATGGGCACGAGAGCATGCTGGCCGCGCTGGGCAATGTGCCGCTCGCGGACAGCGGCCTCGACGCGAGCGCGATTTCGCTGCTGTGCAACGTCGGCCTGCGCACGCTGCGCGAGGTGTTCGCGCTGCCATCGCCCGAGCTTGCCCGGCGCATCGGCCTGCCCGCGATCGAAGCCCTCGAGCGCATGCGCGGCCTCGTCCCTGCGCCGCTGCTGCTGTACCGGCCGGCCGAGCGCTTCGACCATCGCATCGAGTTCGAGGCGGGCATCGCGTCGTGGCCGCCGTTGCTGTTTCCGTTGCGCCGATTGTGCGAGGAGTTCTCGCTGTTCCTCGCCGCACGCGACGGCGGCGTGCAGCGCTGCGCGCTCGTGCTCGAACACGAAGACCGCGCGCCGACGCGCATCGCGATCGAGCTGCTGACGCCGCA
>JBDTYX010000269.1:0-3892 GCA_040005435.1 Rudaea sp. | reverse complement strand
GGCATCCATCGAGGCGTGGGTCATCGTCGCCGGATGCGCGACGAGGCTCTCGACGCCGCCCAGCGACTCGGCGAGCGTGAAGCAGTTCAGGCCATCGACGAATGCCTCGACCGCCGTCGTGCCACCGGCGAGCTCGAAACTCAGCATCGCGCCGAAGCCGCGCTGCTGGCGCGCCGCGAGCGCATGTCCGGGATGCGTGGCGAGGCCCGGGAAATAGACCCTGTCGACCGCCGCGTGACGATCGAGCAACTGCGCAAGCGCGTCGGCGTTTTCCTGATGCGCGCGCAGCCGCGGCTGCAGCGTGCGCAGCCCGCGTAGCGTCAGATAGCTGTCGAACGGCGCGCCCGACAGGCCGAGGCAGTTGCACCACCAGGCGAGCTGCTCGCCGACCGCGGCGTCCTTCCACACGACCGCGCCGCCGACGACATCGGAATGCCCGTTGAGGTACTTCGTCGTCGAGTGGGTGACGATGTCCGCGCCGAATTCAATCGGCTGCTGCAGCACCGGCGACAGAAACGTGTTGTCGACGACGACGAGCGCGCCGACCGCGTGCGCGAGGCGAGCGGTCGCGGCGATGTCGACGATGCGCAACAGCGGATTGCTCGGCGTCTCGATCCAGACGACCTTCGGCTTGCGCGCGAGCGCGGCGGACAACGCTGCCCGGTCGCCGAAATCGACGATCGCGACCTCGTACAGGCCCTTGGCGGCCTGCGCCTTGAACAGTCGATAGCTGCCGCCGTAACAGTCGTGCGGCACGACGATGAGGTCGGCCGGGCCGAGCTGCGCGGTGACCAACGTGATCGCGGACATGCCCGACGAGGTGATCACGCCGCCCGCGCCGCCCTCGAGCTCCGCGAGCGCCTCGGCGAGCACATCTCGGGTCGGATTTCCCGAGCGCGAATAGTCGTATGCGCGCTTCTGCGCGAAGCCCGCGAAGCTGAAATTCGTCGACAGGTACAGGGGCGGCATCACCGCGCCGTGGGCGCTGTCGCGATCGACGCCGGCGCGCGCCGCGATCGTCGCGAGCCCGCGTGCGGGCTTGTTCGCAGCGATGCGGGAATCGAGTGGGGTGTTGCTCACGGCGTCGTCTCCAGCGCCCTCGCGAGCAGCGCGCCGACGGCGGCCTCCTCCTTCAGGAACGCGTCATGGCCATAGAGCGAGTCGATCTCGACGAGTTCGCACGCGACGCTCGCGCGCGCGGCGTATTCGCGCAGCAGTGTCACCGGCACCGTGAGGTCGTCGCGTACCGCGAACAGCGTCGTCGGCACGCGGATCGTCGCCGGGTCGACCTCGTGCGTGTCGAGCGAACGGCCGAGGCAGCGGTAGGCATCTGCATCGAATCGGCGCACGAAGCTTTGGCCGTGGTGGTCGATCCAGCCGGTCACGCCGTCTGAATCGATCGCGCGCGCCTGCGTGCCTCCGAAGCGCCGCTCGAGGCTTTCCGGGGTGCGGTAGCCGAGCACCGCGAGCGAGCGAGCGAGCGCGAGCGCCTGCGTGCTGTCGGTGCCGAGTTCGAGGATCGCGCGCTGCACGTGGCGCAGAGCGAGGCCGAACTGCGCGGGCTTGTGCGCTGCGCTGAGCAGCACGAGTCGACGCAGGCGATCGCCGAGCAACGCGGCAAGCTGCTGCGCGACGTTGCCGCCATACGACGCACCGACGAGCAAGTGCACGCGGCGCACGCCGAGTCGATTGAGCAGTTGCAGCAGCGCGCGCGCCTGATCGGCCGTGGAGACGACCGGGAAGTCCTTGAGCCCACTCGTACGCGGCCCGCTGGAGTCGTCGCTGCCGCCGAGCCAGTCGATGCCGAGAAGGCGATAGCGATCGGTGTCGAGCGGCTTGCCGGCGCCGCACTGCGCCTGCCACCAGCCCTTGCCTTCCTCGTCGCAGGGACGCCGATGGGCTGAGATACCGCCGAGGACGACGATCAGCGGCGCATCGGCGGGGCCGCTGCAACGCCACGCCAGCTTCGCGTTCGCGAGCGTCGCGCCCGACTCGAGCAGGAACGACTCCGGCAGCGCCATCACGCCCTCGCGGATCTCGCAGCGCGCGCGCGGCGCCACGGGCAAGTCCGCGGTCGCGGGGAAGGCGCTGGGCAGGAAATGGTTCGGGTTGGCGCTCATGCTCTTGGTCTCGTCGTTCAATCTTGTCCCCACGAGACGCCGCGCTGGATCTCTCGCGATCCACGCCCGCCTCATCTTTCGGGGTCCACCGCAGCCCTGGATTGCTCCGGGGGCCGCGGACCTCGCAGGATTTGGCACCAATCGCAAGATCTCTCGACGCTTCGCCGTAGATCCTCGCAAAGGTTGCCCCGGCTTCGCTGGGCCTGCCCCTCAGCCGGTCTTGATGAGTACGCAGAGGATGCTAGCTACGCCAGGAACGGAAGTCAAGACGTCTAGACGTCTAAATATCCAATCGTCATATGGACGGCCAGCCGTCCATCCTCTGGACGCGCCGCTTGCACGCCGGCGCGCTTCGTTTCGCACGATGCGCCCGGCCTCCGCCGCGTGGCTGCGGGCGATGCGGCGAATGGCGAAACGCGTGAGTTTTCGGCAGGCCCGCGCGCGTACCGGAAGCGCGCGAGCTACGCTTCCTGGCCGACGCCCGCTTGAGGCGCGCGGGAGCGCCGGCTCGCGACGAAGATGCCGAGCAGCGAGAGCCCGAGGCCGATCCAGTCACGCGCGGATGCCGGTCGAGCGAACAATACGACGTCGAGCGCGAACGACAGCGCGGGCTGCAACAGCAGCAGCAACCCGACCGTCGATGCCGGCAGCAGCGGCATCGCGCGCGCGATCAGCACCCAGCCAAGTACCTGGCCGACGAAACCGAGCAGCAACAGCGCGCTCCACGACTGCGCATCGGGGATCGCGAACGATTCGCCCTCGCCGACCACGGCGAGCGCGAGCAGCGCCGCGCATACAAGACTCGTCAGACAAAGCGCGCGTTCGGGAGTCAGCGCCGGCCTGCGCATCTGTGCGCGGCGCAGGCTCAGCATGTAGACCGCGTAGGCGACGCCCGTCAGCACGCCCAGGATTACGCCATAGCGGTAATCGGCGCTCAAACCTTGCCAGTCGTGACCGACCAGCAGCCACAGGCCATAGATCGCGAGCGCGACGCCGAACGCGAAGCGCCAGCCAAGACGCTCGCGATAGAAAACGACGCCCGCGAGCGCCATCACGAATACCTGGAAATTCCCGATCAGCGTCGCGAGTCCGGGCCCGATCAGCTGGATGCTCCGATGCCACATCATGAGATCGATCGCGAACGCCGCGGCCGGCAGCACGAGCCAGAGCGCGTCGCGCCAGACCAGCCCGCGCCATTGCTGGCGAACCGACAGCAGCAGCACGAGCATCGCACCGCCGAAAGCCACGCGGTAGAAGGCCGACACGGTCGGTGCCACATGGGCGTAGCGCACGAAGATGCTCGTCGTCGAGATCAGCGCAGCGCCCACGACCATGCGCCAGAGCGCGCCGTCGCGCGCGGCGCCCGCGGAAGCGCTCATGCCACGTCTTGCTCGTGCAGCGGCGCGATGCCCTCGGTCGCGGCCTCGGCGGTCCACTCTTGCATGGCGGGCAACGCGAGCAGGTTCTGCGCATAGGCCTGCTCCGCGCCGGCCAGCGCGATCGAGTAGCTCAAGAAGCGAAGCGCGATCGGCGCGTACATCGCGTCGGCGATGCTGAACTTACCGAACAGGAACGGTCCGGCGTCGGCGTTGCGCGCGCGCGCGTTGCGCCAGATCGAGCCGATCCGCAGGACGTCGCGCGATACGTCGTCTCGCAGCGCGGTGGGCGCCACGCGCTTGCGGCAGTTCAGCGGCATCGCGTTGCGCAACGCGGCGAACCCGGAATGCATTTCCGCGCTGATCGCGCGCGCCGGCGCACGCGCGACGCGATCG
>JBDTYX010000268.1:0-3893 GCA_040005435.1 Rudaea sp. | reverse complement strand
CCACCTCGGCCGCCACGAGATTTACATCCGCCAATCCGCGAAATCCGATGAAAGTGCTTGGCAAAAACCCCGTACAAGCAGAAACTTGGACGCATAAGCTTAAGGTTCACATGACTAAGCCAACGCTCCGGGGACCGCTGCAATTCACGATCGCTGCGCTGCTACTCGCAGGCGCGACGGCGGGCGCCCACGCGGGAGCGGTCTACCGCTGCAACGGGCCGAACGGACAGACCGCGATCACGAACAAGCCGCAGGACTATCAGGTCTGCAGCAAGGTGCCCGGCACGGACTACGGCGACGGCGGCAGGGCACCCGCGCCGAATGCCGCGCTGGTGTCGGCTTCGCCCACCACGGCCCCGAAGCCTGCGAAAGCGCCGGCGCCGATCGTCGCGGCTGCCGCGCCCACAGTGGCTGCGGGCAGCGCGCGCGGCGAGTATCGGTCGGCTCCGCCGTCGCCGTTCGCCGACGTCGTCAGCGTGGTCAGCGTCAACGGCGTCGTGCAGAAGGCATCGACGCAGAACGCGACCGAGAGAGTCGACAAGGCCACGGAGATCCGTCGCGGCGCCGTCTACAAGGTCGCGCGCTCGAACGGCATCACCGAATACACGAACGTGCGCCCGGCGGGCGCGCCATACCAGCTACTGTTTACCTATATCGCGACCTGTTACGCCTGCAGCCTGCATTCGGCGATCGATTTTGCGACGACCGCGCTCAATCTCGATGCGTACCGTCGGGAGATCGCGACGGCCGCGGCCGAGTTCGGCGTCGATCCGGCGCTGCTGCGCGCGGTGATGCACGCCGAATCGGCGTTCAATCCGAATGCGATCTCCAATGCCGGCGCACAGGGACTCATGCAGCTGATGCCCGCGACGGCCGCCGACGTCGGCGTGACGAATCCATTCGATAGCACGCAGAACATCCGCGGCGGCGCGCGCTATCTGGGGCTGCTGCTGCAGCAGTTCAACGGCGACGAGCGTCTCGCGACGGCCGCCTACAATGCCGGTCCGCAGAACGTGCAGAAATACAGCGGCATCCCGCCCTTCGACGAAACGCGCGTCTACGTCGAACGCGTCGGTACGCTGCGCAAGCGCTACGGCGCGGCGAACGTCAAGGTCGAGTAGTCGGGCGCGGCACGCGTCAACGGGAAGCGGCGGCCGCGCTCTTGCCTGGCCTCTCGGCCAGCGCGATCTCGAAGTTGAACGGTTTTCCATCGCGCAGCCCGGCGATCATCACCTTCGAACCTGGCGACCCGTGCGCCTCGCGGTTGCGCAGCGCGAACGAGTTGGGCACCCATTTGCCGTCGAAGCGGGTCACCACGTCGCCGGCCTTGATGCCCGCGCGAGACGCGGGACCGATCGGGTCGACGGCCATGATCGTCGCGCCGTTGGTCACGACCGGCATCGGGTCGTTCTGCTGCGGCGCGATGTCCTGATACGTGGCGCCGAGCCAGCCGCGGATGACGCGACCATGGCGGATGATCTGTTCGAGCACGCTCTTCGCGGTATTGACCGGAATCGCGAAGCCGATGCCGACGCTGCCACCACCCGCCGACGGCGAGTAGTTGTTCGAGTTGATGCCGACGAGTTCGCCCGCCGTGTTGACGAGCGCGCCGCCCGAATTGCCCGTGTTGATCGGCGCGTCCGTCTGCAGGAAATCCTCGCTCGAGGTCGCGCTGACCTGGCGTCCGATCGCGCTCACGATACCCATCGTCACGGTGTTGCCGAGGCCGAACGGATTGCCGATCGCGAGCACGACGTCGCCGACTGCGGGCGGCTGGTCGGCGACGACCACGGTCTGCGTGTTGAACGCGTCGATGTGCAGCACGGCGAGGTCGGTCTCCTCGTCGC
Organism: Rudaea sp.; assembly: GCA_040005435.1. Classification (GTDB taxonomy): domain Bacteria; phylum Pseudomonadota; class Gammaproteobacteria; order Xanthomonadales; family Rhodanobacteraceae; genus Rudaea. Next base: position 2,046 of record JBDTYX010000268.1, on the reverse strand, counting down.
TGCCGATGATCTTCGCCGCTATCACGCGTCCATCCTGCAGCACCGCGGAGATTTCACGCGCGTCCTTGATCACGTGGAAATTCGTCAGGATGTAGCCATCGGCGTTGAACACGACGCCCGAGCCGAGGTTCTGCGCGGGCACCGAGCGGCGGACCGTCAGCGGTATCGCGCCGATCATATCGCGCAGTTGCGGGTCGTTGGGCACGAGCGCACCCTGTTCGACGCGCGTTTCCATCTTGTTCGCATAGATACTGACGACGGCCGGCGCCGCGCGGTTGACGCCCACCTTGTAGGAAGACACGACCGGATTGGGCGCACGCGCGGGCGCGGCGGGCTCGGACCCGGAAGCCGCGGCGGGGCGTAGCGCGACGCGCAGCCGCTCGACCGACTGCGGCGCCAGCAGGCCGACGACGAATGCGATCGCCAATCCGAGCGTGATCCACTGGGCGGCGAACTGGAGGGAGCGGGGGACGTTCTTCATGCGGTTACGAGTAGCAGGACGTCGGGGCGCTTCGGACGTCCCGCGATCGATTTTCAGGGGCGGCAAAAGCCGCGCGCGACTTTATTTTTCGTTGTCTAAAACCCGGAGCGTTGGTTAAACTACCACGATTTCGAAATCTTCGGATGCGTCCGGGGATTGGGCGAAGCGGAAGGCCACGCTCGAGAATCCTTCGCCATGGCGAGCGATTCGCAGCGGACGGCCCGGCCGCGCGATCGCCAGCTTGTTCTTGATATCTTTCGGAGTGCCGGATGGCGAATGAGGGCGTAAACCAGGGACGCCGACGGTTCCTCACTGCGACGACGGCGGTCGTCGGCGGTGCGGGCGCCGCTACCGCGTTGGTCCCTTTCATCAAATCATGGGAGCCGAGCGAGCGGGCGAAGAACGCCGGCGCTCCAGTGCTGGCCGACATTGGCAAGGTCGCCGCCGGCCAGCGTCTCGTGATCGCCTGGCGCGGCCAGCCGGTTTGGATCGTCAATCGCACCCAGGCGATGCTCGCCACGCTGCCCGAGGTAACGGGGCGCCTGCGTGATCCTGATTCGAAAGTCGACCAGCAACCCAAGTACGCGCAGAACCAAGCGCGTGCGATCAAGCCCGAATGGCTTGTCGTCATCGGCATCTGTACCCACTTGGGTTGCTCGCCCGACTTCGTTCCGGAGATCAAGCCCGAGCCGTTCGATCCGGAGTGGAAGGGCGGCTTCTTCTGCCCCTGCCACAAGTCGCGTTACGACATCTCCGGGCGCGTGTTCGCCGGCGTGCCGGCGCCGATGAACCTCGTCGTGCCGCCGTACAAGTTCGTCGACGACACACACGTCCTGATCGGCGTGAATCCGGAAGGGGCAACCTAATGGCAAACGTATTCTCATCGATCGGCGGCTGGGTCCAGGATCGCGCGCCTGGCCTCATGCCGATGTATCGCAAGCACATGACGGAGTACTACGCGCCGAAGAACTTCAACTTCTGGTACTACTTCGGCTCGCTCGCGGCGCTCGTGCTGGTCAACCAGATCGTCACCGGCATCTACCTCGCGATGTTCTACAAGCCGGGCGCGGAGACCGCGTTCGCGTCGGTCGAGTACATCATGCGCGACGTCGACTGGGGCTGGTTGATCCGCTACATGCATTCGACCGGCGCGTCGCTGTTCTTCATTGTCGTCTACCTGCACATGTTCCGCGGCCTCATGTACGGCTCGTACAAGAAGCCACGCGAACTCGTCTGGCTGCTCGGCATGCTGATCTTCCTCGTGCTGATGGCCGAGGCGTTCATGGGCTACGTGCTGCCGTGGGGCAATATGTCGTTCTGGGGCGCGAAGGTGATCATCTCGCTGTTCGGCGCGGTGCCATGGATCGGCGATACGCTCGTGCAGTGGATCATGGGCGATTACAACCCCGCAGACGCGACGCTCAACCGATTCTTCGCGCTGCACGTCGTCGCGCTGCCGCTCGTGCTGCTGCTGCTCGTCGTGCTGCATCTCGCCGCGCTGCACGAAGTGGGTTCGAACAATCCCGACGGCGTCGAGATCAAGAAGAAGAAGGGCGCGAACGGCA
>JBDTYX010000267.1:0-3895 GCA_040005435.1 Rudaea sp. | reverse complement strand
CGCCGCCCGGGCCTGGCTCGCCGCCGAGGAGTTCGACGACGACGGCGCCTGCCAGCTGCGCCGGGTGATCCGCAGCGAGGGCGCGTCGCGCGCCTGGATCAACGGCCGTCCCGCCACGCTCGGCCAGCTGCAGGCGCTGTGCGCGCGGCTCATCGAGATCCACGGCCAGCACGAGCACCAGGCCCTGCTCGACCGCGCGAGCCAGCTCGCGCTACTCGATGCGTACGGCAACCATCGCGCCGCTCTCGAACCCGTCTCCACACTCGCGACGCAGTGGCGCAGCCTCGACGCACGCATGCGCGCGCTCGACAGCGGCACCGATCATGCCGAGCGCATCGCGCTGCTCGACCATGAGGTGGCGGAGCTCGAGCGCCACGCGCTCACGCCAGAAGACGTCGAAACACTCAACGAAACCCACCGTCGCCTCGCCAACGCCGGACAGCTGATCCAGGGCACGAGCGCGCTCGCCGAGCTGCTCGACGGCGACAGCGAATTCGCGCTGTCGCGCCTCGCCGCGCGGGCGCAGGGCGAGGCGCTGCGTCTCGGCGGCGTGGATTCCGAACTGGCCAAGGTCGGCGAGATCCTCGACGGCGCGCAGATCCAGATCGCCGAGGCCGGCGCCGCGCTCACCCGCTATCGCGACGCGCTCGATCTCGATCCGCAGCGACTCGCCGAGGTCGACGCGCAGATCGCCCGGCTGCACGACCTCGGGCGCAAGCATCGGCGGCCCCCGCAGGCATTGCTCGCGCACGCGGCGACGCTGCGCGACGAACTCGAAAGCCTGCGCGGTGCAGGCGAGTCGCTCGCGAGCCTCGCGAAGGAGCGGCAGACCTGCGAGCGCGACTACGCGACCGCCGCGGCGCGCCTGTCCGCGTTGCGCGGCGCGACCGCGCTGCGTCTCGGCGGCGATCTCGGCGGACTGCTCGGCGAGCTCGGCATGGCAGGCGGCCGCTTCGCCGCGCAGCTCGAACGTGCGGAGAAGACGACGCCCGACGCGCTCGGCGTCGAACGCGTCGAGTTTCTCGTCAGCGCCAACCCGGGCCAGCCGCTGCGTGCGCTGCGCAAGGTCGCCTCGGGCGGCGAGCTGTCGCGCATCAGCCTCGCGATCGAGGTCGCGGCGCTCGGCCTCGACGAAGTCGGCACGATGGTGTTCGACGAAGTCGATGCGGGCATCGGCGGCGCGATCGCCGAGGTCGTCGGCCAGAAGCTGCGCCGGCTCGGCGACGAGCGTCAGGTGCTCTGCGTGACGCACCTCGCGCAGGTCGCCGCGCAAGGCCACCAGCATCTGCGCGTCGCGAAATCGACCGACGGCAAGAGCACGCAGACCGGCATCGAGGCGCTCGCGGGTACGCCGCGACGCGACGAGATCGCACGCATGCTCGGCGGCATCGAGATCACGCGCGAGACGCTCGCGCACGCGCGCCAGATGCTGTCGGCGGCGACCGCCGGGCGCTGAGCGGAGCGCTTCGGTCGGCGCGCGCGGAGCGTGTGAATCGCCGACGCGACCGCGGGCGCGCGAAACTATTTCTTCTTCTTCTGCCTGACGTAGAGCACGAGGCTGTGATCCTCGATCACGTAGCCGTGCTTTTCGGCGACCTCGCGCTGCAGGCGTTCGATGTCCTCACTGACGAACTCGACTACCTTGCCGGTGTCGACATCGACCATGTGGTCGTGGTGCGTGCCGCGATTGATCTCGTAGACGGCCTGGCCGCCTTCGAAGTTGTGCTTGGCGACGAGCCCCGCCGCCTCGAACTGGGTCAGCACGCGATAGACGGTCGCGAGGCCTATCTCGTCATCGTGGTGCAGCAGGCGTCGGTAAATGTCTTCCGCGGTCATGTGCTTGCCGTCGGATGCCTCGAGGATCTCAAGGATGCGCATGCGCGGATGCGTGACCTTCAGCCCCGCCTTGCGCAGCTCTTGGGTTTCCATGGGCCGATCTCCTTAAGTGCCGCCTGAATGCAGGCGCCGCCGCCTGCTTTCGCGCCTGCCCCTAGTGTATCATCGTGCGCTTTCCGCCCGGCCGCATCTGCATGACTCGCGTTCTCAAGAAATTCTCGCTTCCGCTGGCTTCGGCTGCGTGTTTGCTCGCGCTCTCAGCGTGCAATCCGATCTACCAGCTCGACATCCAGCAGGGCAACCTGTTCAGCAAGGTGCAAGTCGATTCGCTCAAGCCCGGCATGTCGAAGCGCCAGGTGGTCCTCACCCTGGGCTCGCCGTCGGTCGTCAACCCGTTCCAGCAGAGCCGCTGGGACTTCATCTCCACGGAGCGCCGCGGCAACGGACGCATGGAGACGAAGTCGCTCACGCTGTATTTCGAAGGCGACACGCTGGCCAAGGTCGACGGCGATTATTTCGCCGAGAACCCGACCGAGCTGATCCGCGAAGCGACGAAGTACAAGCGTCAGTATCCCGACGACAAGCGCCCCGACGACGACAAGGATAAGAAGTCGCGTGGCGGCGATCAGGGCGGCACCTGATCCCAGCCTCTCGCGCCGTGTGTCAGCGGCCCGATTCCGTCAGACCTTCGCGCCGGCTTTCGCGCGGCGCCTGCGCGCTTCCTTCGGATCGAGCAACAACGGCCGGTAGAGTTCGACGCGATCGCCATCGGTGAGGACGTCGCCCTGCTGCGCGGGACGACCGAAGATTCCTACCGCCTCGACCGGCATCCCGGCCGGGATGACTTCGCGGATCCTGGTCGCCTCGATCGCCTGCGCGACCGTGGCACCTGCAGGCAATCTAGCGACGCGCACCACCTGGCGGTCACGCTCAGCGTAGGCCACCTCGACCTCGATCATCGCCACGGGCGCCTCAGTCATAAATGCGATCGGCCTCGGTGCAGAATTCGTCGACCATGCGATCGGCGAGCCTCTGGAAGCCGCTGCGCAGCACCGGCGCCATGAGGCCCGCGTAGTCGAAATCGAGCGCGAGCGCGACCTTGCAACCCGCCTCGCCGAGTGCGAGGAACGTCCACTGCCCCTGCAGCGAGCGGAACGGCCCCTCGACGAGTTCGAGCCCGATGCGCATCGGCGGCTTCAGCGTGTTGCGCGTCGTGAAGCTCTGCGTCAATGCGCCCAGACGCAGGTCGAGGCGCGCGATCATCGTGTCGGCGTCCTGCTCGAGGATCGCTGAATCGCCGCACCACGCGAAGCGGCGCGGGTACGCCGCGACGTCGTTGACCAGATCGAACATGCGCTGTGGGGTGTGGCGCACGAGGGCGCTGCGGCGGATCTGGATCATCGGCAGGGAATGCGGTAGGTGTATACAATGCGCGGTGCGGGACGTTCGACCTATTCTAAGATGCAATAGCAGCGGCGATGGCAAAAGAAAACAAGAAGACGGATTCGACGATCGCGCTCAACAAGCGCGCGCGACACGAATACCACATCGACGAGCGCTTCGAGGCGGGCATCGCGCTGCTGGGCTGGGAAGTCAAGAGTCTTCGTGCGGGCCGGATCAACATCTCCGAGGCGTACGCGATCGTGCGCAACGGCGAGATTTTCCTGTTCGGCGCGTCGATCCCACCACTGCTGGCCGCCTCGACCCATGTGATCGCCGAGGACCGGCGCACGCGCAAGCTACTGCTCAACCGGGCCGAGATCGACAAGCTCGTGGGCGCCGTCGAGCGCAAGGGCTACACGATCGTGCCGACCGCGATGTACTGGAAGCACAACCGCGTGAAGCTCGAACTCGGCCTCGCGAAGGGCAAGCAGGACCACGACAAGCGCGCGGCCGAGAAGGACCGTGACTGGAATCGCGAGAAACAGCAGACTATGCGTGCCAAGAACCGCCTCGCCTAGCTGAACGGATGCCGCGACTTTGCTTGTGCGCCAGCCTCGCGCACCCATATACTCAGAACGTAACGAGTGTGACTCTTTTCCCGGGGGCGATCGGCTTC
>JBDTYX010000084.1:0-13226 GCA_040005435.1 Rudaea sp. | reverse complement strand
CCGAGCGCGCGCACGACCGAGTTGAATGCGTCGCCGTCATCGGCGAGCGCGTCTGCACCGAGCGCGCGCGTGAGCAGGCCGGCATAGCTCGCCTTGCGAATCGCCGCCGCGACGCCCGCGCGCGTGTTCGCCATCTCGTGCTCGGCGAGCAACGGGATCTGCGCCTGGTTCGCGCCGTTGTCGACGCGGCCGTCCCAGGTGAGGCCGCCGGTCGGACCGTTGTCGATCGATTCGTCGCCTTCCTCGTCCGACTCGTGAAAGTGATTGTCATAGGGCGGGATGCGGTTGAGATAAGTCAGCGTCGGCGGCGCGCGGAATGCGAAGTCGTGCAGCGTCATGCCGCCGGGCTGGACGTCGAGCGCGTTCGGCGGGTTGTAGCGTGCCGCGGGTGCGTGGCAGCTCGCGCAGGCCTGCCTGCCCGACGCGGAGAATGCGGGATCGGCAAAAATGCGCTTGCCCGCATCGCGCAGCAGCGCCGCACGCGCAAACGCCTGGGCATAGGTGGACTCGGGCGCCGCGCCGCAATGCCCGGCCGCACAGCACAGGGCGAAAAAAGCGAGTACGGTGGCGACGAGGCGCCTGCAGGGCATGGGTTTCATCGGCAGTGAGCGTTCACGCGGCGATCCTAAAGCAAATCGGCATCGGCAAACTAAGTCATTCGAATGACACGCTCGCGTCAGTGCCCCGCGTGTTGCGCGCGGCGAGGTATTTCATCAATCTGCAACGCGCCTGACAAACGGCACGGCTAGATTGCGCTCCGCCACTGGCTGTTTTCGCCGATGTCCTCGCCGCGCCCAATCAAGGATTCTCCCATGCACACGCAAGCCCTCTCGCTCGCGCTTCTCGCGACGCTCGCCTCCGGAGCCGCCGGCCCCGACGCCGCGCTCGCGGCATCGACCTCGGCGACGCCGTTGACCGACATCAGCCAGGTGAAGACGATCGTCGTGATCTACGCCGAGAACCGCGCGTTCGACCATCTCTACGGCAAGTTCCCGGGTGCGAACGGTCTCGCCGGCGCGAGCGCGGCGCAGGCCCTGCAGCTCGATCGCAACGGTCAGCCGCTCGCGACGCTGCCGCCGATCAACGGCAACGGGCTCACCGACGCCTCCGATCCGACCCAGGTCTCGACCGAGATGACCAGGGGGCATTCCAATGCGCCTTACGCACTCGACGACCCGCATGGTTACAACGTCGGCTTCGGCTACAAACTGCACGACCTCGTGCATCGCTTCTACAACAACCAGATGCAAATCAACGGCGGCAAGAACAACCTGTTCGCCGCGTACAGCGATGCGGGCGGCGAGGTCATGGGCAACTTCGACGGCACGCAGATGGCGCTGTGGAGCATCGCGCAGCAGTACACGCTCGCGGACAATTTCTTCCAGGGCGCGTTCGGCGGCTCGTTCCTCAATCATCAGTACCTGATCTGCGCGTGCGCGCCGTACGACTTCAAGACCGCGGCGGACCCGGTGACGTTCGCGAGTGCGATTTCCGCGGTGAATGCCGACGGCGTGTCGCTCAAGATCGATCCGGCGTCTCCGGCGTCAGCGCTCGACGGCGTGCCGAAATTCGTCAACGATGCGCAGCTCACGCCGGATTTCTACGGCGTAAACACGATGCAGCCACCGTACCAGCCGTCGAGCAACAAGCCCGCGGCCGGACAGGATCCGCGCTTCGCCGACCTGTCGAAACCGAACACCTTGAGTCCGCAGGGCGCGATGAACATCGGCGACCTGCTGACCCAGGCGAACGTCGGCTGGGCCTGGTACGCGGGAGCATGGCAGGCGATCCAGGACGGCACCGCACCCGCTGCGGTGACTTTTCAGTATCACCATCAGCCGTTCAACTACTTCGCCGACCTCGCGCCCGGCACCGCGGCGCGCGCCAAGCATCTGCTCGACGGCGGCCTCTACGGGGCCAATTTCATCGCAGACATCGACGCGGGCAAGCTGCCGCCGGTGACGTTCTACAAGCCGCAGGGCAGCCAGAATCAGCATCCCGGTTACGCGACCGTCAACGACGGCGACCTGCACATCGCCAACGTGATCGCGCACCTGCAGAACAGCCCGCAGTGGGCGAACATGGTCGTCCTCATCACCTACGACGAGAACGGCGGCTGGTGGGACCACGTCGCGCCGCCGAAGGGCGACCGCTGGGGCCCGGGTTCGCGCATTCCCGCGATCATCGTCTCGCCGTTCGCGAAGCGCGGTTATGTGGACCACACCCAGTACGACAGCGCGTCGGCGCTGCGCCTGATCACGCGCCGCTTCAACCTGCCGGTGCTGCCCGGGCTGCAGCAGCGCGACAACGCGCTGATCGCGAACGGCGGCAAGCCGATGGGCGACCTCACCGCGGCGCTCGACGTGCCGACGACCGTCGACGCGGGCTTCACTGGCTATTGGTACAACCCCGCGCAGAGCGGGCACGGCTTCAATTTCGAGATCCTCCCCGGCAACCAGTTCGTGGTCAGCTGGTACACCTTCAACAATGCGGGCCAGCAGGCCTGGCTCGCGGGCGCGGGCACGATCAGCAATGGCGTGGCAACCGTGGCGCTCGACGAGCCGATCGGCGGCCTGTTTCCGCCCTACTTCACGCCGGCGGGCGTCACCAGGCTGGGCTGGGGCACGCTCAAAGTGGCGTTCAGCGATTGCGCTCACGCGAACGCGTCGTGGACGACCAGCGTCGCCAACTTCGGCACGGGCAGCGGCAGCATCGATCTCGTACACCTGACCCAGCCGGTCTCCAGCGCGAGCTGCCACTGACTAGGCGTCAGCGACGGGCCCGGCACGCAGCCGGCGCCCGTCGCTCTGTTGCGCGTTTGTAGCGTGATCATCGTCGCAGGCTGCCGCGCGCAGCCGGTTTCGCTACACTTCGCAGACGGCTTTTTTTGGAATCCACGGCAATGCGCCGAATCCTCCTGTCCGCGACGATCAGCCTGACTCTCGCTGCCTGCCAGTCGGCGCCGCCGGAACGATCGTCAGGCGCGCCGCGCGCTGCGGCGGCGACCGCGTCGGTCGATGCGATCAAGACGATCGTCGTGATCTACGCCGAGAACCGCGCGTTCGACAACCTGTACGGAAATTTCCCCGGCGCGAACGGCTTGCAACAAGTGACCGCCGAACAGGCGCTGCAGACCGATCGCGACGGCAAGCCGCTGCCGACGCTGCCGCCGGTGCCGGGCAAGGGCCTGACCGATCCGTCCGACCCGGTTGAGATCACCAGCGAGATGACGGCCGGTCATGCGAACGCGCCGTTCGCGCTCGACGACCCAAAAGGCTACGACATCGGCCTCGACTTCAAGTTGCATGACCTCGTACATGCGTTCTACCAGAACCAGATGCAGATCAACGGCGGCCGGAACGACAAATTCGCCGCCTACAGCGACGCGGGCGGGCTCGTGATGGGCCATTTCGACGGATCGAAGATGGCGCTGTGGCAGATCGCGAAAAAGTATACTCTCGCCGACAACTTCTTCCAGGGCGGATTCGGGGGTTCGTTCTTCAACCACCAGTATCTGATCTGCGCATGCGCGCCGATCGACTACCAGGCGAAGAACGATCCGCACAAATACCATGACGCCATCTCGGTGCTGAATCCCGATGGGGTTTCGTTGAAGCTCGATCCGGAGACCGCAGAGTCCGCGGTCAACGGTCCGCCGAGATGGCTGCACTACGGCGTGCTGACGCCCGATTTCTATGCGGTAAACACGATGCAGCCGCCGTATCAACCCTCAGCGAGCCTCGCGCCGAAGGGCGGCGACTGGCGCTTCGCGGACACCGACGCGGTCAATACACTGACGCCGCAGTTGCTGCCGACGATTGGGGACCGGCTCAGCAATGCGAAGGTCGGCTGGGCGTGGTACGGCGGTGGCTGGAAGAGCGCGATCGTCGCCAACGAGGCGCTGCGCAAATACCTCGACGGCAAGGGCGGCGAGGCGTTCAACTTCCCCGACGCGGCGGCCGGCGGCGTCACGATGGCGCACGTGCAGTTTCAGTACCATCACCAGCCGTTCAACTATTACGCGAACTTCGCGCCCGGTCGTCCGGCCCGCGCCGAGCACCTGCGCGACGGCGGCCTCGACGGAGTCAAATTTCTCGCAGACATCGATGCGGGCAAGCTGCCGCCCGTGACGTTCTACAAGCCGCAGGGCAGTCAGAACCAGCACGCGGGATATGCGACGATCGCCGCCGGTGACGCGCACATCGCCAGCGTGATCGCGCACCTCGAGAGGAGTCCGCAGTGGCCGAACATGCTCGTCGTGATCACCTATGACGAGAACGGCGGCTGGTGGGATCACGCCGCGCCGCCGAAGGGCGATCGCTGGGGCCCGGGCACACGCATCCCGGCGCTGATCATCTCGCCGTTCGCGAAACGCGGCTACGTCGACCACACCCAGTACGACACCGGCTCGATACAGCGCCTGATCAACCATCGCTTCAACCTGCCGCCGCTGCCCGGCATCGAGCAGCGCGACGCCGCATTGCGCGCGAATGGACAGAAGCCGATGGGCGATCTGACCGACGCGCTAATCCTCGCGCACTGACGGGTTTCGTTCTAGCCGGCCTCGCGTCTACTCGGCAACTGCGTCGGCGCCGTGCTCGGATAGCTGTGCGCCGAACCAGCGATGGATCTCGGTCAGCAGGTGCGGGTCGCGCGTTTCGAAAGTCAGCGCAGCGCCGTCCGGCAGGTCGGCATAGCCGACGTGCACGCGCGCCGCGCCGACGCGCAATTCGCCGAGGCCCGGCATACGCGCGCCGTGCAGCGTGGCCGGATCGCCGTAGTCGCCCGCCGCGAAGCGTTCACGCAGCTTGAGCAGGTGTTCGCGGATCATCCTGATCTGCGCTGCGCGATCCGCACCGCCGCGAACGATCACCCTCTGCTCCCCGCCTAGTTCGGTCATGCGGAAGACATGCAGCGTCTTCGCCATCTCGAACGGCATCACGTTCGCCGACTCGTGGTGCACGTGCTCCTGCGGCGTCTCGCCGCCGACGGCGCCGACCGATACCGCCAGGAAGAGTGCGATTGCGTGCATGCGCTCATCCTACGCCGCGTCTCGTCGCGGTTCCACCGCAGCGCGCGCATGCGCGCGGCGGCCTCTTGCAGCTAGAATGTTCGTCCTCCCGCCAATCCTTGCTCAGGAACCCTGCCCTATGACTGTCAAAGTCGCCATCAACGGCTACGGCCGCATCGGCCGCAATGTATTGCGCGCGTTGTACGAGAGCGGTCGCAACAACGAGATCGAGATCGTCGCGATCAACGACCTCGGCGACGCGGAAACGAACGCGCACCTGACCCAGTACGACACCGCGCACGGCAAGTTCCCGCACGAGGTCAAGGTCGAGGGCGGCAATCTCGTCATCAAGGGCGACAAGATCAAGGTCTGCGCAGAGCGCGATCCAGCCAAGCTGCCATGGAAAGAACTCGGCGTCGACGTCGTGCTCGAGTGCACGGGCCTGTTCATGTCGAAGGCCAAGGCCGGCGCGCACATCGCCGCAGGCGCGAAGAAGGTGATCATCTCGGCACCCGGCGAGAAAGACGTCGATGGCACGTTCGTCTACGGCGTCAACCACGACAAGATCACGGCCAAGCACGAGGTGATCTCGAACGCATCGTGCACGACCAACTGCCTCGCGCCGCTCGCGTGGGCGCTCAACGAGAAGATCGGCATCGTTCATGGGCTCATGACGACGATCCATTCCTATACGAACGACCAGGTGCTGACCGACGTGTTCCACAAGGATCTGCGCCGCGCGCGCAGTGCGACGATGTCGCAGATCCCGACGAAGACCGGTGCCGCAGCGGCGGTCGGCCTCGTGCTGCCTGAGCTGAATGGCAAGCTCGACGGCTTTGCGATGCGCGTGCCAACGATCAACGTGTCGGTCGTCGACCTCGTGTTCGTCGCCAAGCGAGCGACCAGCCACGCCGAGATCGACGAAGTCGTCAAGGCGGCGAGCGAGGGCAGGCTCAAGGGCATCCTCGGCATGAACACGAAGCCGCTCGTGTCGGTCGACTTCAATCACAACCCGCTGTCGTCGATCTACGATGCGACGCAGACCCGCGTCATCGACGGCACGCTCGTCAAGGTGCTGTCGTGGTACGACAACGAATGGGGTTTCTCGAATCGCATGCTCGACATGACGCTGGCGCTCGCCAACGCCAAGTGACGCGCTGAACCAGCCGCGCTGCGCCGGGTAGTGCGCAGCGCGGTTTTCGTCCACCCGGGGAGCGCAATACTTTTCGGAGAATCGACGATGCTTCGCTTGAGCGCATGCTGTGTGTTCGTTTTGGGTTTCCTCGCGAGCGCCGTCGCCGTCGCTCAGGACTCCGGCAACGTCGCCAGTCTCGCAAATTTCCTAGACAAGTCGACGCCCGCGCAAAACCGTCTGGCGATTTTCGACGTCTGGACGAAGACGGCGCTCGCCGGCGATGCCGACGCGCAATACCTCGTAGGTACGATCTATCGCCGCGGCGACGCGATCGAACCGCACGTCGCCGAACGCGACGCGACTCAGGCGCGACGCTATCTGTCTACCGCTGCGGCGCACGGCAGGCTGCTCGCGATGGCGAAGATGGCCGAACTCGAACTCACCGAGGATCATCCGCTCGAGGCGATGATCTGGGCGCAGGCCTATGGCGCGTACCGCGGCTGGGTCGGAAGTGGCGCGCGCGAGTACGGCGATCACAACGACCACCAGCCGACGCTGTACTTCGAAGATCTGCTGCGTCGAGTCTCGAAGCGCCTCGTGCAGAGATTCGGTGAAGAGAAAACCCAAGAAGTGCTCGCGGGACTCAACCAGTTCGTCGCGGCGCACGACGGCGACGTGCGCGCAGGCATGGCGCGAGAGGGTCTGTCGCCGCAGTGGGCACACGGGCAGGCGAGATTCGAGAACGCGAAAGACTTTCGTCGGGTGGGCGTGTTCCTGCACGACACCATTTCCGAATGGGTGCTGGGTTTTTCCGCCGACGGATCGGTCGCGTCGGCCGAGGTGCTCGACGCGATCCCCGAGTTCAAGAACGCCAATGGCCATCACGGCATCGTGATGCAGTACAGGACAGGCGCGAGCCGCAGGGATGCACCCGAGCGTTACGCGCTCAAGACCATCGATCTGAAAAAGGCCGACTGGCCGCTCGGCCCGACCGTCACGCGCTGAAGACCGCGCGCGCCATCATGCGGCGACGCCCGCGCCTGCGTGGCGCATTGCGCGTCCAGCCGCGAGGATGCATTGCCTTCTGACCACCCGCGGGCCACGCGGGGCGGCGATTCTCCCCAACCCACGATGCATCGTCAGCGGATGCGCGGCGACGCGCGTGTAATCGCGACGCGGCGACTGCTGTATTGCTTTGTCAGGACGGTGGAACGTCATCGGCCACGGAGCCTGCGCCACTTAGGCGCCACGCAGCAGGAATGCGTGGCGAGGATCGGCGCAAGGCATTGCATGAGACTTTTTCGTCTGCGCAGCCAGGACGGCCACGCGCGGACCCACTCCATCGGAGAACCGAATCGTGAAGACACAACTGAAAGGCATCACCATCGCGGTCGCACTCGGCATCGGCGCCTCGCTGTTCACCCTGAACGCGAGCGCTTGCTCGATGCCGTCGTTGACGAACCGGCCGTCCGCCGGCTGGGAAATGATCGCATTGCCCGCAGGGACGCACGCCGCTTCGCTGTCCGCTGCCGCGTTGCCGGCGGCGCGCGTGCCGCCCGTGATCGTCGATATCGTGGGATTGTGGAAGTTCACCTACGTCGCCGAAGGCAATGGTCCCGAGGGCCCTCCCGACGGAGCGATCATCGACAGCGGCTTCCAGACCTGGCACAGCGACGGGACGGAGCTGATGAATTCGGGGCGCGTCCCGTCCACGGGCAATTTCTGCCAGGGAGTCTGGGCGCAGAGCAGCTGGTACACCTACCGCCTGAACCACTGGGCGCTGTCGTGGGACTTCGATCCGGTCAGCGGCAACGCGACCGTGTTCGTCGGTCCGACCAATATCAAGGAGAACCTCGTGATGGACCTGTCGGGCAACAAGTTCGACGGTACGTTCTCGATCACCCAGTACGCGCCCGACAGCACGACCGTGCTCGGCGGCGTCAAGGGCAGCGTGACGGCGGTTCGGATCACGGTCGACTGACCCCGCGCGACAAACGCTTCGGGAAGCAGCGCGGCCGCGCGCTGCTTTCCCTCTGGCCAGCGTCACCGACACCGCTTTGCTCCGCACCGAAGCCACGGCTGGCAGCGTCGCCGAAATCAGAGCCGATTCGCCTCGTCGTCGGACTTCAGCGTGTCGAACAGCGCGATCTGCAGGCGCGAATGCAGCTGCACGAGCGTGCGCCACGCGAGCGCGAGGATGAGTCCGCACATGCAGAGCACGACGACGAGCAGCTCAGCCGGCGGCAGGATCGACGAGCTCAGCGCGCAGACCAGCAGCAGCATCGCGGCCGTCGATACGAGCGGCAACACCTCGGCGATGACGCGGCGCACACGCTCGCTACGTCGCCCCGCGCCGCGCACGCTGACTTCGGCGAGCATCATCGCGAGGGCCTTGAGTTTGCGGTACGCGGCGATCAGGAACGGCAGCGAGAGCACGAGCGCGGCGCTCCAGATCAGCGTGTTGGCGAGCTTGCGGCTGCCAAGCCACGCGGACAGGTCCAGCTCGCGCGAGCTCGCCGCGTAAGCGCCGGCCGCGAAGATGGCCGCAACGAGGCAGAAGTTGACGAATGCCTGCAGCAGGATGCGCCGCACGATCGCCGCGATGACGGCGCGATCGCCCTCGAATCGCAGGCGCTGCAGCCAGCCTGTGTACGTGTGCATGATGTGGCGCAACCCGCTCGGTGCAGCCGTTCGCAGGCGCCGTGCGAGCGGATCGGCCACGCGCATGAGATACGGCGTGAACAGCGTCGTGATCGCTGACACGGCGACCGCGATCGGGTACAGGAACGCGCTGGTCACCTTCAACGAGGTGCCGAGCGCGGCGATGATGAACGAGAACTCGCCGATCTGCGCGAGGCTCATGCCGATGCGCATCGAGGTGCGGCCGCGCTGGCCGGCCGCGAGCGCGCCAAACGTGCGCGACAGCACCTTGCCGATCACGACCACCAGCGTGATGACCGCGACCGGAAACGCGTACTCGACCAGCGCGTGCACGTCTAGCATAAGCCCGATCGTCACGAAAAAGACCGCCGAGAACATGTCGCGGATCGGCTCGATGAGGTGCTCGATGCGGCGCAGCGAACGCGCCTCGGCGATGATCACGCCGATGATGAATGCGCCGAGCGCGACGCTGTAGCCGAGCTTCACGACGAGCAGGCAGAAGCCGAACAGCAGGCCGAGCACGCCGACCAGCAGCATCTCGTTGCGGTTGAACTTCGCGACGAAGTCGAGCAGCCGCGGCACCGTGAGGATGCCGATCACGAGCGAGGCGACGAGGAATACCATCAGCGTGCCGAGCGTGCGCAGCACCTCGCCGGTCTCGACCATGCCGGTCTTGGCGATGCTCGAGAGCAGCGCGATCATGCCGATCGCGAGGACGTCCTCGATGATCAGGATCGCGAACACCGACTGGGCGAATGCCTCGCGACGCATGCCGAGGTCGTCGAGCGCCTTGATCGTGATCGTCGTCGAGGAGATCGACAGCATCGCGCCGAGGAACAGCGCGTCCATGCTGCGCCAGCCGAACGCGAGACCCATCTCGTAGCCGAGCCAGAGCATCGTCACGATGCCGGTCAGCGCAGCAATGATTGCGGTCGCGCCGACCTGGCGCAGGCGCTTGATGCTGAATTCGAGTCCGAGCGAGAACAGCAGGAAGACCACGCCGAGTTCGCCTAGCGTGCGAATCGTTTCCTCGTCGCTCACAAACGAGTAGGGCGGCGTATGCGGGCCGATCAGCACGCCGGCAGCGATGTAGCCGAGCACGACGGGCTGACGCAGCAGGTGGAAGACGACCGTCACGACGCCCGCCGTCAACATGACGATGGCGAGGTCGTGGATGAAGGCGATCGTGTGCATCGGGCAGCCGGTGTCGAAGCCGCTGCCATCTTGGCGCAAGGGCCGACGCCGCGCAACGCGCCATGCCGGCGTCGACCGGCCTCTTCGGCCGCCCGCGTTGACCCGCGTGGCATTTGATGTTCAAATAGCCGTCTAAACGCCTAGACGGATATCAGGGAATGCCGATGCTCAACAATGCCGCCCAGTCGACAGAAGCGCGGACGCTGGTCCCGCACGCGATCGTGGCGCGTGGCCCGTGCACGCCGCGCCTCGTCAACGTCGCGATGATCGGCGCGAGCGGTCGCGTGGGCGACAGGCTGCTCGAGCTGATCGCGCGCTCGGCGGCGGCCTCGGCGCTGCGCCTTGTCGGCGTGTTCAATTCGCGCCAGGCGCTGATCCGCATCGGCGGCATCGCCGCCGCGAGCGCCGCCGCGCAGCTGCGTGCCAGCGCTCCGCTGGATGTCTCGAGCGCGCTCTCCGGCGTTGCCGTGCTACCGCGACCGCTGATCGTCATCGATTGCACCGCGGATGCGACGATCGCGGCGCGCTATCCGGACTGGCTCGCCGACGGCATCGACGTCGTCACGCCGAACAAGCTCGGACCGTCGGCAGACCTCGCGCTCGCGCTGCGCATCGCGGCGATCCAGGCCGCGGGGGGTGGGCGCATATACGACGCGGCGACCGTCGGCGCGCAGCTGCCGCTGCTGTCGACGTTGCGCGAGCTGCACGACGCAGGCGATCGCGTCGATCGATTCGAGGCGGTGCTCTCGGGCACGCTGTCGTACGTGCTGGGCCGTCTCGAGCGCGGCGAGGCGTTGTCGGCCGCGGTGCGGGGAGCAGTCGCGGAAGGCTACGCAGAGCCGCATCCGGCCAGCGATCTCTCCGGCGAGGACGCGGCGCGCAAGCTCGTGATCCTGCTGCGCGCGCTCGGTCGCGACATCGAGCTCTCGGACATCGAATGCGTACCGCTCGTCGATCGAGCGCTGCTGGCCGACCCCGACCCCGCCGGCCTGCTGCGCGGCCTCGCGGCGGCCGACGAGACCTGGCGCGCCCGCGTCGCGCTCGCGCAGGCGCGGCGCGAGCGCTGGGTCTATCGCGCGAGCTTCGAGCACGACGTCGTTTCGGCGAGCGACCGAGTACGCCTCGCGCCCGAACGCGTGCCGCTCGATCATCCGCTCGCGCAACTCGCGCCCTGCGAGAACAAGCTCGTGCTGCACAGCAGGTTCTACGCGGCAGCGCCGCTGACGGTATCGGGGCCCGGCGCGGGTATCGATCTCACCGCGGCCTGCGTGCTGGGCGACCTGCAGCAGGCGGCGCGCAGGCACGTCGCGGCGTAGTTGCCGCCCGCGGCCAGGTAATTCATCAAGCAATCGTCTGTGTCGCCGAGAGGCGGTACTTGCTCCACGCAAGCACCGCGAAGTAGAGCGCGCCGAACGCGATCACGGTCCACGGCTTGTCGATCCACAGGCCGCTCATGTTGTTCGGAATGTGCAGCGCCGCGATCGCGGACGGCGTGAGCCCGAGTGCCGGCAGCGGCAGCAGGATCGTCGCGAAGACGCCGCCGAGATAGGCCATCGCGGAGATCATCCACGAGCTCATGTTTCGCCGGATCGCGTCGTCGTTGCCTCCACCCTTGGTCCACAGGTGTGCGAACCGGCTGACGAACAGCCAGCCGAACGCCCAGATCGGCCAGGTACTCGCGAAGCCGACCGAGAACCCGACGACGAATAGCAGATAGAACGCGGACAGGGCGGTGATCAGCATCAGCCGCTTGCCGCGCGACGCATCGGTCATGCCCGCGATGCCGGCGTAGAAAGCGCTCGAATGCATGACGATGAATTCGATCAACATCGTCAACATGAGGTCCTTGACCCGCGTGGCGCCGAGGAAGCCCGGCGCGACCCACGCGATCAGGAACAGCGATGACGTCAGCGCGTCGGGCAGCGCGCCGAGGGCGCGCGAAAGGACGGTCGGCATCGCGCGATGGTCGCACACCCGCACATGCGTTCGGAACGGCCGCCTTGGCTCGTCGCAGAAGCACGCGAGCCGGTCGCGGTCCTCGCCGGCACGAGGCGCGCCGCGTGGACGCGGATGGCTGCGAGATCGGCCAGCCCGCTAGACTATGAGTCCTCGCCTCGTATCCACCAGGAACCGCCATGTCCATCCTTCGCATGACCGACCTCGACCTCGCCGGCAAGCGCGTGCTGATCCGCGAAGACCTCAACGTGCCGCTCAAGGACGGCAGGATCACCGCGACGCAGCGTCTCGAAGCGGCGCTCCCGACGATCCTGCTCGCGCGGGACGCCGGCGCCCGCGTGATGATCATGTCGCACCTCGGCCGGCCCAAGGAAGGGCACTTCAAGGATTCCGAATCGCTCGCGCCGGTCGCGCGCTGGCTCGGCGATGCGCTCGGCATGCCGGTACGGCTGCTGCGCGACTACCTCGACGGCGAGACGCTCGACATCGACGCGGGTGAGGTCGTGCTGCTCGAGAACTGCCGCTTCAACGTCGGCGAGGAGAACGACGACTCGGCGCTCGCGCAGCGCTACGCGATGCTCTGCGAGATATTCGTCATGGACGCGTTCGGTACCGCGCATCGCGCGCAGGCGTCGACCCACGGCGTGATCCGTCGGGCACACATCGCCTGTGGCGGTCCGCTGCTGATGCGCGAACTCGATGCGCTCGCCAAAGCCCTCGAGCACCCCGCACGTCCACTGCTCGCTATCGTCGCGGGATCGAAGGTCTCGACGAAGCTCGCGTTGCTCGAGAGCCTCATCTCGCGCGTCGACCAGCTGATCGTCGGCGGCGGCATCGCCAACACGTTCATCGCCGCGGCGGGGCATCGTGTCGGCAAGTCGCTCGTCGAAATGGACCTGCTCGGCGTCGCGCGCAAGATCATCGAGAGCGCGAAGGATCGCGGCGCCGACGTGCCGATTCCCGAAGACGTCGTCGTCGCAACGGAATTCAAGGCCGACTCGCCCGCGACCGTGAAGCAGGTCGCCGACGTCGGCGCGGACGACATGATCCTCGACATCGGGCCGGCCACGGCGGCGCGCTACTCAGCGCTGATCGGCAAGGCCGGCAGCGTCGTCTGGAACGGGCCGGTCGGCGTGTTCGAGTTCGACGCGTTCGGCAAGGGGACCGAAACGCTCGCGCACGCGATCGCGACATCGAAGGCCTTTTCGATCGCGGGCGGCGGCGACACGCTGGCCGCGGTCGAGAAATACGGCGTCGAGAAGGACATCT
>JBDTYX010000266.1:0-3933 GCA_040005435.1 Rudaea sp. | reverse complement strand
TCTATCCGAACGGCGAAGTCACCGCGCACATCCTCGGCAAGACGAACGTCGACGACCACGGGCAGGAAGGCCTCGAGCTCGCGTTCGACGGATATCTCTCGGGCAAGCCTGGCAGCAAGAGCATCATCCAGGATCTGCACAAGCGCGCGGTCGAGGCGGTCGACGTCGAGCTCGCGGTCGCGCCGCAGCCCGGTCACGACCTCACGCTGTCGATCGACAGCCGCATCCAGTATCTCGCGTATCGCGAACTCATGAGCGCGATCAAGGAGCACCACGCGAGCACCGGCTCGATCGTCGTGCTCGACACGAGGAACGGCGAGATCCTCGCGATGGTCAACCAGCCCTCGTTCAATCCGAACTCGCTGACCGGCGGCAACATCCCGCCCGCCGACCTGCTGAGTCACATGCGCAATCGCGCGGTGACCGACCTCGTCGAGCCCGGCTCGACGATGAAGGCGATGACGATTTCGGCGGCGCTCGAGAGCGGCAAGTGGAAGCCCGACTCTAAGGTCGATACGACACCGGGTACCTACGAGCTGTACGGCCACGTCATCCATGACACCGCCAACCACGGCGTGCTCACGGTGACCGGCGTGATCACGCACTCGAGCAACATCGGCGCCGCAAAGATTGCCGCGACGCTGCCGCGCGATGCGATGTACGACATGTTCCATCGCTATGGCCTCGGCGAATCGACCGGCAGCGGCTTCACGGGCGAGTCGGCGGGAAGCCTGCCGATCGCCAAGCGCTGGGGCCCGGTGGAGCAGGCGACGATTGCGTACGGCTATGGGCTGGCGATCACGCCGCTGCAACTCGCGCGCGCTTACGCGGCGATCGCCGATGGCGGGATCCTTCACACGCCCACGTTCGTCAAGGGCGGCGGCGACGAGGGCAAGCGCATCGTCGATCCGAAGATCGCCGCCGAGGTCAAGGCGATGCTCGAGACCGTGGTCAGTCCGCAAAGCACGGCGCCGAAGGCGGCCGTGCCGAATTACCTCGCGGGCGGCAAGACCGGCACGTCGCGCGTCGCCTCGCGCGGCGGTTACAACAGTTTCTACAATTCGGTCTTCGTCGGATTCGTGCCCGCGTCGGATCCTCGCCTCGTCGCCGCGATCGTGATCTCCGGCGCGAGTGGCAACAACATTCTCCAGTACGGCGGCGGATACGTGTCCGCGCCGTCGTTCAGCACAATCATGCAGGGCGCGCTGCGCCTGCTCGACGTGCCGCCCGACAACGTCAAGAACTGGTACGCGGGCGGGCCCGGCCCGAACCCGCTCACCGCGCCGCGCGACGTTCCTCCGCCCGAAGCGACGATCACGGCCGGCGAGGCCGAGGAAGTCGAGCCATGAGCCTGCGTCCCCGGCAGCGCCTCGGCGATCTTCTCGCTGGCATCGCCGCCACGACGACCCATGCGGCGATCGACGACATCGTGGTGCAGGGCCTCTCCCTCGATTCGCGCAAGCTGCGCGCGGGCGACGCGTTCGTCGCGTTGCGAGGTGGCAGCACGCACGGCATCGCGTTTGCCCCGGCGGCCGCGGCGCAAGGCGCCTGCGTGATCCTCAGCGAGGCACCTGCCCCGGCCGCATTTCACGCGGACGCAGGCCGCGACAGCACCGCTCCTCCCGCGGGCGGCAGAAGATGGCGCGAAGCGCCGGCTGAGGCAGTTGAAGCACACGACCACTCAGTGTCTACCTCTCGCGCGGACATGCCGCGCGAAGAGTCAGACGAGAACCGTGTGCCGGACGATCGCGTTTCCAAAATCGGCACAACTGGCGCAAATGAGGATCCAGCGGAGCCGGCACGGGTTCCGGTCGTATGGATCGACGGCCTGCGCGAGCGGCTCGGCGAAATCGCCGCGCGATTCTTCGGCAATCCGTCGCAGGCGCTGGAGGTGATCGGCGTGACCGGCACCAACGGCAAGACTTCGGTCGTGCAACTGCTCGCGCGAGCGCTGCAGCAACTCGGCGCACGCGCGGCGACGGTCGGCACGCTCGGCGCAGGACCCGTCGGCGCGATCCGCGCGGGCGAGCGGACGACACCGGACGTGATCAACGTGCAGGCATTGCTCGCCGAATTCCGCGACGCAGGAACGAGTCACGTCGCGATGGAGGTCTCCTCGCACGCACTGGAGCAGGGCCGCGTCAACGCGGTCAGGTTCGATGTCGCCGCCTTCACCAATCTGACCCGCGACCATCTCGACTATCACGGCACGATGCGCAGCTACGCTGCCGCGAAGGCGCGCCTGTTCGCTTGGCCGGGCCTGCGTGCCGCGGTGATCAACATCGACGACGACTTCGGTCGCGAGCTCGCAAGCTCGCTGCCCGTCGGCGTCCAGGCGTTGACCTTCGGCATCGACAACGCGTTGGCCGATATCCGCGCGACCGACGTGCGCAGCGACACCGACGGCATGCGCTTCGCGCTCGTGACACCCTGGGGCAGCGCCACGATCGCGACGAGCCTGCTCGGCCGCTTCAACGTCGCAAACCTTCTTGCGGTCGCAGGCTGCCTGGGGGCGCTCGCCTGTCCGTTCGCCGAGATCGAGGCGGCCCTGAGGCACGCGCAGCCCGTAGTCGGCCGCATGAACCGGCTCGGCGGCGGCGAGTTGCCGCTGATCGTCGTCGACTACGCACACACTCCCGACGCGCTCGAACAGGCGCTGACGAGCCTGCGCGCGCATTCGCACGCGCGGCTGATCTGCGTATTCGGCTGCGGGGGTGAGCGCGACCAGGGCAAGCGCCCGCAGATGGCAACGATCGCCGAACGGCTAGCCGATGCGGTGATCGTCACCGACGACAATCCGCGCGGCGAGAACGGCGACGAAATCGTCGCGCAGATCGTGATGGGCTTCCGCCATCCCGAAGCGGTGCGCATCGAGCGCGATCGCGCGCGCGCCATCGCGACCGCGTTGCGCGAGGCTCGCGCCGGCGACGTCGTGTTGATCGCGGGCAAGGGACACGAGCCGTACCAGGAGGTCGCCGGGATCCGCTATCCGTTTGACGACCTCGACGTGGCGCGACGCGCCTTGCAGGCGGCCGCATGATCGAACTGCGTCTTTCAGAGGTCGCATTGTGGACGCGCGGCAACCTGCGTGGCGACGACATCGCGATCCGCGGCGTCGCCACCGGCACGCGCGAGCCGATGCCGGGTGCGCTGTTCGTCGCGATCAAGGGCGAGCGCTTCGACGGCCATGCGTTCGTCGCCGCGGCGCAGGCGGCGGGCGCGGCAGCGGCGCTCGTTTCGAGGCCCGTCGATGTCGGCCTGCCGCAGGTGATCGTCGCTGACACGCTGCTCGCGTTGGGCGACCTCGCGCGCGCGGTGCTGGCGCAGCGCCGCGCGCGCGTCATCGGCATCACCGGTTCGAACGGCAAGACGACGGTCAAGACGCTGCTCGCGTCGATCCTCGCGCTGCATGGCAGGACCCACGTCAATGCGGGGAACTTCAACAACGAGATCGGTCTGCCGGTTTCGCTGCTGGCGCTGCCCGCGGACGCCGACTACGCCGTCCTCGAGATGGGCGCCGGCAAGCCCGGCGACATCGCCTATCTCGCCGCCATCGCGCGGCCGGAAATAGGCCTCGTCAACAACATCGCTGCGGCTCATCTTGAGCGCATGGGAACGCTCGAAGGCATCGCGGAGACCAAGGGCGCGCTCTACGCGGCACTGCCTCCGCACGGCGTCGCCGTGATCAACGCAGACGACGCCTTTGCGACGACCTTCGCCAACACCAGTCACGCGCAGCGGACGCTGCGCTTCGGCCTCGACCACGATGCCGTCGACGTGGGCGCCTCCGGTCTGCTGCTCGGCGCGCGCACGCATTTCAAGCTGCGCATCGGCGCCGAGACGATCGACGTCGACCTGCCGCTCGCGGCCCGGCGCGGCGTGATGAACGCGCTGGCCGCTGCCGCGCTCGCGCATGCGATCGGCGTGCCGCTC
>JBDTYX010000265.1:0-3951 GCA_040005435.1 Rudaea sp. | reverse complement strand
AGCGGCCCGAGACGTCGGCGGTCAGCATGCTGAAGATCGGGATGTTCAGCTCGGCTGCCGCTGCCAGGCGGTCGCGGGTACCGTGGCCGCTCGTGCCGCCGGTGCCCCAGAACTCTCCGGCCGCGATGCGCGGATCGACCGGATTGTCCCAGTACTGGTTGCCGCCTTCGATGACGCCGGCGAAGCCCACGGAACCGGCCGGCAGCGAGAACAGGTCGGTGTTCGTGAACGTCGCGTTGAGCTGCTGCGTGTACGTCTCCGAATTGCTGCGCACGAAGTCGCTGATGCTGTCGAAGTCCTGCGGCGTGATCGCGCCGAAGTACTTGGTCGAGCGGATGTGGTACGCGGGGTAGTAGGCGAAGAACGGATCGTATCCGCTCTGCGGGCCGAGGAAGAACGCGTTGACCTTGTCGGTCAGCAGGCGACGCGCGCGCGAGGCCGCATCGTACTCAGAACGATGGAAGCCGATGTCGTAGGTCCAGCTGTTGGAGCTGCCGAAGCTGCCACGCGCGCCGACGTTGACTACATAGCTGTCCTCGATGACCGCACCGTCCGCCTCACTGCGAATTTCCTCGGGCGCGAAGATGTGCTGCAGGCGGACGAGCTTCTTGTCGTCGATGTCGTAGATGTAGGCCACCGTGCCGCCCTCGGCGCCGAAGATGCCGCCGCCGTTGCTTGCCCAGAACGCGGTGCCGCCGACGTTGTATTGGGTCTTCGTCGTATTGAGCAGGATGTCACCATACAGCTGCACGTTGTCGCTGAGCTGGTACTTCAGGCTGCCGTAGCCGTTCGCCGACTTGACGCCGTTGAGGAACGTGCCAATCGCGACGCCGGTGGTGCTGCCGCAGTAGCTGCCGAAGTTGGCGCGCGTGCGATACGCCTCGTCGCCCTTGAACAGGTTGCTGATCGCGGAGCAGGTGGCCTGGCCCGGATCGTCATACTTGCCCGTGAACGCGTCGAGCAGCAGGCGGTCGCGCTGTGCGACCGGCGGGCCGCCATGCAGCGTCGGATTGTCGGCCGCATTGTCGGTGTACTTACGCTGATAACCCCAGATCGGATTCTGGTTGTTGAGTTCGATGCCGAAGATCGCGTCGAGCTTGCCCCAGCTGTGGCCGCCGGCCAGCTGCAGGCGCTCGGTGGCGCCGCCGCCGTCGGTGTAGCCACCCGTGCGATAGTTGAGATACACGCCGTCGACTTTCTGCTTCGTGACGATGTTGATGACGCCCGCGATCGCGGCCGAACCGTAAATGGCGGACTGGTTGCCCGGCACGATGTCGATGTGGTCGACGAGGAAGTTCGGGATCGTCGCGAGGTCGACGAAGTTGCTGTTGCTGTTGTACAGGAACGGATAGTCGGCGAGCGGCTTGCCGTTCATCAGCACGAGCGTGAAGCTCGGGTCGAGGCCCAGCAGCGCAACCGTGTTGGCGCCGGGGGTGAAGCTGTTGGTGAACTGGCTGTCCTGCACCGAACCTACCGCGGTGGGCAGCGAACGCAGCGCGTCATAGACGTTCTTGAAGCCCTGCTTTTCGATGTCCTGCGAAGTGATCGTCACGACCGGCGTCGCGGTTTCGATCTGCGCGCGCGGAATCAAAGAACCGGTGACCATCACGGGCTGCAGTTCGGTGGTTTCTTTCTTCTTCTGATCCGACGACTGGTCGTCCGAACTCTGCGCGTGCGCGTTGCCGATCGACAGGCTTGCGCACAGGCCCATGATGATGGAAGAGACGAGTAAGCGTTGCTTCATGATATTCCCCGACCAAAGGTAGAACGGCAAAGCCGCGCGGTCATTTGCCGCAGCGGCCGTTTATTTAGATGAGTGGTTGCTTGCCGGACTCGCCAACCTTGGCGCGTTCAAATTCCCGCTACGCTGGTCAGCGACTGAACCGACCTGCCGTATTGTCGCGACTAGGGGTAACCCTGCATCTGAACCCGACCATAACAAAAGATTAACTTTGCTGTCAATTTGACCAGCAGTTCCCGTGTCAGAGGTTGGCCCGCGACGTTTCCGCGGACCTGAACGTCAGCGACTTTAAGGCGCGCCGTCCGGGACGCAAATGAGGCTAAAATCCCAAGACGGTCGATCGTTAGTGGTCAGCGCTCGCAGAACTGCAACCGGAGCCGCCGGATCGACACTTTTAAGGAGATTTACGATGCGTAGCTTGATTGCCACTCCGCTTGTCGCTGCACTATTGCTGTCGGGATGCGGCTCATCGGCGCCGCCACCTCCGGCCAAGCCGACGGTCGCGCCCATCCCGAATTCAGTGACCGGCTCGATAACGTTGCGCGAACCGCGTGAACTCAGCGAAGCGGCCAAGGCCGACGTCAAGGTCGTCAATGTCGCGCAGCCCGAATTGGTGCTCGCGCAGGCAACCGTCCCGAACGCGAACAAGTTCCCGGTCGCGTTCAGCCTGCCGATCGACCCGAGCAAGGTCGACCCCAAGGCCACCTACGCCCTGGAGGCGATGTTGACCGACGGCGGCCGCCGCTTTCTGCCGGTCCTGCAGTATCCGGTGCTGACGAACAAGCCGCCGACGTCGAAGGTCGAGGTGTTGCTCGCGCCCGAACCGACGCCCTCTGAGAAGATGTTCGAGGAGTACCGCAAGGCATTCGCGCAGATCGGCACGTTCAAGCAGATCAGTGGCTCGTCCCTCAACGAGAAGTCGACTTCTGCCTGGGATGCGTTCCTGTCGAACGGCAAGGTCAAGGTCGTGCGCGAGACCACCGACCTCGACGAGGACAAGGGCCGCATTATCATTCGCGTTGCCTACAAGGACGACGATCCGTGGGTCGTGGTGCGCGATGAATGCCCCCCCGGATCGAATCGTCCGTTCGCGACGACCAAGGTCGGCTGGGATGAGCACGGCACGCTCGTGCTGCGCGAGCGCACCGGCGGCGGCGACGTCTCCGATGGCGACGCCAAGGCGCTGTATGCGCACGCGCAGGCCGCCTACAAGGTCGCCCTCGCGCGCGCGCCGGCGCCGAAGAAGTAGCCGACACACTTGCGACCGCCTCGTGAAGGGGCGGCTGCAAACGGCCGCGGTCAGTTGCGCCTTGCCTTGGCGAACGCGTCGGCGAGTGCGTTGTTCGAAGCAACCGAAGCGCCTTTCGCTGCCGAACTCTTGTGCGGCGTCGGTCGAGGCGCGCCGCCTGACGGCTCTGCGCTTGCCGCGCGAGCTGACGTGCGCGGCTCCGCAATCGGGTCATCCAGACGCATCGTGAGCGCGATGCGCTTGCGCGCGAGGTCGACCTCGAGCACCTTCACCTTGACGATGTCCCCAGCCTTGACCGCGTCGCGCGGATCCTTGACGAACTTGTTCGACAACGCAGAGATGTGCACGAGGCCGTCCTGGTGCACTCCGATGTCGACGAACGCGCCGAATGCGGCGACGTTCGACACGCGTCCCTCGAGCAGCATGCCCGGGCGCAGATCCTTCAGTTGCTCGATGCCCTCGGCGAACCGGGCCATCTGGAATTGTGGTCGCGGATCACGGCCGGGCTTTTCGAGCTCGCGCAGGATGTCTTGCACCGTCGGCACGCCGAATCGATCGTCGATGTAGCTCTCTGCGTTGAGCGAGCGCAGGAACGCAGTGTCGCCGATGATCTGCTGCACGCCGCGTCCCGACGCGCGCACGATGCGCTCGACCACCGGGTACGATTCCGGGTGCACGGCAGAGGCGTCGAGCGGATTGTCGCCGAGCGTCACGCGCAGGAAGCCCGCGCACTGCTCGAACGCCTTGTCGCCGAGTCGCGGCACCTTGCGGATCGCATCGCGCGTGCGGAACGCGCCGTGCTCGTCGCGGTATTTCACGATGTTCTCGGCGACCGTTGGCGCGAGCCCGGCCACCCGACCGAGCAGCGCCGACGAGGCCGTGTTGACGTCGACGCCGACCGCGTTGACGCAGTCCTCGACCACGCCCTCGAGCGAGCGTCCGAGCCTCGCCTGATTGACGT
>JBDTYX010000264.1:0-3975 GCA_040005435.1 Rudaea sp. | reverse complement strand
TTCAAGGCCGAGAAGATCCTGCAGGACAAGCTGTTCGCCAAGCAGCAGAGCGGCAAGGTCGAACTCGTGTGGCACAGCGCCGTCGACGAGGTTCTCGGCGACGCGTCTGGCGTCACGGGCGTCCGCCTGAGGAACGTGCAAGACAATTCGACCCGCGACATCACGGTGCACGGCATGTTCGTCGCGATCGGACACACGCCGAACACCGCGTTGTTCGACGGCCAGCTCGACATGAAGAACGGCTACATCTCGATCAAGTCGGGCACCGAAGGCGGCGCCACGGCGACCAGCGTGCCCGGCGTCTTCGCCGCGGGCGATGTCGCCGATCAGGTCTACCGCCAGGCGGTCACGTCGGCCGGGTTCGGCTGCATGGCCGCACTCGACGCGGAGAAGTACCTCGACAAGCTGGGTCTCGCCGGATAAGCGCCGCATGAGCCTGCAGGCGCGCTTTCACCCTGCGCTCGAGGAGATCGACGCGCAGTCCTGGAACGCGCTGCGCCCAGACGACAATCCGTTCCTCGCACACGCGTTTCTCGCGGGGCTCGAGAGCAGCGGCAGCCTGCGCGAGGATTACGGCTGGCGGCCGCAGCACCTCGCGCTCTACCGTGACGACGAGCTCGTCGCGGCGGCGCCGCTCTACCTCAAGCGCAATTCGCACGGCGAGTTCGTGTTCGATTGGAGCTGGGCCAGCGCCTACGAGCGCGCAGGCGGCGACTACTATCCGAAGCTGCTCGGCGCGGTGCCTTACTCACCCGTAACCGGAACGCGCCTGCTCGTCGGAGCTGGCGCGGACGCGGAACATCTGCGCGACCAACTCGCCCGCGCGATCGCGAGCGCAGTCGACGGCGCGACGCTGTCGTCCGCGCACGTAAACTTCGTCGCGGACTTCGATGCTGAGGCGCTCGAGCGTGCGGGCTGGCTGCCGCGCCACGACTGGCAGTTCCACTGGAGCAACCCGGGCTGGCGTGATTTCGACGAATTCCTCGCGGCGCTCACGCACAAGAAACGCAAGAACATCCGCCAGGAACGCGCGCAGGTCGCGCGTGCGCAGGTCAGCTGCGAGCTGCGCCACGGCGACGAGCTGTCCGCTTCCGACTGGCACGCGGTACATGGGCTCTATCTGCAGACGTTCGCCGAACGCGGCAACCACCCCGCGCTCACTGAGCCGTTCTTCCGCCACCTCGGCGCGACAATGCCATCGCAGGTCGTTGTCGTGCTCTGCCGGCGCGGCTCGCGCATCGTCGCGATGTCGTTGATGCTGCGCTCGTCGTCGACGCTGTTCGGCCGCTACTGGGGATGCCTCGAGAACGTCCCCGGCCTGCACTTCGAGGCCTGCTATTACCAGGGCATCGAGTACTGCCTGCGCCACGGCCTGCGCGTGTTCGAGCCGGGCGCGCAGGGCGAGCACAAGCTGGCGCGTGGGTTTCTGCCTACGATGACGCGCTCGTTTCACTATCTGCGCGACACGCGTTTCCGCGCCGCTGTGCGCGATGCGCTGCGTCGCGAGGCCGAGGGTCTGCGCAACTATCGCGAAGAGCTACTCGAGCATTCGCCCTACGTCACTACCCCGACGCCGATTCGGCAGGCATAGGCCGCGGAACAGCGGCCTGGAAGAAATTGTCGATCAGTTGCTCGCTCCACAGGGCGAGCAGTTGCGTGGGTTCGGCCGGATGATCGGGCGTGTAGAGCAACGGCATCGGCGCGGCGATCGGATCCTCTACCAGCCGGAAGGATTCGCGCGGATCGCTCGCCGACTTCCTGCCGAGCGCGTAGACGTCAATCGCATAGTCCTGCACCTGCGCGGGCGTAATGCCGCCGCCGGCCACGACGCGCTGAAACATCTCATGCAGATGCCAGCTGTTCGACGTCGTACCCGCGCTCGGCCCATAGCTGAGCTTGCGGGTGAGCCAGCCGATGAGCGCCTTCGCAACCAGCTGCTGCGGCGAACGCAATGGCAGGTGCGCGAGGCTCATGCCCACCAATGGCTCTCCGGCCGTCCAGTGCAGGTCCGGACCCACCTGGTCATAGACCACATGATTGCCGCGGCCGATGTGCCAGTTCTTCGCGAGTATCGCGCGGGAGATCACTACCTTCGACAGTGCCGGCCTGTCGGTGTCGACGCGCCAGCGTAGCGAATGCAGCGGATGGCCCGGCGCCTCCTCAGGCGACGGCACGTACGTGAGCCAGCGCAAGTTGGCGACGCCCGACTCGCCCGCGTGCAGCGCGGCTTCGAGCGCCACCCGCGAAGGCGCTCGCAGGAATTCGTCCGCATCGAGCGGGAACACGAAATCGGCCCCGGCCTTCTCGAAGGCGGTCCGCGCGAGCCCCGTCGTGAGCTGTGCCTGCTTGAATGCGGGATCTGGTTCGCGGAGGCCGCTAAGCGTGAGCGGCAGGCCCTCCGCAACCAGCGACTGCAATATCTGTGGCGTAGCGTCGCTCGAATCATGGTCGAGAACGATCATGCGATCGAGATAGCGAAGATTGTGCCGAACGCAAGCCTCGATGATATCGGCTTCGTTCTTGACCGCGGTTACGCCTACCAGAAGACTCATCGGTAAAACTTCTCGATCGGGAACCTGCAACCGCCCCTCAGTCGGTCACGTTGGTCCGTATACGATGGCAACATCGGCTCAAAGACTATTCCAACGTTCGCCGATCGACAATGGTTGACAAACGCGACTCAGGATCCATGATTCCAGCCCAACGAGAAGCAGCGTCGTGATCCGGATCCCCGTACTGCGTGCAGCGAACATCGAACCGTTCCCACCCGTGGAGCAGGCGCTCGACGAGCCCGACGGCCTGCTCGCTGCGGGCGGCGACCTGTCGCCGGCGCGGCTGATCGACGCCTACCGGCATGGCATCTTTCCGTGGTTTTCGCGTGGCGATCCGATCCTGTGGTGGGCGCCGGACCCACGCACAGTGTTCGCGACCGCAGAGGTCCATGTCGCAGGCCGCCTTCGACGCTGGCTGCGCAACTGCGACTGGCGCATCTGCGCGGATCGCGACTTCGCTGGCGTGATGCGCGCCTGCGCGGCGCCGCGTCCCACTCAGCCGACGACATGGATCACCGCCGAGATGCTCGCGGCGTACGGCGCGCTGCACGATCTCGGCCATGCGCACTCGGTCGAGGTCCGTGCCGGCGATCAGCTCGTCGGCGGGATCTACGGCGTCGCGATCGGCAGGATGTTCTTCGGCGAATCGATGTTCAGCGCGCGACCGAACGGCTCGAAGGTCGCGCTGATCGCGCTCTGCAAGGTCCTGGAGGGCTGGGGATTCCCGTTGCTCGACGCGCAGCTGCGCTCCGCGCACCTTTCGACCCTCGGGGCGATCGAGATGGGCCGCAGCGAGTTCAGCGCACGCGTCGCCGAGCTTAGCGCGCGGCCCGGCGCAGTGGGCTCGTGGTCCGCAGATTGGCCGTTCGCGCAGGCGCGAGCGCTGGCCTGAGGCGCGATTTTGCTTCCCGCGAGTGGCCGGACGTGGCAAAATCGCGCGCCCCACGGAAAACCTCCGTTCCCAGAAGCCCTACGGATTAAATGGCAAAAGACGATCAAATCGAAATGGAAGGCACGGTGCTCGACACCTTGCCCAATACGATGTTTCGCGTGCAGCTCGAGAATGGTCACGTCGTGACCGCGCACATCTCCGGACGCATGCGCAAGAATTACATCCGTATTCTCACCGGCGACAAGGTCAAGGTCGAAATGACGCCTTATGATCTCACGAAGGGCCGAATCACCTACCGCATGAAGTAGTCCACGGTCGACCGACAGTAAAAAGTCGAAGCATCTTGCGCTTCGGCTTTTTTTGTTTCCGGCCGGTCCCGGCTGCGCTATTCGACGACCACCGGCTGCTTCTCGTCGGCCTCTACGCGCACGTCGATCTTGCCGTCCTTGACGCCGAGCACCACCTTGCCGCCTTCGGCGAGCTTGCCGAACAGCAGTTCGTCGGCGAGCGGTCGCTTGACGTTCTCCTGGA
>JBDTYX010000263.1:0-3986 GCA_040005435.1 Rudaea sp. | reverse complement strand
GCCGCGCCGTTCCTGATCTACCAGGAATCGAAACTGATCATCCGCGCGCTGCGCGACTACCTGCGCAACGACATCGGCGAGATCCTGATCGACCACGAGGAGCTCTACAACGATGCGCGCGAGTTCGTGCAGCAGGTCATGCCGAACAACCTGCGCAAGCTCAAGCTGTATCAGGAGACGGTGCCGCTGTTTTCGCGCTACCAGATCGAATCGCAGATCGAGAACGCCTTCGAGCGCAGCGTGCGCCTGCCCTCCGGCGGGTCGATCGTGATCGACCAGACTGAAGCGCTCACCGCGATCGACATCAATTCGTCGAAGGCGACCAAGGGCTCGGACATCGAAGACACCGCGTTCAACACGAACCTCGAGGCTGCCGTCGAAGTCGCACGCCAGATGCGCCTGCGCGATGCGGGTGGCCTCATCGTCATCGACTTCATAGACATGGAAAACCCGCGCCACCAGCGCGAGGTCGAAGATAAACTCAAGGACGCGCTGCGTTTCGACCGCGCACGCGTCCAGGTCGGCCGCATCTCGCGCTTCGGCCTGCTCGAAATGTCGCGCCAGCGCCTGCGTCCGAGTCTCGGCGAGTCGACGCAGATCGTCTGCCCACGCTGCGAAGGTCATGGTCGGATCCGCGGCGTCGAATCGCTGTCGCTTTCGGTGCTGCGTCTCGTCGAAGAACAGGCAATGAAGGAGAAGACGGGTCAGGTGCTCGTGCAGGCGCCCTCCGCAATCGCCAACTTCCTGCTCAACGAGAAGCGCAAGGGTCTCGCCGAGATCGAGTTGCGCCACGACGTTCCAATTATCGTCGTCGCGGACGACAAGCTCGAGATTCCGCACTTCGAGATCCAGCGCATCAAGACGATCGAGATGGGCATCGATACGAAGCCCAGCTATGAACGCACGACCCCGGTCGTCGTCGCGCCGCCGCCGCAGGTTGCGCAGCCTGGCGCCGAGCCGGAAAAACCGATGGTGTCCGGCATCGTGCCGGCGAGCCCTGCGCCGCTCAAGCTCGAACCCGAGACCGAAGCAGCCGTTGCGATCGTGGCGGCCCCGGCCGTCGTGGCGACGGCTCCGCGCAAGGGATGGTTCGCAAGATTCGTGGAGATGTTCCAGCAGCCCGCGGCGGCTCCCGCCCCGGCCAGCCCGCCGCAGAAGTCGACGCGGGCGAGTTCAGGTTCGCGTCCGGCGCGTGACGCGCGGGGCGGCGAAGGACGCTCGTCGCGCAGCGAGACTGCGCGCGAAGGTCAGGGAGGACGCGGTCGTGGAGATTCCGCAGGTGGGCGTCGTGACTCGCGCCCGCAACAGGACCGTCAGCAGCGCGTCAACGAGAACCGTAGCGCGCAGGCCAAGAATCAGGCCGCGCAGTCGCGCAAGCCGTCGGCCCCAGCGACCGATCGCCCCGCGTCGCAGCCTCGTGCCGCCGTCGCAGCCCCCGCAGCGGCAGCCGGCACGCAGACAAGCGTCGCGCCACTAGGCACCGTGCCGAACGAAGTTCTTGCCGAAAAGCCCATCGTCACCGCGATCTCGGCCAGCGTCGTGCCGGTCGTCGATAGCATAATCGCGGAGGGTGTCGCGATCGAGACCGCCGACAGCGCCGCGGGCGAAGCGACGCGTGCGCGTCGCCGTGGTCGGCGTGGCGGGCGTCGTCGTCGTCGCGGCAACGAAACGGACTCCGCGGAGACCAGTTCGGTCGAGGCGACCGACGATCTCGTCATCGATTTCGACGACGAAGATGCGGCGCCCGCTACGGGCGGTAACGCGACGCCGGTCAACGTATCGCAATTCGCGCCGCTACCGATGCCGACCCAGGCTCCGTCAGCGAAGCCAGCGCAGGCCGAAGCTCCCCATGCGCTCTCCGCTGAATTTGCGGCGCAGCCGGCGCCAGCCGCGCAGGCCACTCCTGCTTCGGCCATCGATGTGACTCCGATCGCCGCGCCCGCCGCAACGCCGTCGCCCGCAAGCGAACCCGCGCCTCAAGCCGCGTCGATCCATGCGCACGAACCAGCGTCGGTCACGCCAGCGGCCGCATCCCCGCAGCAGTCGCTGCCGATCGGCCTGCCGGTCGCAGCGCCAAGGTCTCCAATCGAGCATTCAACCTCGGTGACCGCGGCGTCGCTCAAAATCGCGGCACCCGCAATCGCCGAGAACGCAGCGCCGTCTGCAGCCGCTCGTACTGCTGCGCTTACGCGACCCGCCAGCGCCAGCGAGGAGCCGGCCGGCGTCACTCCACCAGCCGCGCACCCAGCCGAGCAGTCGGTACCACGACCGCTCAGCGCGGAGCCGTCCGCTGCGACGCCCGTCATTGCGCCGCAGCCGCCAAAGGCAACGCTGGCACCCGCCGCGGTCGCAGTTGTCGCACGTGAAAAGCCCATCGTCGCACCGCTGCCGCTGCACATGCATATTGAACGCGCGCTGGCGGAATTGCGCTCGGTCGATCCGACGCCGTCGAAACCCTTGAGCGTCGCGCAGCCGAAGGCGGAACTTCCCAAGGCTGATGGCAATCAGGAACCACCGGCCGCTAGCTGAAGCGGCCGCATTGGCTAGGGGGAACACCTATGCCCGTTCGGCAACAGCCTTACTGACGGGTAGGCACGGGCTGTTTGAGGTCCGTAAGCCCGTGCGTCGCCGCGAGATGTGCGAGCGTCACGACATTGCCGATCGCAAGCTTGTCGAAGAGTCGATACTTGTAGGTCGCGATCGTCTTGGCACTGAGTTTCAGACGATCGGCGATCTGGGACGCGCTGAGCCCCTGCGCGAGCATCATCGCAACCTCGAGTTCGCGCGTCGACAGCTCGTCGAATGGCGACGCAGCATTGCCGTCTATGTTCTGCAACGCGAGCTGCTGTGCGACATCGCTGCTGATGTAGCGGCGTCCGTCGGCCACCTGACGAATCGCGCGCACGAGCTCCTCGGCCGGACAACCCTTTGTGAGGTACCCGCTTGCGCCCGCATCGAGAAGCTTGCGCGGGAACGGTGCCTCGCTGGCCATCGTCAGGATCACGACGTAGGTCGAAAGCTTGGCGCGCCGTACCCGATCTGTCACTTCGATGCCGCTCACGGTCGGCATGTGCAGGTCAACGAGAGCGATGTCCGGGCGCTCGCGCCGGATCAGTTGCAGCCCCGTGTGCCCGTCGTCGGCCTCACCGCAGACCTCCATGTCGGGTTGCTTCTCGACAATCATGCGCAGCCCGGTGCGGACGAGCGCATGATCATCAACCAGCACGATGCGAATCAATCGACCTCCCGGAATTCGTGTCAGCGAACGTTACTGCCAGCCCCGGGCCAATTCAAGCGACACAGTCGCAGGCGACGGTCGCAACTGCAATCTGGACCGGCAGCCCCTCACTAGCACGTACGCGATTCGCGCCCAAAAGCCTTCCAGCATTTTCTCGTAGGCCCGTGGCGACCAGTGAGCACGTGTTGGCGCGGGATCGGCCGACCGCTACTTGCTTGCGTACGCCGCCAACCTCTGCTCGAAGAACGCTGCAGAATCGACCGTCTCGCCGGAGGCGAATCTGATCCGATACTTCTCGCCGCTCATCGACGATTGCGTTGCGCAATAGCGAATGAAATCTTCGGCCGTCTTGACTCGCGCACCCGCGCTGCGGCGTTTCAACTGCAGATGCTCCACTGCCTTGCCCACATCAAACTCCGCGCCGTTGCGAATGAAGTGCGCGCCCTTGAGCTTCGCCACCTCGCCGATCAGGTAGTCGATCTTTTGTTGCTCAACATCTACGGGCTCCGCGCGCAGCGGCGCGCTGAAGCAGGCGAACATGAGGAACAACACGAAGCTGCCGATCGCGGTGCGCATGACGCTTCCGAGGGCCCAGGTCATTGTTGCATCGCTTTCAGCTGCTGAATCTCGCATCACAGCAGCCCTTCGATCAGCAGCCAGCGCAGCACCAGTATCTCCATTCGGCGTTCCGCCGGCATCCGGATCGGCGTATTCCGTTCTCGAGCCACCCGCATCATGCCAATGCCAA
>JBDTYX010000083.1:0-13537 GCA_040005435.1 Rudaea sp. | reverse complement strand
CGCAGACTGTCGAGGCAATCAACCACGCGCGCGCCGCAAAAGTGCCGCTGATCGTCGCGATGAACAAAATGGACAAGCCCGAGGCGAATCCCGATCAGGTCAAGCAGGGTCTCGTGCAGCATGAGGTCGTGCCCGAGGAGTGGGGCGGCGACGTGCGCATCGTGCCGGTATCGGCGCGCACCGGTGACGGTGTCGACGACCTGCTCGACGCGATCCTGCTGCAGGCCGAAGTAATGGAGCTGACGGCTGTCGTCGACGGCCGCGCGACCGGCGTCGTCGTCGAGTCGAGCCTCGACAAGGGTCGCGGCCCGATCGCGACCATCCTCGTCCAGCAGGGCACGTTGCGCAAAGGCGACTTCATCGTCTGCGGCGTCGAGTACGGCCGCGTCCGTGCGCTGTTCGACGAGGCCGGTGGCCCGGTCGACTCCGCGGGCCCGTCCATTCCGGTGCAGCTGCTCGGCCTCTCGGGCGTGCCCGAGGCTGGCGACGACTTCATCGTCGTGCAGGACGAACGCCTCGCGAAGGACGTCGCGCAGGAACGCCAGCACAAGCGTCGCGATGCGCGTCTGATCCGTCAGGCCGGCAACCGCATGGAAGACGTCATGGCGCAGATGGGCCAGGGCGAAGCGCAGCAGACGCTCAATCTCGTCGTCAAGGCCGACGTGCAGGGTTCGGCCGAAGCGCTGCGCGACTCGCTGACCAAGGTCGGCAACGAGCAGATCAAGATCAACGTGATCTCGTCGGGCGTCGGCGGCATTACCGAGTCCGACGCGACGCTCGCGGCGGCATCGAAGGCAGTGATCATCGGCTTCAACGTCCGCGCGGACGCATCGGCGCGTCGGATCATCGAGAGCAACGGTCTCGACCTGCGCTACTTCTCGATCATCTACGACGTCATCGACCAGGTGAAGCAGGTCGCGTCGGGTCTGCTCGGCGTCGAAATCCGCGAGGAGATCATCGGCGTCGCACAGGTGCGCGATGTGTTCCGCTCGTCGAAGTTCGGCGCGATCGCGGGCTGCATGATCATCGAGGGTACGGTCAAGCGCAACAAGCCTATCCGCGTGCTGCGCGACAACACCGTGATCTACCAGGGTGAGCTCGAATCGCTGCGCCGCTTCAAGGAGAACGTCGACGAAGTGCGCAACGGCGTCGAATGCGGCATCGGCGTAAAGCAATACAACGACGTCAAGCCGGGCGACCAGATCGAGTGTTTCGAACGCATCGAAGTCGCGCGCACGCTGTGACGGCGGCGCGCCACGCGGGAGCAGGCAGATGATCTTGCGTCGGCTCGGAATCGTGCTGGTCGTGTTCGCGGCGTCGCTCGCCGCGAATGCATACGCCGAGGATGCGCGGCCCGTCGTCGCGGCCGACGGCGCGGTGACGAGTCCGGGCGGACGTTTCCCGTTCTCGGCATTCGTCTCGCCAGAGGCGCTCGCGCGTTTCCAGCAGGTCCTCGCGGACGGCAGGAAATCGCCGGACATCTTCGGACCGATCGCTGCGAGTCGCAAGTTTTACGGCGACATGAACGATTCCCGCGCCGAGCGCATGCGCAAGCTCTATCCGGTCGACGTGAAGGCTTCGAAGATCGGCGGCGTGCCGGTCGACGTCGTGTCGCCGCTCGCGCAGACGGACAACAAACGCATCCTGATCAACCTGCACGGTGGCGGTTTTCTCTGGGGCGCCGGTAGCGGTGGCCTCGTCGAGTCGATTCCGGTCGCGAATCTCGCGAAGATCAAGGTGATATCGGTCGACTACCGACAGGGCCCGGAGAACACGTTCCCCGCGGCGAGCGAGGACGTCGAGAAGGTCTATCGTGCGCTGCTCGAGCACCATCGAGCACAGGACATCGGCATCTACGGCTGCTCGGCCGGCGGCGTGCTGACGGCCGAGGCGGTCGCCTGGATCGCGAGCAGGAAATTGCCCGCGCCTGGTGCGATCGGCATCTTCTGCGCGGGGCTCGTCGACATGGACGGCGACTCTGCGTACGTCGCTTCGCT
The DNA here is from genome assembly GCA_040005435.1 of Rudaea sp. Lineage (GTDB taxonomy): Bacteria > Pseudomonadota > Gammaproteobacteria > Xanthomonadales > Rhodanobacteraceae > Rudaea. Next base: position 11,540 of record JBDTYX010000083.1, on the reverse strand, counting down.
GCTGATGGGCGATACGGTGCCTGCATCCCCGATGCGCCTCGCGATGCTGCCGTACTTCAAGGGCGCCAGCGTCGATGATCCGCTCGTGATGCCGGGTGCGTCGGCTGCCGTGCTCGCGAAATTCCCGCCGACGCTGCTGATCTCGGGAACGCGCGACTTCGCGATGAGCGCGCTGCTGCGCAGCGACGAGTTGCTGACCGCCGCAGGCGTGTCGACCGAAGTGCACGTCTGGGAAGGGATGTGGCATTCGTTCTTTTCCGATCCCGAGATGCCCGAGTCGCAGGCCGCCTATCGCGTCATGGCGAATTTCTTCATGCGCCACCTCGGCGACGGCAACGGCGCCGCCCAGAACCGGAGACCCTGACCCATGCCTTCCCGATCGTTCACGCGCTCCGACCGACTCTCCGCGGAACTGCGCCGCCTCATCGGCACGATGGTCCACGAGGCGGTGCGCGACAACGCGTTGCCATCAATGAGCGTTTCCGAGGTTGAGGTCACGCGCGATTTCGACTTTGCGACCGTGTTCGTCACGGCGCTGCTGCCCGATCAGGCGGTCGCCGGCGTCAAGGCGCTCAACGAGCTTGCCAAGGAATTCCGTCGCGACCTGTCGCGCGCGATGAGCGTGCGCCGCGTGCCCGAGCTGCGCTTCAAGTACGACGACTCGGTCGATCGCGGCGAACGCATCGAAGCGTTGCTGCGCGGCGACGCCTGAAAGCCGGCGCACGCGCGGGTTCTACTGTCGTGGCCAAGCCTGAGTATCGCGACATAAGCGGAATTCTGCTGCTCGACAAGCCGCCGGGACTGAGTTCGAACCAGGCGTTGCAGAAGGTGCGGCACCTGTTCCAAGCGAACAAGGCCGGCCATACCGGCAGTCTCGATCCACTCGCCACCGGGCTGCTGCCGGTCTGCTTCGGCGAGGCGACGAAGATCGCGGGCTACCTGCTCGGGTCGGCCAAGGCCTACTCGGCCGAATGTCGGCTCGGCATCACGACGACGACCTGCGATGCCGAGGGCGAGACGCTTCTCTCGCGCCCCGTGGCCGCCTTCGACGACGCGACGCTCGAGGCTGCGCTCGCCGCCCTGCGCGGACGCATCCGCCAGACCGCCCCGATCTACTCGGCACTCAAGCAGGGCGGCGTGCCGCTCTACAAGCGCGCGCGTCGCGGCGAGGACGTGCAGGCGCCGACGCGCGAGGTCGAGGTCTTCCGCCTCGATCTCGTCGAGCACGCGGGACAGGCGCTGCGGCTGCACGTCGAGTGCGGGTCCGGGACTTACGTGCGCAGCCTCGTTCGTGACCTCGGCGAGAGCCTCGGCTGCGGTGCCCACCTGACCGCGCTGCGCCGGATCTGGGTCGATCCGTTTCGCGCCGAGCCGATGCACCGACTGGCCGACCTCGAGGCGCGCATTGCCAACGATGGGCTCGTCGCGCTCGATCGGCTGCTGCTGCCGCTCGAACGTGGCCTCGCGGGGCTGTTTCGCATCGCGCTCACGAGCGAGCAGTCGATTGCGCTGCGTCAGGGCCGGCCGATTGCGCGGCCCGGGGAGGGTGCGCATGACTGCGCTGCAGCGGTCGATACTCAGGGTCGCCTCGTCGCGCTCGTGGAAATCGATGCCGACGGCGTCGTTCGGGTGCTGCGCGGCTTCAATGCGGGGAACTCAGGCTTTGCAGGAGCTGATATAAAGCCTTCCGATACAGAGTCTTAAAATGCGTTCTGCAAGCAAGATCGCGTGATGGGCGCAGGCCGCCTCGCGCGCCTCGGCAGGTTCGCTGGGCAGTTTCGGATACTCCTTTTTGCGAGGAAACCGGTTACAATAGGTGGCTTTATTTCCCTCCGGCTCGTTCCTCGCGAACGCCCGGGTTTTCCTGACGCGGATTGCGCTCGCCGGCCCGACCGGCACCTGGCTGATCCGCGCCGTACGTTTCAGCAAAGGCCATCCAGCATGTCTCTCTCCGTAGAAACCACCAGCAAAGTCATTGCGGACTATCGCCGCGCGCCCAACGATACCGGCTCGCCGGAAGTGCAGATCGCATTGCTCTCTGCGCGTATCGAGCACCTGTCAAAGCATTTCGCCGACCACGACAAGGATCATCATTCGCGTCGCGGCCTGCTCAAGATGGTCAACCAGCGTCGCAGTCTGCTGAACTACCTCAAGACGACGGACGTCGACCGCTACAAGACCCTGATCGAACGCCTCGGCATCCGCAGGTAGTTGCCGCGTGCCCGCGGAGGTTTTCCGCGGGTCGCAGAAATCACGGAGCGGCCATTCGTGGTCGCCTTTTTCACCTGAGCCTGCGCTCTCGCGGCGCACATCACATCCTAGGAGCCACAACGTGGCGAAAGTAACCAAGTCGTTCCAGTACGGAAATCATCAGGTCACGCTCGAGACGGGCGAAGTCGCCCGCCAGGCGTCCGGCGCGGTCATGGTGTCGGTCGACGGCACCGTCGTCCTCGTCACCGCCGTCGCCGCGTCGAAGGGACGCGAAGGCCAGGATTTTTTCCCGCTCACCGTTGACTACGTCGAGAAGTTCTACTCGGCTGGCCGCATCCCGGGCGGATTCTTCAAGCGCGAAGGCCGTCCGACCGAGAAGGAGACGCTGACCTCGCGTCTGATCGACCGTCCGGTGCGACCGCTATTCCCGGAAGAGTACAAGAACGAAGTGCAGGTCATCGCGCAGGTCGTTTCGCTCAACCCCGAAGTCGACGGCGACGTGCCGGCGATGATCGGTGCCTCCGCGGCGCTTTCGCTGGCCGGTATCCCGTTTAAGGGCCCGATCGGTGCTGCGCGCGTCGGCTACATCAACGGCAAGTACGTGCTCAACCCGACCAAGACCGAGCTGCAGTCGTCCGACCTCGACCTCATCGTCGCCGGTACCGCGAACGCGGTGCTGATGGTCGAATCCGAAGCCAAGCTCCTCTCGGAAGAAGTGATGCTCGGCGCCGTGACGTTCGGCCACCGCGAGCTGCAGAAGGTCATCAACGCGATCAACGAGCTGACCGTCGAGGTCGGCACCAAGCCGTCGTCGTGGACCGCGCCGACCAAAAACGAGTCGATGATCGGCTCGCTCAAGGAAGCGGTCGGCGGCAAGCTCGTCGAGGCGTTCGGAGTGCGCGACAAGCTGCAGCGCCGCGACGCGATCTCGGCGATCAAGGCCGACGTCATGCAGACCCTCGCCGGTCGCGCGGAGGCCGAGAAGTGGGTCGCCGCCGACCTCGGCAAGGAATTCGGCGAACTCGAATACCGCACGCTGCGCGACAGCGTGCTCGACACGAAGGTGCGCATCGACGGCCGCAAGCTCGACGACGTGCGTCCGATCAGCGTGCGCGTCGGCGTGCTGCCGCGTACGCATGGCTCCGCGCTGTTCACGCGCGGCGAGACGCAGGCGCTCGTCGTCGTGACGCTCGGCACCGCGCGCGACGGGCAGATCATCGATGCGCCGGAAGGCGAGTCGAAGGATCCGTTCCTGTTCCACTACAACTTCCCGCCGTTTTCGGTGGGTGAGGCCGGCCGCTTCGGCGCGCCGAAGCGTCGTGAGATCGGCCACGGCCGCCTCGCCAAGCGCGGCGTGCAGGCCGTCAAGCCGACGATAGAGGCGTTCCCCTACGTCGTACGCGTCGTCTCGGAGATCACCGAATCCAACGGTTCGTCATCGATGGCCTCGGTCTGCGGATCGTCGCTCGCGATGATGGATGCTGGCGTGCCGCTCAAGTCCCCGGTCGCGGGCATCGCGATGGGCCTCGTCAAGGAAGGCGACAATTTCGTCGTCCTGTCCGACATCCTCGGCGACGAGGATCACCTCGGCGACATGGACTTCAAGGTCGCCGGTTCGGCGGATGGCATCAGCGCGTTGCAGATGGACATCAAGATCGACGGCATCACCGAAGAGATCATGAAGGCAGCGCTGGCCCAAGCCAAGCAGGGTCGCCTGCACATCCTCGGCGAGATGGCGAAGGTCCTCTCGACCTCGCGCACGGAGATGAGCGAATTCGCACCGCGCCTCATGACGATGAAGATCCATCCGGACAAGATCCGCGAGGTCATCGGCAAGGGCGGCACGACGATCCGCGCGATAACCGAGGAGACAGGTGCGACGATCGACATCAGCGACGACGGTACGATCGTCATCGCGTCGGTCAATCGTGAGGCTGCCGAGGCCGCGAAAGCGCGTATCGAGCAGATCGTCTCCGACGTCGAGCCGGGCCGCATCTACGAGGGCAAGGTCGCCAAGCTCATGGACTTCGGCGCGTTCGTCACGATCCTGCCGGGCAAGGACGGACTCGTCCACGTCTCGCAGATATCCAACGAGCGTGTCGAGAAGGTTTCCGACAAGCTCAAGGAAGGCGACATCGTCAAGGTGAAGGTGCTCGAAGTCGACAAGCAGGGCCGCATTCGCCTCTCGATGAAGGCCGTCGACGAGGAAGTGCCGGCTGCCTGATCGGGCAATCGCAGCGTACGCAAAGGCGGGCTTCGGCCCGCCTTTTTTGTGTCCGTTTTTTGCCCCGCGCGAGGCGCGTGTTAGCATCATTGGCTCACCCGGAGACGCACGCATGAGCGACAGCAAGCCCCTCAACGAATGGGTCAAGGATTGGGAAGCGCTGCAGCGCCAGTACCTCGGCGCGTGGTCGGACATGCTGCAGAAAATGCCGGGCGCCGCGCAGCCAGCGCCCGCGTTCTCGACGCCGTTCGGGGCGATGCCGGCGGGGATGTTCGGCGCTGCGTTCGGGGCGATGCCACCGGGCATGTCCGGTGGTGCGTTCGGTGCGCCGCCCGCGCCCGCGGCGGGCTGGCCGGAAGGTTTCGAGCAATGGTCGCGCATGTTCGGCGCCAAGGGTGCCGCGGGCGGTGCAGGCGATACCGTCGAGCGCATGCTCGAGGGCGGCAAGGCCTACGTCGGCATGCTCAAGTCGATGCTTGGTGGCCTCGGCAGCGACGCGATGGGCGCGGCCGGCGGCAACCCCGCGCAGGCCTGGCTCGACGCGATGCGCGGCGGCATGGGCGCGATGCCCGGGTTGTCGATGCCGGGCATGGATGCGATGTCGGCCAATCCATTCTTGCAGGCGATCCGCGACATCGCTGGCCAGGGTGCGAAGGGATTCGGCGATTTGCCCTCGTCGTTCGCGCCGTTCCTCGAGCAGTTTCGCGAGCAGAACCTGTCGTGGCTGCGCATGCCGGCATTCGGCCTCGGGCGCGAACACCAGGAACACTACCAGCGCAGCGCGCTCGCATTCATCGGCTACCAGAACGCGCTGCGCGGCTACAACGCGCTGCTGCTCAAGGCAAGCCAGCGCGGCCTCGAACTCATGGAAGGCAAACTCGCAGAGCATTCCGAGCCCGGACGCACGATCGACTCGCCACGCGCACTCTACGATCTCTGGGTCGACGCTGCGGAAGAAGCGTATGCCGAGATCGCCCTGTCCGACGAATTCGGCAAGGCCTACGGCGAGCTTGCGAATGCGCAGATGCGCCTGCGCGCGCAGATCCAGGCCGAGGTGGAACGCGTCGGCACCGACCTCGGCATGCCGACGCGCAGCGAACTCGATAGCGTGCATCAGCGGCTGCACGACCTGCGCCGCGAATTTCGCGACAGCCAGCGCGGCTCGGGCGCGATCGCCGATCTCGAGGCCGAGGTCGAGGTGCTGCGTACCGAGGTCGCACGCCTGAATTCCGCGCTCGAGGCATTGCGCCTCGACGCAAACGCCGCGCCGGCTAAGGACAAGGCCGCGCCGAGCAAGGCGAAGTCGCCAGCCGCAGATGCAACCGTTCGCGCAGGCAAGGCCAGATCGAAGGCGAAGAAGGCGAGCGCGAAGCGCGTCGGGGCGAAGGCCGCGCGCGCCGCCGCGGAGGCCGTGCCTGCGGCACCCATCGTGCCGGTGGACGCCAAGCGCAAACCCGCGCGCGCGGGCAAACGCGCCAGCGCCGCGTCAGCGCGGCCGCGCTCCGTGCAGCGCAAGACCAAGGACCGGCGTGCCCAACGCCGCGCCCGAGCCAAGATCGCGCTGGTGGAGCAAGATAGCGCGCCGGCGGCGCGGCCAACGTCGTTCGGCGACGCGATCGACGCGATGCGCAAGCGCGTCGATCGCTCGACGAAACCCGGCCGCCTCAAATCGGTCGCCGCGCAGTTCGTCGGGTCGTACAAATCGGCGTCCTCGAGAAAAAGGTCGGGGAAGCGTAGGAGCAGCAAATGAATCCGGTCCGCATCTCGCCGCAGAAGGCGATCGAGGAGGCCGCGAAGTTTCAGCAGAAACTCGCGGCAGGCATGAAGACGCTGCGTGAACTCGGCGAAGTCGAATACGGCGCGACCGAGAAGGAGGAGGTCTATCGCGAGGACAAGCTCGTGCTCTATCGATTCAAGGGCAAGAGCCGGCCCACTGCGAAGACGCCGATTTTGATCGCCTACGCGCTCGTCAATCGGCCGTACATGGTCGATCTGCAGGATGACCGCTCGCTCGTCAAGAATCTGCTCGCGCTCGGCGAGGACGTCTATCTGATCGATTGGGGCTACCCGGATTTTTCCGACAAATATCTCACGCTCGACGACTACATCAACGGCTACATCCGTCGCTGCGTCGAGGCGGTGGCGAAGCGCAGCAAGGCTGCGAAGATCAACCTGCTCGGCATCTGCCAGGGCGGCGCGTTCAGCCTGTGCTTCGCCTCGATCTATCCTGAGAAGATCCGCAACCTCATCACGATGGTGACGCCGGTCGATTTCCACACGCCGGACAACATGCTCGCGCGCTGGGTGCGCAATCTCGACGTCGACCTGTTCGTCGATACGCTCGGCAACGTGCCGGCGGATCTCATGAACTGGTGTTATCTCATGCTGAAGCCCGTGCGGCTGAACCAGCAGAAGTACATTGGACTCGTCGATATCCTCGACGACAAGGCCGAGCTTACGAATTTCCTGCGCATGGAAAAGTGGATCTTCGACAGCCCCGACCAGGCCGGTGCGGCGTTTCGCCAGTTCATCAAGGATTTCTACCAGGGCAACAAGCTCATGCTGGGCGGGCTCAAGATCGGGCGCGAGTCGGTCGACCTGCGCAACATCGGCGCGCCCGTGCTCAACATCTTCGCCGAGCAGGACCATCTCGTGCCGCCGGCGGCTTCGCGTGCGTTGCGCGGACGCACCGGCAACGACGACTACACCGAGCTTGCGTTCCGCGGCGGCCACATCGGCATCTATGTATCGGGACGCGCGCAACGCGAGGTACCCACTGCGATCCACGAGTGGCTCTCTGCGCGTTGAGCAACTCCATCTTGTTGTGGTTTATGCAATGGTTCAACCACGCAGCGGCCGTTCCCGAGCCGGAGCCTATGACTTCGAGATGGTCCTGCCGCGTCTAGCGATTGAGCGCCGCTTCGATGCTCCGGACTTTTGCGGGGAGCGCAGACTCAGGAGCGATCGCGCCACGCGCGCATCGCAAGGCGCAGGCTCGTCAATTGCCGCGATACGGTACGGCATGCGTCGCAGTAGACGAGGTGCAGGCGCAGGCGCAGGCGCCTGCCGAGCGGCAGCGCCTCGTCTTCGGCCTGCGAAAGCAGCCGCGACGCTTGTTGGCAGTTGATCCGAAGCATCTTGTTCCTAGCCAGTCCGCGCACGGCCAAATCCGCCTTGTTCGAGACAGGTCCGCAGCATCATGCGCGCCCGATAGAGTTGTACCCAGACATTGGACGCGGTGATCTGTAGATCCTTACACAGCTCTGCGGTGTCGCTACCGAACACCTCGCGCATCACGAACAGCTGGCCGGTGCGTTTCGGCAACCGGTCGACGCAGCGCTGGACCGCGGCGAGGAAATCGTCCTGCTGGGCGAGATCCGCGGGGTCGCCCGCGTCGTGCGGCTTGTTGACGTAGTGACCTGCGCTGTCGAAGAGTCGCTCGAGCGCATCGTCGCCTTCTTCGCCTGGTTCGTCGAGCGGCTGCTCGCGCCACTGCTTGCGCAGCAGGTCGACGATGCGATTTTTGAGGATCGCGGTGAGCCAGGTCTTGAGCGAGCTGCGTCCTTCGAAACTCGCGCGTCGCTCGTAGGCCTGGGTCAGCACGTCGGAGACGCAATCTTCGGCGAGGCTGCGGTCGCGCAACTCGAGTTGCGCGATGCGTTCGAGGTAGGCGCGGTATTCAGCCAGCTTGGTGAAGTCGATCGTCGAACTCGCGGCGTCGCTCTCGGGCGGCATTTGGGGTCTCGCAGTGACGGCGGCGGGTGGCAGGCGGAGGTCGCGGACCGGTGCCCGGGGTCCGATTGGCGCCATGATAGCCAATTCGCACGCGCGCCGGACGGTCGCGTCGTTGCAGTGTTGGGTCAGGCCGGCGAAGCGGCCCAAACCGCGAGGTCGAGGAGGCCGGCGGTGCCGGCGACCGCGCGCTGCGCGCGCAGTTCGAATCCGTCGGCGACCAGTGCGGGATCCTGCGAACGCGCGAGCGCGACCAGACTCTGCGGGGCGCACGCCGCGGCATTCTCCGCCTTGTTGTGTTTCTCGAGCTTGGCCGCGAGGTTGACCGTTTCGCCGATTACCGTGTACTCGAGACGATCGCCCACGCCGACGATGCCGATCACGAGCGGGCCGAGCGCGACGCCGATGCCGATGCCGAGCGCGGGTTGGCCGCGCAGCGCGCGATCGCTGGCCCACTTGCGCGATGTCGCAAGGATCGCTTCGGTGCAGCGCAGCGCATCGGCCGCGTAGGTCGATGAGGCGCGCACGGCGCCGAAACTCGCGAGGATGCCGTCGCCCATGAACTTGTCGATGTTGCCGCCGTGCGCGCGCACGACCGGCAGCACGACGTTCTGGTATTCGCCGATCAATGCGATCAACTCGGCCGGCGTGAGCTTCGCCGACGCCGTCGTGAAGCCGCGCAGATCGGTGAACATGATCGCGGCGTCGCGCAGCACGCTCTGGCCGGCCATCGGCGCGAGGTCGGTCGTCATGATCCGATCTGCGACTTCACTGTCGAAGAACAATGCCAGCGCGTCGGCGGACTGGCCTGCCGCGACCGCGCGTGCGAGCGTGAGGCGCGCGCGCGTGAGCGCGGTCGCGAGTACGGCGGTCACGATGACGATCGCCGCCACGCGAATCACCTCGTCATGCGGGTCGATGCGCGAGCTCGTCGCGGCGACGACGAAATCCATCGTCTGCCCGGCGGGGCCGGCCTCGCGCCAGGCGAAGTAGGCGAGCAGGCTCCAGCCGAACGCGGCCGTGAGCCCCGACAGCCACACCCATGCGGGCTCGAAGCGCAGCGCGCGCAGCGCGATCAGCACGAAGATCGCGACGAACAGCGCGTTCTTGAGTGCGATCGCGAGCGTCGTCTCGTACTGCGGCGCGAAGCCCCACAACATGCCGAGCATCACGACCATCTCGGCGACGACCGACGCCGCGAGTACGCCGTTCGTCAGCTGGTCGCTGTACGCGAACCACGCGCGCAGCGCGATCAGCAGGATCATCGCGAAGATGCCGAGCGGAAGCGCGGCGATCGGCGCGTCGGGACTGAAGCCGCGCGGCGTGAACGCATACGCGAGCGCGGCGGCGGCAATCACGACGATCTGTGCGATGCTCACCCAGCGTTCGGATTCGCGCTGGCTCTGCGCGATCTCGGCGGCGACGCGCGGCAGCGGCGTCGCATCGCCCAGCCACAGCCCGCGCCAGCGCGCGAGCCGCGCGTTCACGGCGCCTGCTCGTCGAGCTTTGCACCAGCGAGGCGCAGGCAGGTGCCGCGCGGAACGGCGACCCACTCGCGCGCGTCTGCGTCGGCCGGCGCCTGCTTGGCGCACGAGTGCACCGCGTTCGCGCAGTCGTTGCTGCCCGCGCGCGCGATGCCGTAGCAGCGCTCGCGTTCGCCAGCGCCGGGGCCCTCCTGACGCACGCTCATCGCGACCGCGGCGATCATCGCGCCCGCGACCGCGAGCAGCGCACCCGCGTTGACGGCATCACGCGTGTTCATCGTGGGCCACCATCAGCCGGAGCGAAGGCGTGCGGCGACGGGACGGCTCGCGCGACGGTCGATCGTCGTTCCGAGGGCGCGACCGACGAGCATGCGCCTGGCCACGCGGCGGAAGGTCCAACCTGCCCGGCGTAGCAGCGCGCCTGCGATCTCACAGGAACTCCGCGTCGAGATCGACCGTCGAGCGCTTGCCGAGCGCAGCGAAATTCTTGTCGAGCCAGCGCGACGTGACGGCGGCGCCGCTCTCCTTCAGCGCGCACAGAAACTGCCAGTCGGGACTGAGCTTCGATGCGATCGAGTGCGTCGTCATCGCCTCGTCATCGCGGATCGAGTGGATCAGCATCTGCTTCATCTCCGAGGCCTTGAGCTTCTTCTGCGCGATCAGGCGCGTTACGAACGCGATCGCGCGCATCTCGCGCATCAGTGAGGAATTGAAGCTGATCTCGTTGACGCGATTGAGAATTTCCGGTGCGGTCGTGGGCACGCCGGGGCGCACGATCGGGTTGATGTGCACGATCACGACGTCGCAGCTCTTCGAGCCGTAGATCAGCGGGAAGATCGCGGGATTGCCGATGTAGCCGCCATCCCAGTAGTGCGCGCCGTCGATCTCGATCGTCTGGAAGAGGGTCGGCAGGCAGGCGGAGGCGAGCACATGGTCGGCCGTGATTTCGCTGCGCTTGAAGATGCGCACCTTGCCGGTCTCGACGTTGGTCGCGCAGAGGTGCACGTCGACGCCGCGCGTGCGCCGCAACCGCGCGAAGTCGATCTGCGCGTTGAGCACGTCGCGCAGCGGATTAAAGTTGAACGGATTGAGTTGATACGGCGAGAACACGCGAATCATCGTGTCGAACATCCAGTAGAACGGCGACTGCTCGACCGGCAGCGGGCGGCCCGTCCAGTCCTGCAGCGGCTGCACCGGGTTGTATTTCGCCCCGGCCTCGGCGATCGCGCGCCAGAACGCGTGCAGGCGTTCGCGAGCATGCTCGCGGTCGCCCGCTGCGAGCGCGTCGGCGAGCACGACCGCGTTCATCGCGCCCGCGCTCGTCGCGCTGATCGCCTCGATATCGACGCGTCCGTCCTTGAGCAGCGTATCGATCGCGCCCCAGGCGAACGCGCCATGCGCGCCGCCGCCCTGCAGGGCGAGGTTGATCGACTTCGTCGTCGTGCGTTTGCCGCGCGCAGCCATGCTCGATTCCTCAGCGATCCGCGGCACTGCGACCCGCGGGCGCGGATCGCTCGGTCGATGGCGGGGACGTGAACGCAAGATACTGCGTCCTGCGGGCTTTTTGCGCAATGCTGGCTTCGCGCTTCGAGGCCCGTGCGGCCGCGGACGTGCTCACTGACCAGGCATCCTGCCGACGACGTCGCTCTGCAGTAGCTCGTGGCTGCGGGTGAAGCGGAAATGCGTGATGTCCGGCGGAAAGAACATGCCCCAGGTCCATTCGACGAAGATGCGCACCTTGCGTCCGAACGTCGGCACCTGGCTCAGGTAGTAGGCGCGCCAGAGCATCCAGGCGGGCAGGCCGCTCAGTCGGACCCCATAGATCTGCGCGACCCCCTTGAGGTGGCCGACGGTCGCCATCATGCCGCGCGCGCGATACGCGAACGGCC
>JBDTYX010000262.1:0-3994 GCA_040005435.1 Rudaea sp. | reverse complement strand
CCAGGATCGGCCGCTTCGCGAGATCTCGCGCTCCGCTAGCGGCCGTTTTCGGCCGCTGCTTCCTCTTCCAGCGTGCGAATCGCTTCGGGTATGGCCTCGAGGCGCGCTTTGGAGATTGGCTTTCCACTGACATCGGAAACGCCGTAGGTGCCGTCGTCAATCTTCTTGAGCGCACGTTCGACCAACACGAGTCGCTGGTTATTGCGTTTCTCCAGATTGCCATCTATCTCCAGAAGTGCGAGCTTTTGTGCATCGTCTTCATGCTCATGCGCATCGCCAAGCGATTGCTCGTTTATCTCGGTCTCCTCCCGTTGCGTTGCTTGCACGGTCTTCATCAAATCGTCGCGCAGTTTCAGAAGCCGGCTTCCTTGTCGAGCCAAGAATTCGCCGTCGAGCGTTTCCGTTTTCGTGGTCATCGCTTTTTCGTCCCGTCGTTGATCGCGCCGTCTCGACTGGGTAGTCGAACATCCCAATACTACAACACGCAGCCCAGTATTCCGGTGCAGCAGGCCGGAAGCATGCGCTTAGCGTCAGGGTTCGCCATTTCGGATTCGCCCATGCTTGAAATAGCCGTTGTAGATGTTCAGATCGGATGCGTAGCAACTGCAGGCGATGCGTTCGAGACCGGCGCGATCGGTCACCGCGAGATCGCCGCGGCTGTATTTGATGTAGCCGTTGTTCTGCAGGATGGCCGCCGCCACGCTGATGCCGACGCGGCGCACGCCCAGCAGTCGGGCGAGGACTTCATGGGTGATGCGGAAATGGTCGGTATGCGCCCTGTCCTGGCTCATGAGCAACCAGCGCGCGAGCCGCGCATCGATGACATGGAATCGCGTGCATGCCGATGTGCGCATCGTCTGCGCAATGCGTACGCATACGTATTGGTTCAAGAAGTAGCGCAGCGGCGCGCTCGTCGACAACTCGCGCTTCAATGCCGCCGCACCGACGCGCCAGCTGCTGCCAGCGCCTTGCGTCATTGCGCGTGCCGGCGCGAATGTCCCGCCAAATGCCAACTCGATTCCGAACATCCCCTCGCGCCCCACGAGGCCGACCTCGATGCTCGAGTGTTCGTCGATCTGCGTCTCTTGCGAGATGAATGCATCAACCGGGAAGTAGGCATGGCGCGTCGCGTCGCCGCGCTCGCTGAGAACCTGCGTCGATGTCAATTCCACCGGCTCGCAATGCTCGAGAAAGCGCAACCGGTCGGGGCGCGGCAACATCGCCACGAGTCCATTTTCGGCGCGACGCATGATTCCCGGCCTTTGCTGAGTGCGTAGTCGAGGCACGCCAGCGCCGGCTGGCGCTCACGCCTCCGAGCAGAGTTTGTGGAATCCCGACTCGACGCACTGTCTGTCAGCGCACATTGCGACAGGTCTCAAATAGCGAGCTCGACCGGCAGCAAACGGGCGTACTCCTTCTTGACGACTTCATAGCACTCGCAGCTTCGCGCTTCCAACGCCGGCCGATCCAGGACCGTGATCCGTCCGCGCCGATATTCAATCAGGCCGGCCTTGTGCAGTTCGCCGGCCGCCTTCGTGACGCCCTCGCGGCGTACGCCGAGCATGTTCGAGATGAGCTCCTGGGTCATGACGAGTTCGTTCCCGACCAACCGGTCGAGGCTCAGCAATAGCCACCGGCACAGCTGCTGGTCGAGATCGTGGTGCCGGTTGCATGCCGCCGTCTGCGCCATTTGCGTGATCAGCGCCTGCGTGTAGCGCAGCAGCAGATGCAGGACCGGCCCCGCCCGGTTGAACTCCTGCATCATCACTTCCGCCTTCAGGCGATACCCCTGTCCCGCGCTCTGCACGACCGCGCGACTCGGCGTCGATCCGCCGCCCATGAACAGCGAAACACCAACGATTCCTTCGTGTCCCACGACGGCGATCTCGGCCGACGCGCCGTTCTCCATCACGTAGAGCAGCGAGACGATCGCCGTCGTGGGGAAATAGACGTTCGCCATTTTGCCGCCGGACTCGTAGAGGATCTTGCCGAGCGGCAGATCGACCGGCTTGATGAAAGGCCTCCAGCGCGCCAGCACGTCCTGCGGCAGCGCCGCGAGCAGGCTGTTGTCGTTGAAATTCAGAGCGATAGGCACGTATCCCTCCTTTTAGGGCTGGGTTGGCATCGATCGCCGCGGTGGCGAGATATTGGATCGCCCAGACCCTGCGCTACTGTACTCCTATGTCCGCTACCGTACACCAGGTTCAGCAGGAGACTCTTTAGCATTGCTGGCTTCGCGACGGACGAGGGAGACGGCGAGAGTTTCGAATGACTTGCTGGGTCGTGCCGGGCGCTTGCGTAGGCGCGGCTCCGCCGCGGGCACGCTGCAGCGGGGTCGAGACTTCGTCGCTATGTACGCCAACGAACGGATGCCGTCGCCGCCTTCGAACATAGTGCTTGTGGGCTGCTCGGCCTCGTGCGCACGTTCACCTCACCACCAGTAATGCAGGGGAAAACCATGTCGGCCATCGAACCGCAATCCGCGATCGTCCAGGCGATCCCGCCCGCCGCGGTGCAAAGCGCCGTGGACATGCAATGGACGGAGACGCTGCGCGACGGCACGAGCGTGCTCATCCGGCCTATTCGCGATGAAGATGCGGAACGGGAGCGCCGGTTCATCGAGGCGCTGACGCCCGAATCGCGTCGATTCCGCTTCCTGGGTGGCATGACGGGCGCCAGTCCGGCGCTGCTCAAGCAACTCGTGCACATAGACCACGCCAGCGAAGCCGCTTTCGTTGCAGTGGGCGCAGAGGACGGCGATTTTCTCGGCGTCAGCCGCTACAGCGCGCGAAGCGACGGGTTGAGCTGCGAATGCGCGGTGACCGTCAGCGACGAGTGGCACGACAAGGGTCTGGCCACGCTGCTCATGCACCACCTGGTCGAGGTCGCGCGGCGTCGCGGCATCCGTTCGATGTACTCGCTCGATGCAGCAGACAACGTGGGGATGCGAGCGCTCGCCGAGCACCTCGGTTTCACGCGCAAGGCGGACCCCGACGATTCGACGCTCGTCATTCATACGCTCGATCTGCCGCAGGCGACTACGACCTGATTCGCCGTTTGGCGCCTGTTTGCCGACCTTGCGCGATCGCTTCTTGCGGGCCGGTCTCGCGCGCAGTACGCCGTGTGTTGCAGCCTCCCAAGAGAGTACGACGTCCATGAAGACCGATGCACAAATCCGCGACGACGTTCTTGCAGAGCTGAAATGGGAACCCGCGGTCAGAGCCTGCAACATCGGCGTGGATGTCCAGGACGGCGTCGTCTCGCTGGACGGAGACGTCGAAAGCCTCGCCGAGAAATGGCGGTCCGAAAGCGCTGCCCAGCGCGTCTCCGGCGTAAACCGACTCGTCAACGCCATCGAAGTGAAATTGCCAGGCTTGGGAAAGCGCAGCGATTCCGAGATCGCACAGCTCGCGAAGAAGGTCCTCGAATGGACTTCGTCGGTGCCTGCAGGCGCGGTCAAGGTCAAGGTGCAAGGCGGCTGGCTCACGCTTTCCGGCGAAGTCGATTGGCAGTATCAGCGCACCGACGCAGCGCAGGCCCTACGAGATCTGTCTGGCATCACCGGTGTCAGCAACGACCTGCGGATAAGAGTGAAGGCGGCGCCTGCGTCGCTGAAGGCCGACGTCGAGCTGGCTTTGAAAAGAGGCAGCTGGCCGAATCGCGAGCAGCTTTCCGTCGCCGTCCACGAAGGCGAGATCACGCTCAGCGGCAGCGTCCGGAGCCGCGCCGAGCGGGAACTCGCGGCGCATTCGGCCTGGAATGCACCCGGCGTCCACAACGTCGTCAACAAGATCACCGTCACCGATTGAATTGCCGCGGCGCGGATCGCATGCGTCGCAGCAGTGCCCCCCAACAGTCCAGGAGCTACCCGTGAAAATCGCAAACACCCGCTCTCTCGCAATATTGATCGTCGGCGCACTGCTGCAGGCCTGCACGCAGGCCCCCGATCCCGCGACCGTGCGCGGAGACGTCGCAAAAGCTCAGGCCGCCGGGC
>JBDTYX010000261.1:0-4013 GCA_040005435.1 Rudaea sp. | reverse complement strand
CACCCTCTCCGCCATTGCCTCCTTGGGAATCCACGTTGAGTAGCGAGCTGTCCGTCCCCGTTTCGTTTGGCGAGCTGATCGACAAGATCACGATCCTCGAGATCAAGGCCGTGAACATCAAGGACGAAGCCAAGCGCCACAATGTGCGGACCGAGCTCGACCTGCTGAATGCGACCTGGCATGCGCATCCCGCGGCGCGCACCGACATCGTCGCCGAGCGCGCGCAACTGAAGGCAGTCAACGAGACGTTGTGGGACATCGAGGACCGCATCCGCCTCAAGGAAAGGGCGCAGGCGTTCGACGCGGAGTTCATCGAGCTCGCGCGTGCCGTGTATTTCCGCAACGACGAGCGCGCCGCATTCAAGCGTGCGATCAATCTCAAGCTCGGCTCGACGCTGGTCGAAGAGAAGTCCTACCAAGACTACCGCGCCGTCTAGTCCTAGACGAATCGGGTCCGTTCCGCGCTCACGCCGCTCGCGCCCGGCGACGCCGCGAAAGTGTCGAGGCGCTCGATCACCGCGTCGGTCTCGACGAGGTCCATGACGCCCTCGTGTTCTATTTTCGTGCCCCAGGCGATCTCGCTCGCAGGCCGGCCGAGGTACTTGCGCGCGGCCGCGTCGTAGCGATCGACGCACCAGCGCCGCTCGGAGTAGGGGCCCGAGCGCTGCGGATTGCTCGCCGCGTGCAGCCCGAGGACCGCGGTACCGACCGCGTTGGCCATGTGCATCGGCCCCGAGTCGGGCGTCAGCACGAGGTGCGCGCGGGCGCACAGCGCGAGGAACTGCTTGAGCGTGTCCTTGCCGACTAGGTCGATTGGAATTCGCGCGCATTGACGCAGGATCGCATCGCAGAAGCCACGCTCGAATGCACTCGGACCGCCGCATAGGGCGACGCGCCAGCCCTGCGCATGCGCGTGATCGATCACCGCGGCATAGCGCTCGACGCGCCAGTTGCGCAGGCGGTGACTCGAGCATGGGCTGACCAGCAGCGTGCGCGCGTCTCCGGGAAGATGCTGTGCGGCGAATGCGTGCGCGGCATCCGTGATCGGCAGGTCCCAGCGGACTTCGTGCTGGTGGAGGCCCAGCGGCTCGAGAAAACTCGCGATCGCATCGAGCACGTGCTCGCCGCTGCGCGCGGCGATGCGTCGGTTGATGAAGAATCCATGCAGGTCCCTCGAGCGCGCGGCGTCGTAGCCGATGCGCATTGGCGCACGCACGAGCGAGCCGGCGAGATTGGCGCGCAACGCGACCTGCAGCTGAAGAAGCACATCGAAGCGCCGTCCGGCGAGCGCGCGGCGAAGGGCCGTCAACGCACGCCAGCCGCGCGCCTTGTCGAACACGATGAATTCGACGCCCGCGACGTCGCCGACGAGCCGCTGCTCGAGCTTGCCGACGATCCAGGTGATCTTCGTCTCCGGCCACGCGGCCTGCAGCGTGCGCACTAGCGGAACGACGTGGGTGACGTCGCCCAGGGCCGACGTGCGCAGCACGCAGATCGACGCGGGCGGACGTTCAGCTGAAAACGGGTTTTCCGGCATGAGGGCTTGCTACACTGACGTTTCGACACGAAAACAGGTGATTGACCGATTCGATCATGGCTGAAGCAGACGCCATCGAGACACGGCTGCAGGCAACGGACGATGGCGCGATTCTGTTCGATGCGCAGGCCGTGGCACAAGCGCCGAGGTTCGCGAACGAATGGTTCGCGCCGGATTACTGGCACGCGCGGGGCTCGGCGCAAAGCGGCGGTGGCGGTCGCGGCGGCATCACCTATGCACGCAGCGCGTTCGGCGAGTGGGCGTTGCGGCACTACCGCCGCGGCGGCATGGTCGCGCGCTTCATGGGCGAACGCTATCTGTGGACCGGCGCCGAGCGCACGCGCGGCTTCAGCGAATATCGACTGCTCGCCGCGCTCTTCGCGCGCGGCCTCAACGTGCCACGCCCGGTCGCCGCGCGCTATCGGCGCCGTGGGGCGTACTACCAGGCCGACCTGATTACCCGCGTGATTCCCGAGGCGTGGCCGCTGGCGCAGCGCCTGGCGCACGAGGGCATCGATTCCACGCTCGCGCGGCGCGTCGGCGCGGGCCTCGCGCCGTTGCACGCGGCCGGCGCGTATCACGCCGACCTGAATGCGGGCAACGTGCTGATCGACCCACGCGAGGTGTGGCTCATCGACTTCGACCGCGGGGAATTGCGCACGCCGCAGCGCGGCTGGCAGCAGGAAAATCTCGCGCGTCTGCGCAGGTCCCTCGTCAAGCTCGGCGCGGCGCGCAGAGGCGAAGCGAAGTTCGAGCATGAGATATGGCAACCGCTCGTGGCGTCCTACGACGACGCATTGGCGAGCGCAAACCCCGCCGTGTCGGCGTCGCTCGGCGCGCCAGGCCGATAGCGGGGTGGCGATGGATCAGCATGGCGTGGTCGAAGAATCGGGCTGGGCGCTGCGCTTCCTCGGCGTGGGGTCCGCGCAGGCCGTCGAGTTCGGATCTTCGGGCGCGGTGCTCGAGCGCGCCGGCGCGCCGCTGCTGCTGATCGATTGCGGACCGGAGACGCTGACCCGATACGAGGCGGCCTACGGCGCGGCGCCGCATGCGATCTACATCACCCACACCCACATGGACCACGTCGGCGGACTCGAGCGCCTGTTCTACCGCTGTTATTTCGACGCGGCGCTCAAAGGTCGCGTGCGCATCTTCGCGAATGCTGCGCTCGTGCCCTACCTGCAGGCACGCGTCGCCGACTACCCCGAGGTCCTCGCCGAAGGCGGTGCGAATTTCTGGGACGCGTTCCAGCTCATTCCGGTCTCGCGCGGCTTCTGGCACGAAGGCGCGTGGTTCGACGTGTTCCCGACGCGACACCATGCGCCGAACACGTCGTTCGGGCTGTCGCTGCGCCGCGCTTTCGTCTGGACCGGCGACACGCGACCGATTCCGGAGATGCTCGCGCTGCATGCGGCACATGGCGAAGTCGTGGCGCACGACTGCGGGCTCGTCGGCAACCCCTCCCACAGCGGGGTAGACGATCTCGATCGCGAATATCCGCCGGACCTGCGCGCGCGCCTGCTCATCTATCACTACAATAGCGAGGCCGATGCCGCGGCGATCGCGGCGCATGGCTATCGCATCGCGCGGCGTGACGCGCGCTATGAGTTGCAGGCGCCGCGCATCGCACGCGCCGAACCCGTTCCCGACCGCGAGCAACATGGCTAGCCCGATTCCGATCGAACTCGTTTCCAGCGTTCCCGCCGACCAGCGCGGACGGGTGCTGCATGACCTGCGCATCTCGGTGATCGACCGCTGCAATTTCCGCTGCCCGTACTGCATGCCCGAGGACACATTCGCGCAGGACTACGTATTCCTGAGCAAGGACCAGCGCCTGCGCTTCGAGGAAATAGAACGCCTCGTCCGCGCGTTCGTCGCGCGCGGCGTGCGCAAGTTGCGTCTCACCGGGGGTGAGCCGCTGCTGCGTCGCGAGTTGCCTCTGCTCGTGTCCAAACTTGCGGCGATCGCGGGCGTCGAAGACATCGCGATGACGACGAATGGTGTCCTGCTGCCGAAGTTTGCCCAGGCGCTGCGCGACGCGGGCCTGCAGCGCCTCACGGTATCGCTCGACACGCTCGACGCGGAGACATTCCGGCGCCTGTCGGGTGGCCGTGGCGAGGTGGACGAGGTGCTCGCGGGCATTGCGGCCGCTGAGCGGGCCGGATTCACCCAGATCAAGCTCAACAGCGTCGTCATGCGCGGCGTCAACGACGCGCATGCGATCGCGCTCGTCGAGCGCTTCCGCGGCAGCGGCCACATCGTGCGCTTCATCGAATACATGGACGTTGGTACCGTGAATCACTGGCGCGGCGACCTCGTCGTGCCGAGCGCCGAGCTGATCGAGAAGATCGCGGCGCGCTGGCCGCTCGAGCCGCTCGATCCAAACTACCGTGGCGAGGTCGCCGAGCGCTACCGGTTTACCGATGGCGGCGGCGAGGTCGGGTTCATCAGCTCGGTGTCGCATCCGTTCTGCGGC
>JBDTYX010000082.1:0-13660 GCA_040005435.1 Rudaea sp. | reverse complement strand
ACGATCGCGCGAATCGCGTCGAGCGCGACCGGCGTGCGCAGCGTGATCTCGATCGCCGGGATGCCGCCGGCGACGAGCGCACGTGCGAGCGGCACCGCGGCCGCGAGATCGTCGATCACGACGACCGCCACGACCGGCGCGAGGCGCAGGGTGATTTCGACGTCGCGTTGTTTTGATTCGATCGTATCAGTCATGTCAGGTTCCGGAGAAGATGCTCGCGCCGGTGTCGGCGCTGCCGACGCGGTCGCGGAACAGGGAGAACAGCTCGCGACCGAGGCCGCTGTGGTGGTCGGCGAGCGTCTGCGAGCCCACGCATTCGCGCTGCGCGAGCGTCGCTGCGTCGAGCATGACTTCGAGCGTTCCCGCGATCGCGTCGAGTCGAATCATATCGCCGTTCCTGAGCTTCGAGATCGCGCCGCCGCTCGCGGCCTCGGGGGTCAGATGGATCGCCGCGGGAATCTTGCCCGACGCGCCGGACATGCGTCCATCGGTCACCAGCGCGACCTTGAAACCGCGATCCTGGAGCACGCCGAGCACGGGTGTGAGCTTGTGCAGTTCGGGCATGCCGTTGGCGCGCGGCCCCTGAAAGCGGACGACGGCGACGAAGTCGCGATCGAGGTCGCCGCGTTCGAACGCGGCCTTGATGTCGTCCTGCTCGTCGAACACGACCGCGGGCGCCTCGACGATCTGGCGGTCGGCCGGAACCGCGGACACCTTGATCACTGCGCGACCGAGATTACCGCCGAGAGCGCGCAGGCCCCCGTCGGGGCGGAACGGTTTCGCGACGGGACGCACGACGGTCTCATCGTAGCTCGCGGCCGCGACCGCTACGTAGCCGAGCGCGCGCTCGCCGTCGAGCAGCGCATGCCTGCGATAGTCCGACAGGCCGTGGCCGCTGATCGTCAGCACGTCGCCGTGCATGAGGCCCGCATCGAGCAGCTGCGCGATCAGGAAATTGAGGCCGCCCGCGGCATGGAACTGGTTCACGTCGGCGCGTCCGTTCGGGTAGACGCGCGCGAGCAGCGGCACGACGCCTGCGAGCGCATCGAAGTCGTCGAGCGTGATGATCACGCCGGCCGCGCGCGCGATAGCGACGAGATGCAACAGGTGATTGGTCGATCCTCCGGTCGCGTGCAGTCCGACGATGCCGTTGACGATCGCGCGCTCGTCGACCACGTGGCCGACCGGCGTGTATTCGTCGCCGAGCGCGCTGATCGCGACGGCACGCCTCGTCGCCGCGACGGTGAGCGCATCGCGTAGCGGCGTATTCGGGCTGACGAAGCTCGCGCCGGGCAGGTGCAGACCCATGAATTCCATGAGCATCTGGTTGGAATTCGCTGTGCCGTAGAACGTGCACGTGCCCGGCGAGTGATAGGACGCCGCTTCTGCCTCGAGCAGCTCGTCGCGGCTCGCCTTGCCCTCTGCGAACAGCTGGCGCACCTTGGACTTCGCATCGTTGCTGATGCCCGTGGGCATCGGCCCCGCGGGCACGAACACCGCGGGCAGGTGGCCGAAGCTGAGCGCACCGATCAGCAGGCCGGGAACGATCTTGTCGCAGATGCCGAGGTACATCGCCGCATCGAACATGTCGTGTGACAGCGACACCGCCGTCGCGAGCGCGATCACGTCGCGCGAGAACAGCGAAAGCTCCATGCCTGCCTGGCCCTGGGTCACTCCGTCGCACATCGCCGGCACCGCGCCGGCGACCTGCGCGGTCGCGCCTGCCTCGCGAGCGCTGCGCCGGATCAGTTCGGGATAGCGTTCGTAGGGCTGATGCGCGGACAGCATGTCGTTGTACGCTGTGACGATCGCGATATTCGGTCGCACGTTGGCGCGGATAGCGGCCTTGTCGTCGGCGCCCGACGCGGCGAACCCGTGCGCGAGGTTGCCGCACGACAGACGCTTGCGGTGCGGGCCTCTGCCGCGTGCCTTCTCGATCCTCTCGAGGTAGACGCTGCGTGTCGGCCGACTGCGCTCGATGATGCGTTCGGTGATCTGCGCCAGGGTTGGATGCAGCGGCATGGGATTGGACTCCGGAGTGCTCATGGGCACCAGTACACATTCGCGGGTGCGTTGTGCAGCACCGCACTGATCGGCAGGCGATTGTCGCCGGGGGCCGCGTCTGCTGCTTCCCGGTACACCCGGCGCTTCGCAGCGCCTTCGATATGCAGATAGAGCCTGCGGCTCGCGATGATCTGTGGCAGCGTCAGCGTGATGCGCGGCTCGCCCGCGCCTTGCGCGTTCATCGGCAGCACGAGCTTGGCGGTATGCGGGTCGATCGCTTCTGCGAGATGGTCGCCGCCGGGGAAGAACGAAGCGGTGTGGCCGTCATCGCCCATGCCCAGCACGACCGCGTCGAACGGCAGGTCGAGCAGCGCGATGCGCGTGGAGACCGTCGAGATAGCGTCCTCCGGGCGCGCGACGCCGGGTTCGAACAACGGCACGAACCGCGTCGCGGCTGCAGGGCCTTGCAACAGGTTCGTGCGCACGATACGTGCGTTTGAGCGCTCGTCGTCGGCGCCGACCCAGCGTTCGTCGACGAGTGTGACGACGACGCGATCCCAATCGATCGTCGCCAAAGAGAGCGCACGGAAGAAGTGCACCGGCGTGCTGCCGCCCGAAACCGCGAGCAGCGCGGCGCCACGCGTCGCGATCGCCGCGCGCAGGTCGAGAGCGACCGCGCCCGCGAGCGCCCTCGCGAGCTCTGCGCCCGACTCGAAATCGTGGTTCGCCTGTTCCATCTGCGCTTCTAGGTGGCGTCGTCGTCGTACCAGGTGCGCCCGTCGCGCTCGATCAAAGCGACAGCGGCGCTCGGCCCCCAGGTTCCCGCCGTATAGGGTTTCGGTGGCTCGGGATTCGCGGCCCACGCGGCGAGGATCGGGTCGATCCAGCTCCATGCCGCCTCGACTTCGTCGCGACGCATGAACAGCGTGAGGTTGCCGCGCACGACATCGAGCAGCAGACGCTCATACGCATCGGGCTGCGCGACTCCGAAGGCCTCGGCGAAGCTCATGTCGAGCGGCACCTGCTGCAGGCGCAGGCCGCCCGGACCCGGCGACTTGATCATCAGATAGAGCTTCACGCCCTCGCCGGGCTGCAGGCGCAGCACGAGGCGGTTCGGCGCGACGTGGCCCGCGGACGGACCGAAGATCGAATGCGGAATCGTGCGGAACTGGATGATGATCTCGGACACGCGCGCCGGCAGGCGCTTGCCCGTGCGCAAGTAGAATGGCACGCCCGCCCAGCGCCAGTTGTCGACCTCGGCCTTTAGCGCGACGAAGGTCTCGGTCGGCGAACTCGGTTTGCCGAGGTCCTCGGGATAACCGGGCACCGGCGCGCCGTCGGCGGCGCCCGCGCGATACTGACCGCGCACGCTCAAAAGGATCGAGTTGTTCTGGTCGATCGGCTTCAGCGACCGCAGCACCTTGAGCTTCTCGTCGCGCACCGCGTCGGCGTCCAGAGAAGCGGGCGCCTCCATCGCGACCATGCACAGCAACTGCAGCAGATGGTTCTGCACCATGTCGCGCAGCGCGCCGGCGGTGTCGTAGTAGGGGCCGCGCTTCTCGACGCCGATCGTCTCTGCGACGGTTATCTGCACGTGGTCGACGTGCGCGGCTCGCCACATCGGCTCGAACAGGATATTGCCGAAGCGCAGCGCGAGCAGGTTCTGAACGGTCTCCTTGCCGAGATAGTGATCGATGCGGAACACCTGGTTTTCTGAGAACACGCTGCCGACCGAGTCGTTGATCTGCGTCGCGCTCTTCAAGTCGTTGCCGATCGGTTTCTCGATGACCACGCGCGCGCGGCTGCCGTTGAGGTCGTGCGAGCGCAGGCGTTCGCAGATGCCGACGAAAAGGTTCGGGCTCGTCGACAGGTAGAACACGCGAATCTTGTCGGTCTCGGTCTTCAGCATCGCCGCGAAGTCGTCCCAGCCCGTGTCGTTCGTCGCGTCGAGTCCGAAGTAGTGCACGAGGCCTAGAAATTTCTCGAGCACCTCGGCGTCAGGATTCTTCACGGCGCGCTGCACCGCATCCTTTACCGAAGTGCGATAGGTCTCGTCGGAATCCTTGGTGCGCGCGACGCCGAAGATGCGGCTGCTATCCGGCACCTGACCATCTGCGAAGCGGCGGAACAGCGCGGGCAGCAGCTTGCGCATCGCGAGATCGCCGGTGCCGCCGAAGATCACGAGATCGAAGGGATCGACGGAAATCATCTGTACCAAGACACACCTCTTCTACCGTTTGAATTCGCTGAATATGAAATAATACCACTGTCATACCACTAATTGCCAGCAAGCCCGTTGCACCCGTATTTTGCGCGAATTTCCGGCCAATGTCACCGAGGAATGGCGTTACTGGTATTTAACTGGTATGATAAATGGATGCAAGAAGCCTTGTTGGCCGAGTATCGAAAACTGGATCGCGGCGTGGCGTCGCAGCGGACGCTTGCCTACCTGCGTCTGCGCCGAGCGATTCAGAACACGATCGAGACCGGCGCGTTTCCGCCGGGCCAGCCGCTGCCGAGTGAGCGGGACCTCGCTCGCGATCTCGCGCTTTCGCGCGTGACCGTGCGCAAGGCGATCGGCGGCCTCGTCGAGGAAGGACTGCTGACCCAGCGCCACGGCGCGGGCACGTTCGTCGCCGATCGCATCGTCAAGTCGTTCTCGCGCCTCACCGGATTCACCGACGACCTGCGCGCGCGCGGCCTCAAGCCGCGCGTCGAGTTCCTCGAGCGCGAGGTCGGTGAGGTCACGCCCGAGGAGGCGATGGCGCTCAATTTGTCGCCCGGCGCGAACGTGATCCGCCTGCGCCGCCTGCGCTTCGCCGCGGACAAGCCGCTCGCTCTCGAGTCGACCGTGGTACCGCAGTCGGTGATCGCTGATCCGGAGCGCATCAAGCTCTCGCTGTACGACGCGCTCGAGGAGATCGGCTGTCGCCCGACGCGCGCATTGCAGCGCCTGCGCGCGGTTGCGGTGGACGCGGCCCAAGGGCTGCTCCTCGATCTGCCGGTCGGTAGTCCGGCGCTGTCGATAGAGCGGCGCGCGTTCCTCGACGACGGCCGCGTCGTCGAGTACACGACGTCGCTCTACCGCGGCGACGCCTACGACTTCGTCGCCGAACTACACGGCGAATAGCTTCAATCCTCTTGCGTCCACCTCCCCTGATCGCGCTACCATGCGCACCGCCATGACAACGATGTCACCCTTGATCCAGCAAGCCCAAACCCGGATGTTCGCCGAGGCCGCGGAGAGCGCAGACGCCGTCGAGCGCCAGCTCGCAGCCAATGACGGCATCGTCACCGCGCTCGCCGAGCGCCTGCGTGCCGCGCCGCCACGATTCATCGTCACCTGCGCGCGCGGCAGTTCCGACCACGCCGCGACGTTCGGCAAGTATGTGTTCGAGACGCAGATCGGACTCATGACCGCGTCGGCTTCGCCGTCGGTCAGCTCGATCTACCACACCGAGCAGCGTCTCGACGATGCGGTGTATTTCGCGATCTCGCAGTCCGGCAGGAGTCCGGATCTCGTGCGTCACGCCGAGGGCGCGAAGCGTGCGGGCGCGCACGTCGTCGCGCTCGTCAACGTCGAGGACTCCCCGCTCGCCGCAGTCGCCGACACGCTGATCCCGCTGCGCGCCGGCGCCGAAACCAGCGTCGCCGCGACCAAAAGCTACCTGTGCGCGCTGTCGGCGCTCGTGCACGTCGCCGCTCGCTGGAAGGACGACTCGGCGCTGCTCACTGCGCTGCTCGCGACGCCGGAGGCGATGCGCGCGACCTGGCGGATGGATTGGTCGCCCATGGTCGACGGCCTCGCCGACGTGCGCAACCTGTTCGTCGTGGGGCGCGGCCTAGGCCTCGGCGCGGCGCAGGAAGCAGCGCTGAAGCTCAAGGAGACCTGCGGGCTGCATGCCGAGGCCTTCAGCGCCGCCGAGGTGCGCCACGGACCGATGGCGCTCGTTAACCGCGACTTCCCGGTGCTGTTCCTTGCTCAACACGACGAATCGTGGGCCGGGACTCGCGAGCTCGCCGCGGAGTTTGCGGCGCGCGGCGCGAAGGTCTGGATCACGTCGGCGGGCGCGCCCGATGCGTATACGCTGCCGGTCGCGGCGTCGCCGCATCCGGTCTGCGCGCCGCTGATCGCGATCCAGGGATTTTATCGTGCGGCCAACGCGCTGTCGTTGCGCCGCGGATTCGATCCGGATGTTCCGCCGCATCTCAACAAGGTGACGCAGACCGTATGAACGAGCGCCTGACCGCGCTCGTCAACGGCCGCGTGCTCGGCGCCGGCGACTTCGTCGACCGCAAGGCCGTACTGCTAGGCGCCGGCCGCATCGTCGATGTCGTCGACGCGACCGACCCGCGCGTTAGGACTGCCGCGCAGGTGCACGACCTCGCGGGCGCGAGTCTCGTTCCCGGCTTCATCGACACGCAGGTCAATGGCGGCGGCGGCGTGCTGTTCAACGACGAGCCGACGCTCGAGGCGCTGCACAGGATCGCGAGCGCCCATCGACGCTTCGGCACTACCGGCATGCTGCCGACGCTGATCAGCGATGACCTCGAAGTAATGCGTCGTGCGATCGCGGCCGTCGACGAGGCGATCAGCGCCGGCGTGCCCGGCATCCTCGGCATCCATCTCGAGGGCCCGTATCTCGCGTCAGCGCGCAAGGGCGTCCACGACGCGACGAAATTCCGCGTGCCCGACGCAGGTGATGCCGAGCTGGTGGGCTCGCTGCGCCATGGACGAACGTTGCTGACCGTGGCGCCCGAATGCGTTTCGGTGGATTTGTTGAAGCGCTTCGTCGCCAGCGGCGCGATCGTCGCCGGCGGGCACACGGCCGCGACCTACGCGCAGACCCGCCTCGCGCTCCACCACGGTCTGCGCGGATTCACGCATCTGTTCAACGCGATGTCGCCGCTCACGAGCCGCGAGCCGGGAGTGGTCGGCGCCGCGCTCGACGATCGCGAGAGCTGGTGCGGCGTGATCGTCGATGGGCATCATGTGCACGCGGCCGCGCTGCGCATCGCGCTCGCCGCGAAGCCGCGCGGAAAGATATTCCTCGTGACCGATGCGATGCCACCGGTCGGCTCGGACGCGCCGAGCTTCCGCGTCAGCGGCATGCTCGCGACCGCGAAGGACGGACTGCTCGTCACCGCGGACGGCACGCTCGCCGGCTCGGTGCTCGACATGGCGCAGGCGGTGCGCAACGCGGTCGACTGGCTGGACGTTTCGCTCGCGGAGGCCGCGCGAATGGCCTCGACGTATCCGGCCCAGTTCATCGGCCTCGCTGCGAGCCACGGTCGCATCGGCGCGGGATACGTCGCGGATCTCGTCGCGCTCGACGACGAGCTGAGGGTGAGCGCGACCTGGATCGGCGGCGAGATCGAGAGGTACTCCTGACCGCCCGCCGGACTTCAGCCCTGCGCGGCGCAGTGGTCCTGGTACCAGGCGGCCGCGCCGCTGAGACCGAGCTGGCCATGCTCGATCAGCCATACCGGTACATCTTCGATCGCCTCGCGCAGAGCGCCCTTGTTGAGGTAGCGCGGCACGAAGTTGCTGGTCGACAGGAACGAACGGATGCGTGACGGTATCCCTCCGGCGAGGAAGACTGCCTGCGCGTTGTAGGTGAGCACGAGGTCGCCGACGAGGCTGCCGAGCATGTTGCAGAAGACATTCAGCGTCGCCACCGCCTGCGGATTCGCGCCCGCGAGCGCGGCGCTGGTCACTTCGGCGGGTGAGCGCAGCAGCGCCGGCACGCCATGCAGCTCACAAATACACTCGTAAACATTTAGCAGGCCCGGACCCGACATCACGCGTTCGCGGTCGACGTGCGGCCAGCGCTTGAGCAGTCCGCGCAGTACGTCGATCTCGAGGTCGTTGCCCGGTGCGAGCGATGCATGCCCGGATTCGCTCGCGATTACGGTGGCATAGGGCTTGGTCGGAATGCGCAGCGCGGCGCCGAATCCGGTGCCCGGCCCGAGGACCAGCGTCGGCACGTTCGCGAACGGCACCTGTTTGCCGGTGAGTAACTGCGCGCCGGCGACGTCGATGTGCGGCACTGCGTGCGCGAGCGCCTCGAAGTCGTTGATGATCGCGAGGTCCTTGAGGTTGACCGCGCTCCGTGTCTGCGCCAGCGACACGCGCCAGGGCAGGTTCGGATTGATCAAGGCGTCACCGTCCTGCAGCCCCGCGATCGCGATCGCGGCGCGCGTGACCTCGCTGCTGCCGAACGTGTCCAGAAACGTTCGCAGTATCGTCGCGAGATCGGGGTGCTCGGCGCAGACGTATTCCGCATAATGCAAGATCGACAGCCGTCCCGAGACGAAGCGAACGAGCGCGACACGTGCGTGCGTGCCACCGATATCGGACGCGATGAAGGGCGCGTCACACGAACCCGGCGCGGGTGGGGAGGCAGTCCTTGTAGTCACTCGAGGCGTACCTGTAACGAGGAGATCGAACGGCGCTGCGTGCAGCGCAAGATGCGTCGGAGTGTGTGCAGCGACGCACGGGATGTCAATGACTCAAACGCAGCGGGCGTAGGCCAATCTGACCGGCCCGCGCAAGCTCGCTGCAGCATCATGGACGACAATATTGGACGGCGTTGCGGAACGATCAGCGCGAGCCCACGGGCTTAACAGGAGAAGTCCGACCTGATCAACGTCGGCGACGTGCGCGCCGACGAGCTGCACCGTTGACAACTGCCGGAATTGAATCGCGTGCCGACGCGCGCGCAGTATTTCGAACAGGGCATGTGTTGCCGAGGAACGCCTTGCGGGCACGGCCTACGCAGATCGCCGAGCGGCTCGCGCTGATTCAGCGCCCGGACCGCCAGGCAGCGCGCGGCGTGCAGACGTGATCGAGGACCTGGCGCGTGCCGCGCGTGAGCGCATGCAACTCATCGAACATCTGCGCTGGTTTGCCGAGGAACGACTTGCCGGCACGCTGGACAGGCGGAGATCGCCGAATAGTGGCTCGCCCTGACACACCGTCAACCGCGTACGCGCCTTCAGTGCGCTGCGGGCGAGCGTCTGCTGCTCATCCAGGATCTCAATAGCGCTGCCGATGAGAGACTCGCTGGCATGCTCGAGCTCGAAGGCGTCGCCGAGCAACGCCTCTCTATGATCCGCCGTCTCGAGTGAGGGATTGGCCTCGCACGCGCAGCGCAATGATCCGGGACGAAACAGCGTGCTGCCGCCGCTTGCTGCCCGTCGACATCGGCGGACAGCGATTGATGAGCGGGAGAACGCAGGTCTCGGCGCGGCCAGTGCCGGAGAATTCGAAGCGGTTTGTTTTTCCTGGGGTTTCCGCTATAATTCGCGGCCCCAGTGAAACTGGCTTGGTCGCGGGTTTTGCCCGACTGCCGTTGGGGCATTCCATAACCCGATAAATTCTCGAGAAATAAACATGGTTAAGATTCGTCTGTCCCGTGGCGGTGCCAAGGGTCGTCCGTTCTATCACATCGTCGTGACCGATCAGCGCAATCCGCGTGATGGGCGCAACATCGAACGCGTCGGGTTCTTCAACCCAGTCGCGGCTGGCAAGGAAACGCGTCTGCAGCTCGATGCCGAGCGTGTGAACGCGTGGGTCGCCAAGGGTGCCCAGCTCAGCGACAAGGTTCGCGTGCTGCTCAAGGAATCCGGCAAGCAGGTCAAGGCTGCCTGATACGGCCGGCTCCGGTCGTGGCACCGGTGTGACAGATGGCTGCGCACGATGACACGAGACTGCTGATCGGCAAGATCGTCGGCGTGTTCGGCGTCGAAGGCTGGGTGAAGATCGAATCCTTCGCCGAGCCAAGGTCGCGCATCTTCAAATACCAGCCGTGGTTCGTGACGGTCGGGCAACGCGGCGAGCGTGAGGTCGTCGGCGCCGAAGGGCACGCCCAGGGCAAAGGCATGGTCGCGCGCCTGCCCGGAGTCAGTGACCGCGATGCGGCGGCGGCATTGCTTGGTGCGGAGATCCACATCCTGCGCTCCGCGTTGCCCAAGCCGAAGAACGGTGAGTACTACTGGGCAGATCTCGAAGGTCTCGGCGTCGGCAACGTGGAAGGCATCGATTTCGGTCGGGTCAGCCACCTGTTCTCGACCGGCGCCAACGACGTGATGGTCGTCACCGGCGAGCAAGGGCGCGAGCGGTTGATCCCGTTCATCACGGGGCAGTTTGTGCGTGAAGTCGACGTCGACGGCGGTCGCATCGTTGTCGACTGGGATCCGGAATTCTAGATGGCTGGCGGAAGCAGCATGCGCATCGATGTGATCACGCTGTTTCCGGAATTCATCGAGGCCAGCGCCAGGGTCGGCGTGGTAGGTAGGGCGCAGGAGCGTGGCCTGTTGGCGGTGCACAGTTGGAACCCGCGCGATTTCGCGACGGACAACTACCGCACCGTCGATGAGCGGACGTATGGCGGCGGGCCCGGAATGGTGATGCTGATCGATCCGTTGCGCGACGCGATCCGAGCGGCGCGCGCGGCCGCAGAGGCGCCAGCGAAAGTGATTTACCTGAGTCCGCAAGGAACGCGGCTGGACCAGGACAAGGTCAAGGTTCTCGCGGGCGCGGGTCGACTGGTCCTGTTGTGTGGTCGCTACGAAGCGGTGGACGAACGCCTGATCCAGGCCGAGGTCGACGAGGAGATCTCGATCGGCGACTACGTGCTCTCGGGCGGCGAACTGGCCGCCGCGGTTCTGATCGACGCGATCGGTCGGCTGCAGGAGGGCGCGTTGAATGACGCGCAGTCGGCGCAGCAGGACTCGTTCTCGGACGGCCTGCTCGATTGTCCGCACTACACGCGGCCCGAGGCGCACGAACTGGGCGCCGTGCCTGCGGTGCTGATGTCGGGCGACCACGCGGCGATCCGTCGCTGGCGGCGGAAACAGGCATTGGGACGCACCTGGCTGCGGCGTCCGGACTTGCTGGCGCGCAAGCAGCTTTCAGCCGAAGAAAATAAATTTCTGAAAGAATTTCAAGAAGATACTGATAATTATTGAAGTCCGCCATCACAATGACCGAAAAGTCGGCATATAATCCAATCCAACATCGAGCCCAGCGCAATGAGCAATCTCCTCCAACAATTTGAAGCCGCCCAGATCACCCGCACGCTGCCCGACTTCGGGCCCGGCGATACCGTTGTCGTCAACGTCAAGGTGAAGGAAGGCAATCGCGAGCGCGTCCAGGCCTATGAGGGCGTGGTCATCGCGAAGAAGAACGCAGGTCTGAATTCCGCCTTCACGGTGCGCAAGATCTCGCACGGCACCGGTGTGGAGCGCGTGTTCCAGTCGCATAGCCCCGCGATTGACTCGGTCACGGTCAAGCGTCGCGGCAAGGTGCGCGGAGCCAAGCTTTACTACCTGCGCGGTCTGCAGGGCAAGAAGGCGCGCATCACCGAAGACCTCAGCAAGCACGCTGGGGACGAGTAAGTTTCGCGCACGCCCGGCCTTCGCCGAGCGAGCAACCGCCTTGGAGCATTGAGTCGCGTCTGTGCTCCTCGTCCAAAGCGGCCGTCGGTAACGACGGCCGCTTTGTCTATCTGGGGCGCCCCCCCCCTGTCAATGAAAAAAAGCGACGATCCCCGCGGATCGGCGCCTTCTGGCGTCCCTGTTTTGCTTGTCGTTCAGAACAAGTGGCGGAACAGCCAGTAGAGCAGGGCCGACAACCCGATCGCGGCAGGCAGCGTGAGCACCCAGGCCATCGCGAGGTTGCGCAGCGTATCCCACTGCAACCCGGAGCGGTTTGCGGCCATCGTTCCAGCGACCCCGGATGAAAGCACATGCGTCGTCGACACCGGCAGGCCGAACATGTCGGCCGCTGCGATCGTGCTCATCGCGACGAGCTCGGCGCTCGCGCCCTGCGCATAAGTAAGATGCGTCTTGCCAATCTTCTCGCCGACGGTGACGACGATGCGTTTCCACCCGATCATCGTGCCGAGTCCTAGCGCGATCGCGACCGCGACTTTGACCCAGAGCGGGATGAATTTGGTCGCCTGGTCGATCTGCCTCTTGTAGGCGCCGAGATTGCGCTGTGTGTCGGCGTCGAAGATCGCGCTGTGCGAGTCCTTCGCGAAAAGACGCATTGCCTCCGACGTGAGGTACATGTCGTTGCGGACGTTCGCCACCTTCTCGGCAGGCATCCTCGCGAATGTGCCGCTTGCGTTCACCTGACTGGCGATGTCGCCGGTGATCGCCGCGAGCGCTGGAACGACGCCGTCGTTCCAGCTCCGCGAGCGCACGTATTCCGCGAGCGCGGCGCGCGAGGCGGCCGGCGCGGAAGCGGTCGCATACCTGCCGAGCGAGGCTTGCGTCGTCGTCGCGAGCTCGGCGAACGGCGTCATCTGCTCGACCGGCATCGCGCGATTGAGCGCGTAGGCCATGGGTACCGTGCCGACGAGGATGAGCATGATGAGGCCCATGCCTTTCTGACCGTCGTTTGAGCCGTGGAAGAAAGAAACGCCGGTACAGGTGAACACGAGCAGCCCGCGGATCCACCAGGGCGGCGGCGTGTTGCCCCTGGGCGCCTGGTACAGCTCGCGGTTCTTGGCGAGCTTCTTCAGCACGAGCAGCAGCAGCGCCGACAACACGAAGCCGAAGATCGGCGAGATCAGCAGCGTTTCTCCGATCTTGAGCGCCTGGCTCCAATCGACACCGCTCGTGCCGTCGCGCCCGTGCATCATCGCGTTGGCGACGCCGACGCCGATGATCGAACCGATCATCGTGTGCGACGACGAAGCCGGGAGGCCCAGCCACCAGGTGCCGAGATTCCACAGGATGGCGGCGATCAACAGCGCGAAGACCATCGCGAATCCGGCGCCGGAGCTGACCTGCAGAATCAGTTCGACCGGCAGGAGCGTGATTACGCCGAATGCCACGGCGCCGCTCGAGAACAGCACGCCGAGGAAGTTGAAGAAGCCCGACCAGATCACAGCGAAATTGGCGGGCAGCGAATTCGTGTAGATCACCGTGGCGACGGCGTTCGCGGTGTCGTGAAATCCGTTGACGAACTCAAAAGCCAACGCAATGAGCAACGCGACGCCCAGCAGGATGAACGGCAGCCAGGTCGTCGTCGGCGCGTCGCTCTCGCTGATGTCGTGAAACAGGTTGTAGCCCGTGAACCCCACACCGCCCACGAGCAGGGCCAGGAAGATCATCGCTGTGGCGGCGCCGGGTCTGTTGTCGAGTGACGGGCGCGACGGTGACGCGACAAACGTATCGGCGGCGATGCTGCTCATGGTCGAGATCCCGGGTGGCGGAACGCGTATCGTCCAAGCCCAATGTTCCGGGCTTGTTACAGCATCGAGCGCGCGTTCCGCTAACATGCCTCGGCACGCGCGTCCGGGCGGCCTTGAAATTCTTGAAACGAGGCCATATCCGTGACGCAACCCATTGAAAAGAGGAATCTTCACGCATGTCCGCCGTACCCGAAACACGCAAGTTCGAAGCCGAGGTCGCCCAGTTACTGCATCTCGTGACCCATTCGCTTTATTCGCACAAGGAGATATTCCTGCGCGAGCTCATATCGAACGCGTCGGACGCCTGCGACAAACTGCGCTTCGAGGCGATCGGCAACCCGGAGTTGTTCGCGGGCGACACGGACCTGCACGTCGACATCAGCGTAGATGGGGAGGCGCGCACGCTGACGATCAGCGACAACGGCATCGGCATGAGCCGCGACGAAGTC
>JBDTYX010000081.1:0-13665 GCA_040005435.1 Rudaea sp. | reverse complement strand
CGTCGACGAGGCCTTCGGACTGGCTCATGAACGGCAGCTTGAAGTCGGCGAATTTCTGCCGCACGGCTGCCGCGAAGCCGTCGAGGATCGTGTCGGTCACCTCGTTGCGATAAGCACGCGCGAGCCGATAGCCGACCGACGCGGGATCCGCGCGACCGTTCCAGTCGTCGTTGTACTTCTTCACTTCGGCGAGTTCCGCGCCGCCCTTGGTCGCGACGTCGCGCAAGAGGTCGTGCCAGTAGGCGAGCAGCAGCGCGCGGTCGTCGAGCTGGATCGCGAGGAAGTCGGCTGGCGCGAACAGCTCTTTGGCCTGCAGGTCGTCGCGAATCTGGCGCGCGCGCGCGCCGAGATCGAAGCCGCCGTCGCCGACGCGTGCGTAGTCGGTACCTTCGAAATCGAGCGTGCGAGCGTTGGCGGTCCAGATGCGGGCGGACTGCGGATTGGGCAGGCGCGGATACTCGCTGGGCGCGAGCCAGCCGCTCCAGCCGGTGCCCGGCTGGCTCCAGTCCGACGGCAGCTGCGCGTCGTATCCGCCGAGACGGCGCGGAATCCTGCCCGCGAGCGTCCAGCCGATGCTGCCCGCGCGGTCGCCGACCGTGAAGTTCTGCACCGGCATCGCCGTGTGATTGGCGGTTTCGATCGCCTCGTCGACCGTTTCGGCGACGTCGAGATGCTCCAGCTCTAGATTGGTGCCACCCGGCTGCGTCGCGGACCAGGCGAGTGCGAGCGGCGTGCCGTCGGCGTCCGCCGCGAGGATCGGCCCCCACTTCGTGTCGCGCACCTGGAGGGTCTCGTCGGCCGCCCCGTGGACCTTGATCGTCTCCGTCGTGACGCGCAGCGGCTGCCAGCCCGCGCTGTCGCGATAGCGCGACTTGTCCGCCGGATCGAGCGCAACGCGCACCCAGTCGAGCCAGTCGCCGTAGCTGTTCGTGAATCCCCATGCGATGTGGCGGTTGCTGCCCGCGACGAGCGCCGGCACCCCGGGCAGCGTGACGCCGATGAGGTCGGTCATCTCGCCCGCGCGTCGCGGATTGGGATACTGCAGGCGCGCGCGGAACCAGATGTTCGGCGCGCGCAGCACGAGGTGCATGTCGTTCGCGACGAGCGCCGCATGGTTTGCGGTGAGGCTGCCGCCGACCGCGAAGTTGTTGCTGCCGACGAAATCTGGGCCAGGGCCGCCAACGTCAGCGAGCCGCAGCAGCTTGGGATCGAGCTTGCGCAGGTCGATGTCGTCCGCGGAAGGCAACGCGGGCGCCTTCATCGGCGGACCCAAAAGCGGCGCGTCCCATGCCCCGCCGCCGCTGCGCAGGAAGCGGAACACGGACTCAGGCAGCGCTACCTTCATCTTCGCAAACGCGAGTTCGTGCGCGTTCGTCGAATCGTTGAGGTCGAAGTACATCGCGTCTAGCACGAGGATCGTGTCCTCCTCGGCCCAAGGCTGCGGCCTCACGCCGAGCAGCCAGTATTCCCACGGTCGCGACGCGAGCGCCGCGAGGCCCGCGTTCACGCCGTCGCGGTAGGCGGTCATGTCGGGCTGTGGCGCATGCTCGCTCGCCGTGATCATCTCGTGCGCGCGAGCGCGCATGCGGAACGCGCGGCGCTGGCGATCCATCGGCAACGCGGCAGCGCCGACCAGTTCGGACAGTTCGCCGGCGGCGGCGCGGCGCATCAGATCCATCGCGAAGAAACGCTCCTGCGCGTGCACGTAGCCGAGCGCGTACGCCATATCCGGCCGACTCCCCGCGCGGATCGTCGCCACGCCGTCGACGTCGCGTTCGATCGTGGCGGGCGTTACGAGCCCTGCGTCGATCGCGCTAGCATCGCCCGCGAGTTGGGGCAGGCTCGCACGCACGCCGACCCATGCGACGGCGATCGCGAGAATTGCGAGCACCACTAGGGCGAATAGCAGTCGCCGGAGAATCATCAGGAATACGCGCATCGGAACTCCGCGGTGACAGGCCGGCGAAGTTTACGCAGATTGCCCGGCGTTCGAAATGCTGCGGCCGCGATCGGAGCGTCAGAGGTCGCGCGCGAACAGCGTGATGCGATCGCCGCGCTCGTCGAACTTCTCCCGGCCGACGTCCGCGAACCCGCGGCCGCGATAGAGGCGCAGCGCGGGCTCGTTGTGGTCTTGCGTCCACAGCTGCGCGCGTCGATGGCCGCGCACGCGCGCGGCGTCGAGTAGCGCGTCGAGTAAGCGTCCCCCGACGCGCAGGTTCCAGAACGCCGGCGCGACGAACACCGCGGCGATGTGGCACAGGCCCGCAATGACCTCGCCTGCACCGTCGTTGAGTCGGCCATCCATCGCGAGCGCGAACCCGGCGACCTCGCTGTCGGCGTCGGCGACGAGGCCGAACGCGTCGGACTGCGTGAGATAGCGACGCGTGCGCTCGACGTCGACTTCGACGATCGGCGAGTCGCCGCGGAACGCGTTGTCCGCGAGCGCGCGCACCTCGATCAGGCGCTCGGTGTCGCCGGGCGCGATCTTGCGCAGTCGAAACTCGACGGTCACGCGCGCGCGCGACGGGTCGGGACGCTCACAACGATTGCGCCGCGAACGTATCGCAGCTCTTGATGTCGCCCGAAGCGAAGCCGGCCTTGAACCAGCGCTGGCGCTGGGCCGACGAGCCGTGCGTGAACGAATCGGGGACCGCGTAGCCGCGTGCCTGTTTCTGCAGCGTGTCGTCGCCGACCGAAGAGGCGGCATTGAGCGCGGCGTCGACGTCGCCCTGGTTGATCCAGTTCAGCTGCGCCTGCGAGCGGTTTGCCCATACGCCCGCGAAGCAGTCCGCCTGCAGCTCCAGACGCACCGACAGGCCGGTCGCGCCTTCCATCGGCTGTCCGCTGCGGCGCGCTTCGTCGACCTTGTTCATCACGCCAATCTGATTCTGCACGTGATGGCCGACCTCGTGCGCGATCACGTAGGCGCGGGCGAAGTCACCCTGCGCGTGGAAGCGCGTGTCCATCTCGTGGAAGAAGCCGAGGTCGAGGTAGACGCGATGGTCCGCGGGACAATAGAACGGTCCCATCGATTCGGAGGCCGCGCCGCATCCCGAGCGCGTCTGTCCCTGGAACAACAGCAGCTTGGGCTGCTCGTAGCGCTGGCCGCTTGCCTGGAAGTAGGCGCCCCACACGTCCTCGGTGCTGCCGAGGACCGACTTCACGAACTGGTGTGGCTCGTCGGTCTGGGTCGAAGGCGTTCCGCTCGCAGGGGCCTGTTGCACGGTCTGCGTGCCGCCGCCGGTGTCTCCGCTCAGCATCGACAGGATATCGAGCGGATTCTTGCCGAACAGCAGGCTCACGATGACGATCAGGATGATGCCGCCGATGCCGATGTGGAAGCCGCCGAACTGCAATCCGCCGCCGCGGCCACCACCACCGCTGCCGTCGCCCTCGATGACGTTGTCGCTTTGACGCCCCTTCTGCCAATCCATACGTTCTCCTCCCGGCCCTGCGAATGCGATCAAAGGTACTCGCGGTCGGAGAAGGCTGCAAGCTGTCGCGGCGTACGCGCGTTCGGTGCCGCGCGCCGCACCGCGTCGCAGAGCGCTTGCGCAGCGGGCACCGCCGTGCCGCTGCGCTGAACGGATCGCGAACGCGCGTCGCCTGCGCGGCGAGCGGACGAGGCGCGCGGGGCTATCGCTTGTCGCGCATCGCACAAAAGGACGGCGCCGTCACGGGTAGTGGCTCAGCATTCCATGGCGATGGTTCGAGGCGCCGTCTCGGCCCGGATAGACGAGGTCGAAGTCGAGCGTGCGCGGCTTGTTGCCTGCGTGCAGGACGAACTTGCCCTGGGTCATGCGCTCGCATGCTTCGCCGCCTTGCGCGGACTTGAAGGCCAGCGACCACGCGCCGGCATCGCCGCCCTCGAGCGCGGTGTAGTTGCCGCCCTTGAGCGTGCAGGTCGTGTGGCTCTCGACGCGCAGCGTGCTGTCGCCGTCGCCAGTCAGGTCGAGCATCGTCTTCGCGGTCTCGCGCTGGCCGTCGAGCAGCGAGCTGCCGATCCATTGGCCGGTCATGTCACCGGGCAGAGTCACGGCGGCGTTGGCGAGCGATGCGGTCACCGCGAGCACGGTGCCGAACAGGCATATCTGCATACGGTCTTGCGTAGCTTTGGCGAACATGGAGGACTCCTGTATTTAGGGATT
This sequence comes from Rudaea sp., assembly GCA_040005435.1. GTDB lineage: Bacteria > Pseudomonadota > Gammaproteobacteria > Xanthomonadales > Rhodanobacteraceae > Rudaea. The sequence continues at coordinate 9,517 of JBDTYX010000081.1, read as the reverse complement.
CGCAGGGCGCAACGAGTCCTGCGGCGAGCGCCGCATTCGCCATCGCGCCGGATGCGTTGCGATGATCCTCCCGCAAGCGCAATCTCGCATCTGCAGGAAGTCATTTGTATACGATGCGCAAAACTGGAAATCGGTCGCGCACGCGAAAACGCGCAAGATTTCGACATGACTTTCGGCACGGCGGACGCAGCGTGCGTTGTCTACGCGGCGGTATCGCGCGGCGATTGGCGATTGCCGCGGACCGGAAGATCTACTTGTGAATGATGTCCCCCGCGCATGCGCGCGAGCCGCGCAAGCAGGCGGTTCTGTACCGGCACGGATATGCCGCGATCCGTCAGCGCCCCGATATAGGCCTCGACAACGGCGTTGAACTGGCCCTCGTCGATCGCCATGCCGCGATGGACTTCGGCCATCGCGTCGCCCTGGTACTTGCACGGTCCACCGGCGACCTCGCAGATCTGCAGGCTGAACTGCTTCTTGAAACGCAGCATGTCCGCGTGCGCGAACGCCGGACGGATGCGCGGGTCGGCCGCGAAGCGGCCGAGCAACAGATCGGTCGTCGCGTTGATGCCGGCCATTGCGCCGAGATCGTCGTAGAGGTTGCGCTTGGTCTGGGTCGTCGCACAGCCGCCGAGCAGCAGGCCGATCGCGAGGGCGCATGTGAGCGGGTGCACTGGACGCCGCATCATCACAGACTCCCCTGCAGCGAGAGGTACCAGCCTGACTGCGAGGACAGGCCGCCGATCGTGCCGAGTGCCGCGTAGGCCGCGACGAGGGAGACGCGCTTGTTGGGGAACCATGCGACGAACGAGTCGGCGGCGTCATGTTCGTGCGCGATTGTCCGGGCGCTGGCGATACTCGACGCCCACGGCGAAGTGTGGATCGAACAGCAAAGCGAACGAGCCTTCGCCGACGAGGTGGCGGCCGCCGCGATCGCCGCCGAAACCGAGCAGTCCGAACTGGTTCGCCGCCGTCGAGCGCAGCGTGACGTCCCAAACGAGATTGTAGCCGCGCGCCGCGCTCATCAGCAGTTGCGTCGCTGCGACGTAGACGTCGGTTCCGCGCGCGCCACGCGCGCCGGCGATGCGTGGGATCGCGAAGTCGAGGTTGTGCTTGTCCTGCACGCCGATGCTGAACTGCGGCACGCCGCCGTAGACGAGGTCGCCGAACAGGCGCAGCTTGACGCCGTAGATGTCCTGACGCAGCGCGGCGCCGGGCGCGCCGATTGTGTCGCCAAGCGTGCCGAGGCCGAAGCGCTAGCGCGCGACCGACAGCTCGACGCGGTTGTCGAAGGTCACGGCCGCGCCCAGGGCATCGAGTTCGTAGTCGGGCAGGTCGACGTGCGTGCGGAATGCGGATGCGCCGAATTCGTCTTCGCTGCCGTAGCCCGCGAGCACGGCCCAAGGCACGAGTCCGCCGCCCGCGGCACCTTCGATCTGCGTCGCGCCGCCGGTCGCGACGAGCCTGCCGTCCGCGAACGCGGGACAGGCGGCGATGGCGGCGGTCAACGCGATGGACCTCGCGACGTTGCGCAGCAGGCGGGAGGAGTCGCGATGAATGCACATATCGAGCGACCGGATCAGACCGACTTCTGCCGCTCGGCGAGGACCGTGACCGAGGCGAGTGGAGTCGCGCGCCGCAACCAGCTGGTCGCCTTGTCTGCGGCGAGCGGAAGGCAGATGAAGTAGCCCTGCACGCTGTCGCAATGCAGAGATTCGAGCATCGCCATCGCCTCACGCGTCTCGACGCCCTCGGCGACGACCTTCAAGCCCATGTTGTGTGCGAGTTCGATCGTCGAGCGCACGATGACCGCGTCGTCCTCGTCGTTCGCCATGTCCATGACGAACGACTTGTCGATCTTGAGCACGTCGACCGGCAGGCGCTTCAGATGGGACAGCGACGAGTAGCCCGTGCCGAAGTCGTCGATCGCGATGCGCACGCCACATGCCTTTAGTCGGTCGAGCACCTCGACTGCGCCCGTGCCGTCGCGCATCACTGCGGTTTCGGTGATCTCGAGCGTGATGCGTTTCGGCTCGACACCGTAGCGCCCGAGGTGGTTGGCCAGGAGGTCGGGCAAGTGGCCGCTGCCGAGGTCGACTGCGGAGAGGTTGATCGCGATGCCGACGTCGAGACCCGCGTCGCGCCACTCCGCGCACTGGCGGATCGCCTCGTGCAAGACCCAGTCGGTGATCAGGCGGATGAGGCCGGATTGCTCCGCGAGCGGAATGAAATCGGCGGGCGAGATGGGACCGTGTTGCGGATGCGTCCAGCGCAGCAGCGCTTCGAAGCGATGAATCTGCGGATGGTGCAGGTCGAGCGCGGGCTGGTAATAGAGCTCGAGCTCCGACGTGCCGATCGCGCGGCGTAGATCGCTGAGCAGCGACAGGCGATAGAGGTGAACAGCGTCGCGACCTTCCTCGTAGACCGTGAACGCCTTGCGCGACTGCTTCGCGTCGTACATTGCGATGTCGGCGCGGCGCAGGAGTTCTTCGGCGCGCTCGCCATGCTGAGGGAACTTGGCGACGCCGATGCTCGCGTCGAGGAAGAACTCCATCGATCCCGCACGCAGCGGCTGCGATACGACGGTCGATACGCGCGCTGCGAATGCGACCACGCCGGCCTCGTCGATCTGCTGCAGTATGGCGACGAACTCGTCGCCGCCGAATCGCGCGAGCACGTCGCCGGGCCGCAGCGCGGTGCGCAGTCGGCGGCCCACTTCGATCAACACGATATCGCCGGTCGCATGCCCCATCGTGTCGTTGATCTCCTTGAAGCGATCGATGTCCAGCATCATCAGCGCGAGCGGCTGGCGCGTGGCGCGCGCGATCTCGAGCGCGTCGGACAGATGCTTCTGCAGGCTCGCGCGGTTCGGCAGGCCGGTCAGCGTGTCGTGGAAGGCCTGGAACGCGATCTGTTCCTCCCTTCGCGAGATGCCGAGCTGCATGTTGTTGAACATGCCGGCCAGGTCGCCCAGCTCGTCGTCGTGCGAGACGCTGACCTCTTCGCGATAGTTGCCCTCCTCGATGCGGCGCGCAGCGGTCGCGAGCTTCGCGACCGGGTGGGTGACGTTGCGCGAGAGCCAGACCGCGCCGCAGAGCGATGCCGCGAGCGAGAGCGCCGCGAGGATCAGTAACTGACGTTCGAGCAAGTCGAAGCCGCTCAGCGCCGCAGCGGTCGGCAGTTGCAGCACCGCCGTACCCGCCGCGAGCGGCTGCAAGAGCGTGAAGTACTCCTTGCCGCCGAGTTCGAGCTGATGGACGGCGCTCTTGTCGCCTACGGAACCGGAGAGGAGCAGCGCGGCTTGCGCGGCGTCGAGGTCTGGCAGGGTCGAGCGCGACCACACCTGACCGTCTGCGCCATTGCCGACGAACGTGATGTCGACGAGCGCGAGATTCTTCAGGCTCTGCGCGAGATCCTGATCCAGCGCGAAGCCCATCGCCACCCACGCGATGCGCGCGGGTGCGAACACCGGCACCATGACGATCTGATATGGCTTGCCGCCGATGACGCGCATCGAGGCGATGTCCTTCTTCTGCGCGGCTTCTTTGACGACGGCGCTCCAATCTCCCGCGTCTATCGGCTTGCCGTCGGCGTCGGCGCTCGAGATCACGTGGCCGTCGAGCGAGAGCAGCAGCGTGAGGTCGGCGCCGATGCGGTGGCCGTTGTTGTAGAGCGCGCTGCGGATCGTCGGGCTGTCTTCGGTGGCAACCGCTCTGCGGAAGCCGAAATCGCTGGTCGTCACCTGCACCGCATCGAGCAGCTGGGTGCCGCGCGCGCGCAGCAGTTCGTTGAACGTGCGGCCCGCGGAGTCGAGCCGGGTGCGTGCCTCGGTCAGCGCGTTCTGCCGCGTCGCAAGATAAAACGCGGAAAACGTGGGCAACTGGACCATGACGAACAGGACCAGCAGCAGGAACGTGAGGCGCGTGCCGAATCGCAGTCTCATCGTACGCTACCCGCGCGTGCGTCGAGGCCTAGTTCGAGGCCTGCAGGTGGATGATTGGGCTGCTCGGCCGGGCGCAGCGCGACGGCGACGTCGCGGCGCAGCAGCTCGCCGTCCAGCGTCACCCTCTCGCTGAGGTATTCGTTCGCGGCCTGCAGGCGTGGATGCCAGATGCGCAACTCGTAGTCGCCGTCGGGGAGGCCTTTAAGCGTGACAACTCCATCGCGGTCGGTCTTCGCGAAGTAAGGCGTGTCCACGACGTAGAGGTAGCCGAGCATCCAGTCGTGGATGTTGCAGCCGAGCGCGACGCCGCCTGGTTTGTCGAACACGACGGACGACGCGTGGTCGCCCGAGTAGAGCTTCAATTCGAACGTCTTCGCGGGCGAGAACGAATAGACGTGATGGCGCACGTTGTCGCTGTTCGGAAACCGCACCGAGGTGCCCGTGCGCACGGCGACGACCTGGCCGACGAAGCTGAGGCCGCGCGGGTCAATCTCCGCGGACGGGGCCGCGGGCACCGCCCTGCCAATAGGATACGCGGCCACGACACCATCCGCGACGCCGCTGCCGTCGCGCTGCGCGAGTCTCACCTCAAGCTGCGCTGCGTGCACGAACCCGCTCGCAATCGCTACCGCGAGGGCGATCGAACGCACGCTGTCGACGCGTCTGCTGGCCACTTTCAACTGCTCCGGTCGCAAGGAAACCCCAGGGGAGGGATTCCACGGCTGGACGCTCGTGCTCATGGACCATGCCTGCCCGCTTCCGGTCCGATGGGCACTGTGGTCAGGCAGCGCTGTAGCGGCGGTGTGCGGAGCGGCATGACGCGCGCCCATTCAACAAGCACTACGTCTGCCTCCCGAATTGGGATGCAGATCACCTTAAGCAACTTTAAGGCCAAGGCGGGCGGACTCGATATTGGTTGAAGTCGTATCGCATAACTATATGATCAATATATCTTTTTATAGATTTGCGCGACGCCGAAGCGCGGTTGGCGCTTGCGTTGACCGCCGGCGCGCGACGAAGAGCGTCCATGCGGCGGGTTGCGCGGCCCTTTTTGGTCGTCGCCGCAGGGTCGCCGGATCAGGGCTCCTCGGGGGTGGGAACGCAGGCGAGCGCTGGCGATCGCTCGTGCTCGGTAGACACCGCGAGCATGTGCGGACCCGATCGCGCCGCTGCCGCGACGAAGGTCGGTGCGCACTTGAATGCCGTGACGGCGCCAGGTTCAGCGTCTGTGTGCGCGAAGCGTGCGTATGGATCAGTGCGAGAAGCAAACTGAGCCCGCGCGTGACTGACCCCGTCGAGCCGGCAATTCTGGTCGTCGACGACGATGCGGAGCTCGGCGAATGGATCGTGGCGATGGCTTGCGTTGATCGGCGAGCGACGTGGGTGGCCAACCTCGATGACGCGCTTTGCGGAGTTCGGGACAGCGCACGATTTCGCGGCGCTCCGGCGATCTGGACCTGGACTTCGACCACGGCGAGCAGCTCGTCGAGCGCGGCTTTCGAGCACAGCATCGTGCTGCCGCCGATCGTGATCTTCTGCTCGCAGCCGGAAACCGAGCTTCGCAATGCCGCTCAGACGGTCGGGGCGAGTGGCATCCTGCGGAAGCCCTGCAGCTCGCTGCGCATCACGGTGGTGTTCGAACGCGTATCGCGCTGAGCGCTGCGCGGCAGCGCTCGCGCCGGCTCAGCTAGCCGCGAATTGCTTTGTGCAGCGCGCTATCTGGGCGTCGATATCGAGCGCCTCGATGGACTTGTCGATGAAGAACGCCTGCGGAACCGAGAGGTCGGCACTAGGACGCTCGATGCGCCGGTAGCTGCGCGCCCAGCGTCCCGGCTGGTCGGTATCGACCGCTGTCGAAATCTGGAAGAACGACCAGCTCGCATCCACGAGTCTGCCATCGAGTTCTCCACCGACGAACTGTGCCTGTGCAACGGCTGCTTTTTTCATTTGCTGCTCCTTCGCCGGGTGAACCCGACGGTTCGCACGAGCGACAAAAAATCGTGGCGCTCGCGCACTGCGAGCGGTGGAAGACGAATGCCGGGTTTTGCGCCGGGTGTCTTGAGTCACGGGGCGGGAATCCGGGTCCGGCGCCCCGCGGCAGGATGGCATCCTCGGGGTGGCGGCTTAGGCCAACACGCAGAATGCCTCGGCGTCGGCGCAGCCAGTGTAACAGGCGGGGAGCGCAGGCGCCCCGTTGCGGGCACGGCCCGACCAATCCGGGCACGAGCGGCGGCGTATTGGGTCGGCGCCGAGGGTCGTCGCTCAAGGCAACGCCGCGAAGCGCAGATTGACTCGAACCGAACCCAGGTCGGGTCGAGCCTGTCGTTCGACAGCGCGATGGTTGCGCAACGCTCGGGCGTGAAGTACCGGTCGACCGGTTTTATTTCTGCGTGCGCGCGTCGGCTTTGCGAAGTCGGAACAGTCGCGAATGCTCGTCGCCGGCGACGTTGGGTCAGGACAGCAGCCGCTCGAATTGGGTCACTTTGAGCGTCGCCGCTGTCTTGTCGAGGCCGTAGCGTTCCTGCAGCCTCGCGATGAGGTAGTCGCGGTCGCCGTCGCTGTTGCCGAGGTCGTCGTAGGTCAGCTTCCCCCACTTCGCGCGTAACTTGCCGGACAGTCTCGGCCAGTGGCTCTTGATCAGATCGCGGCTCATCGGCAGTCCTGAAGTGCGTTCGGGTAACCACTGTAGTCCCTATCCGCAAGACACGTTCGGATCGCGTCGACACCGCCCAGCTGTTGTGCGAATGATTCTGCATGCGGTGATATTCGACCGTTCGATGCGCGCGCCGAATCGCAAACGACGCGCCGCGCGGCGACGCCATCTCGATGTTCCCCGCGTGCTGACTCGCGGATCTTGCGTTTGCGGCTTGACAGCCGTCGCGGTCAGCAAGTATATTCACCTTTATGGGTGAATATAAAACGAGCGACCTCGATGAGGTCTTCAATGCGCTCAGCGATCCGACGCGGCGCGCGATCCTCGCGCGGCTCACGGGCACCGACAGGCGCGTCACGGACCTCGCGAGCGAATTTCCGATCTCGCTCAACTCTGTCTCCAAGCACATCCGCATGCTCGAGCGCGCGGGCCTGCTGCGCCGATCGATCGTCGGCCGCGAGCATATGTTGTCACTGAATGCCGCGCCGCTCGCGCAGGCGCAGGCCTGGATAGAAGAGTACCGGCGCTTCTGGGAGGGCCGTCTCGCCGCGCTTGAACACTACGTCACTAACAAGAAGAGGAAACCCAAATGAACGCTGCTCTCGCTTCCGCCGCCGTCGTCGTTCGCCGCACGATCGCCGCATCCGCCGAGGATCTGTTCGACGCGTGGCTCGACCCACACGCTCTCGCCACGTGGATGCGTCCCGGCACGATTCTCGGCACGGTCGCCAAAGTGGAGCCGCACGAAGGCGGCTCGTACGAGATCACGATGATGGGCGAGTCGGGTCCGATCGTGCACAAGGGCGTCTATCGCCGCATCGATCGTGCACGACGCCTCGTGTTCACCTGGGAGTCGCCGCATACCGGGCCCGGCGAGACGCTCGTCACCGTCGATTTCCTGCCGGTCGACAAGCGCTCCGACTTGCGTACCGAAGTCGTCGTCACGCACGAGCAATTGCCCGAGAGCGCGCGAGCCGCACACAGCAGTGGCTGGACGTCTGGCCTGGAGCATCTCGATCAGGCGTGTACGCAAGGCCTGCTCAAGTGAGTCGCCGCCGCACCGGCGCCATCGCTTGCGATCCGCAAACGCGCGGAAAGCACATCGCTCCGGTGCGACTCGACAGTTCGCCCGAGCACAACCCGCCGCGACTGCGCGGCCAATTTCAACGCAACCTCTAAGGAATGATCAATGACCGACATCCGCGTAACAGCATTCAAGTGGGCCCCGCCGTTCGTGCAAGGCCTCGTCCGCGATATCCGAGTGCGCTGGGCGCTCGAGGAAGCCGGGTTGCCTTATACCGAGAAGCTGCTTGAATTCGGTGCCCAGAACACGCCCGAGCATCGCGCCATGCAGCCGTTCGGCCAGGTGCCCGTGTACGAGGAAGAGGGTCTCACGCTGTTCGAGTCCGGTTCGATCGTCATGCACATCGGCGAGAAGTCTCCCGTGCTTCTGCCTCGCGAGCCGGCAGCGCGCGCGCGTGCGCACCTGGATGATCGCCGCGTTGAACTCGGTGGAGCCGCACGTGCAGGCGCTCGCGGTCATCGATCTGTTCCACGCGAAAGAGCAATGGGCGCAGCTGCGGCGGCCCGGCGCCGTCGACGCAGCGCAGTCGCGCCTCATTGCGGTCGCGGCTGCGTTGGGTGATCGGGAGTATCTCGTGAGCGAGTTCTCCGGTGCGGACCTGCTCATGGCGACCGTATTGCGCCTGCTCCGGCACACCACGATCGTATCGGACATTCCGGTGCTCGCAGCCTACCAGGCACGCTGCGAGGCGCGGCCCGCGTTCCAGCGCGCGCTCGCCGACCAGCTCGCGACGTTCGAACGCTACGCGCCGCTCGCGGCCTGACGCTCACCCACGCTTAACACATCGCGCCACGATGGGAAGTACGTCGTGGTCGATCACTGACGCGCCCTAGTCTTCGAGGTGAGAGTGCGGGCTTCGTCAATCTGACGGTGGCTGCACCGCTCCGCCGCTGCTGATTCAGCGTATGTATATTCTGCCCTGCGGATCATCGACGTCCAGTGTCAAGAAGGAGTGTGCACGCAACGATCTCGCCTGACACCGACCTGTGACCCCGATCAACACGTTCACTATGGATCGCGCAGCATCAGCAAGAACTAGTTGACCCGTTGATCAAGCGCGACCGATCAAACGATGCGGCATCAGAAGGGTCTTGTTGTTTCGGCGAGTCTTTTTCTCGCTTAGATGCCAAGCTGCTACGCGAGGTCGATTTCAATGCGTCGCGTTCGTCGAATGCAAGCAAGGGAGCTTGGTTGTCTTCCTGACTGAACCCATCGCAATGGAGAAATGACATGACGCCAGCAAAGAACACGATTTGCCTCTGGTACGATCGCGACGCCGAGGAAGCGGCGCGGTTTTACGCCAAGACCTTTCCGGATTCTTCCGTCAAAGCGGTGCACCTCGCCCCGGGAGACTTTCCTTCGGGCAAGAAAGGGGATGTGCTGACGGTCGAGTTCACGGTGATGGGCGTCGCGTGCCTCGGCCTCAACGGCGGCCCCGCATTCAAGCAAGACGAGGCATTCTCGTTTCAGGTCGCGACGGTCGACCAGGCCGAAACGGATCGTTACTGGAACGCGATCGTCGGCAACGGAGGCCAGGAGAGCGCGTGTGGCTGGTGCAAGGACAAGTGGGGACTGTCCTGGCAGATCACGCCGTTGGCTCTGACGAACGCGATCACCGATCCCGACCCCGGAGTCGCCGAGCGCGCGTTCGACGCGATGATGCAGATGAGAAAGATCGACATCGCCGCGATCGAGGCAGCGCGTCGCGGCTGAAATTCCATCGCACGCAGCCATCTCGAATGTTTCGAATGGCTGCCGTCGGGCTAGCTGGTGGTGCCGGTGGAGGGAATCGAAAAACTAATTAAAAATGGCGTAATTACTGGTTTTATTCAATATG
>JBDTYX010000260.1:0-4036 GCA_040005435.1 Rudaea sp. | reverse complement strand
TCGCGCCAGGCATCGCCGAGGCGCTCACTCGCGCCCTGCAGGCGCTGCAGCGCGACCGCGTTGAGATAGCTCGCGAAGCCCTCGCGGAATCGCCATTGCTGCCACAGCACGAAGCCGACCAGTGTCGCGCCACACAGCAAGACGAAGGCGAGGAACAATCGGTGCCACAGGCGCAGGCGCATCGTTCACTCAAACGGTGGTCGGCCGCTCGTGAGCAGCCCGGGAGAAAATTGTCGTCGCGAGCCTCGCACGATAGCAACGCACACGCGCGGGCGAAATGCGTAGCCCCGAGTTTCCTTGGGTTCTCCATAGTTTCTGCACCGCGGCTGCGGGCTGCTCGCACAGACTCACATGCAACCGGAACCCCGGGTGCCCAATGAGGAACACCATGAAAAAGTTGTCGATCGGCATTTTGCTGCTCTGCGTTGCCGCCTCGGCCTCGGCGCAATTCGGTCCGCCGGTGCCGACCGCGCTCGAGGTTGCCGCGATCCCCGGCCTCAGCGGCGATCAGCAGGCCGGCGTACGCAAGATCCTGCTACAGCGACGCGATGCGGTCGAGGCGCTCATGATCCGGCAGCATGCCGACTTCGACGCGTTGCGTCAGAAGGAACGCGGCGAGCGCGAGCGGATCGACGACACGACCGCGGTGAGTCTGCGCAAGCTCCTCGGCGATGACGGGTTGCACAAGTTCGCAGAATGGCATGCAGCGCAGCGCGACAACCACGGGCCCCGCCCGGAAATGCAGCGCGGTGCCGGTCCCGGACGCGGCATGCGCCACGACGGCCACGACGCGCCGCCGCCCACGCCGAACGCCGGCAGCCCCGCGCCGGGCCTCGCAGACGACGACGAATGAGCAGCATAAATAAATTAAACGCGGCATTGTATACAATGCCGCAACGCGCGCGCGCTACAAAACTTTAACCCCGTTCATCGGGCGCTCGGTTAACCTCGATGTCGAGACGCCAAGTCCACGAACGAGCGGTTGGTGGTCCGTACTTCAAGCGCGGCCACGCCCGGAGCCGCTGCATACGGCACATCTGCGGCGGTTCCGGGTCTTGCTGTGCACAGCGCTGCAATATCGGGCGACGCTAGCGCTCGGAATGCCCCGACTCGTAGTAGTCCCTTCTCGCGAACAGCCCGGGCCGCACGAGGTCGATGAAAGCGCGAGCCTGCGCGCTCAGGTATTTGCCCTTGCGCACGACGACCCCATAGCTGCGCTGCGGAAAATAGCGCCGCATGTTGCGCACGACGAGGCGCTCGCGGTCGGCGTCGCCGATGCAGATGCCGGTCACGATCGAAATGCCGAGCCCCATCGCGACGTATTGCTTGATCACCTCCCAGCCGCCGACCTCGATCGCGACGTGGTAGGGCACCTTGCGCTGCTGAAACACGAGGTCGACAAGCCGGTAGGTCGTCAGGCGCTGCGGCGGAAGGATCAGACCATAGGGCGAGAGATCCTCGAGGCTCACGTCCTCGCGAGCGGCGAGCGGATGGCCCAGTGGCAGGATCAGCATCGGATCGAACCATTGCACCGGCTCGTAGAGCAGGTCGTGTGGCACGTCGAGCATCGAGCCGACGGCGAAGTCGACCTGATCGGACCGCAGCAACGCGAGGCCGTCCTTTCCGGTCACGTTGGCCAGCTGCAGGCGGACTTCGGGATGGTGCTCGCGAAAATCGCGCACGAGCGGCGGCAGGAGGTACTGAATCGTCGACGCGCCGGCGGCGATGTGCACTTCGAGCGCATGCACGCCGCTGCGCTGCTGGCGAAATTGCTGGTCGAGATTCTCCATGCCCTCGACGAGTGGGCGCGCGAGGTCGTAGAGCAGCTGGCCTTCGTGGGTGAGGGTAAGGCGCGGACGCACGCGCTCGAGCAGGCGCACGTCGAGCTCGGTCTCGAGCGCGGACAGCTGCAGGCTCACCGACGAGGCTGACAGGAACAGCGACTCGGCCGCGCGCGCGACGCTGCCGAACTTGACCACATAGCAGAACGCACGCAGTTGTTTGGGACGGTTGCCCTTGTAGTAGAAGCGTGCCGGTGGCGTGTCGCCGCGGTCCCGTTTCGCGCCGCGCGACGCGCGTCGAGCGCCGCCGGTTAGGCCGCGCGTTGGCTTGCCTTCAGTCTTCGCCATCTTCCAAATCAGTAGGTTACGTTAGATTTGACAATGTCAAAGTATTGAATTGAAACATTCGGTTTGTCAAATGAATATTTCGCGCCTAGTGTGCTGCCATGCAACATGCGTTATCGCATCGGGATCCGCGAACGTCAGGCGCACCAACGAATGAACCCGCAAGCAAAATCCCGACCCGCGCAAGCGATCATCTCGCAGCGTGAATTCACGGCCTGCGTCGATTGCTGCGTGAGCCTTCTGCTCGCGCCGGCGGCGACCGGCACGCAGGTCGCGGCGCCGGCGCCGGCGCAGGCGCAACTGCGCGACTGGCTCGGCGCAGGCGCAAATGCGCTCGAAGACGGCACGCCGATCGACTTCGCTCTATTCGATTCGGCGATCCTCAGCGTCGAGGAGCGCCTGCCGGTGACCGGCAGCAGCGGTCGCACGCGCTTGCTGCGCGCAGCGCGCGAACTCGCCGAGACGATCTACGCGGGCGTCGCGCCGCGCGCCGCCGCCCCAACCTGACCCGGCAATCCGCAAGCCACGCTTCTGTCGCCGGCGCATCCGCCGCGGCCCGCACCGACACCTCAACACATCCACGAAAAAAGGAACCGCCGCATGAGACCCTGCCCGACCGCCGAACAGATCAAGCTCGACTGGACCAACAATCCACGTTGGGCCGGGATCAAGCGCAACTACACGGCCGAGGACGTCGTGCGCCTGCGCGGCACCGTGCACGTCGAGCATTCGCTTGCGCGCCTTGGCGCCGACAAACTGTGGAAGTCGCTGCACAGCGAGCCGTTCGTCAACGCGCTCGGCGCGTTGACCGGCAACCAGGCGATGCAGCAGGTGAAAGCGGGCCTCAAGGCGATCTACCTGTCGGGGTGGCAGGTCGCCGCCGACGCGAACGTCGCCGGCGAGATGTATCCCGACCAGTCGTTGTATCCGGCCAATTCGGTGCCGCTCGTGGTCAAGCGCATCAACAACACGTTGCTGCGCGCCGATCAGCTGCATCACGCCGAGGGCGACGACAGCATCGATTTCCTGCAGCCGATCGTGGCCGATGCGGAAGCGGGCTTCGGCGGCGTGCTCAATGCGTTCGAACTCATGAAGGCGATGATCGAGGCCGGCGCCGCGGGCGTCCATTTCGAGGACCAGCTCGCGAGCGTCAAGAAATGCGGCCACATGGGCGGCAAGGTGCTCGTGCCGACGCGCGAGGCGGTCGAGAAACTCAACGCCGCGCGTCTCGCGGCCGACGTCTGCGGCGTGCCGACTCTGCTCGTCGCTCGCACCGATGCGGAAGCGGCCGACCTGCTTACCTCCGATGTCGATGCCAACGATTTGCCCTTCACGACCGGCGAGCGCACCGTCGAGGGCTTCTACAAGACGCGCAATGGTCTCGACCAGGCGGTCAGCCGCGGCCTCGCTTATGCGCCGTATGCCGATCTCGTCTGGTGCGAAACCGGCAAGCCCGATCTCGAATTCGCGTGTAAATTCGCCGAGGCGATCCACGCCAAGTATCCGGGTAAGATGCTCGCCTACAATTGCAGCCCGAGCTTCAACTGGAAGAAGAATCTCGACGACGCGACGATCGCCAAATTTCAGAAGGAAATCGCAGCCTACGGCTACAAGTTCCAGTTCATCACGCTCGCGGGATTCCATGCGCTGAACTACTCGATGTTCAATCTCGCGCACGGCTACGCGCGGCGCCAGATGAGCGCGTTCGTCGAGCTGCAGGAGGCCGAGTTCGCGGCGGCCGACAAGGGCTTCACGGCGGTCAAGCACCAGCGCGAGGTCGGTACGGGCTATTTCGACGCGGTAACCCAGGCGATCCAGCAGGGGTTGTCGTCGACGACCGCGCTCAAGGGATCGACCGAAGAGGAGCAGTTCCACCCGCAGGCCAGCGCCGCCTGAAGGCTGGCGGACCG
>JBDTYX010000259.1:0-4077 GCA_040005435.1 Rudaea sp. | reverse complement strand
TCGGCGCGCGTCGCGATGTCCGACAGCGACGAGCCCGCCTGCGGCTCGGACAGGCACATCGTACCGAACCATTCGCCGCGCAGCTGCGGCTCGGCGAACGTCGCGATCTGCGCCGCGCTGCCGTGAGCGAGCAGCAGACGCGCGTTCGCGACGGTCAGCAGCGGATACGCGCAGGTGCCGATGTTCGCCGCATATAACCAGGTCAGCGCTGCCTTCTCGATCAGCGTCGGCAGCTGCATGCCGCCGTGTGCATGATCCTGCGTCGCACACATGAGGCCACTGTCGACGAACGCAGCGAGCGCGACCTTGATCTCGTCGATCAGTTGCACGCGCACGCCGTCGAACCGCGGTTCTTCGCGGTCGGACTTCTGGTAGTGCGGCGCAAACTTCTCCTCCGCGAGGCGCGCGCAGCTGTCGAGCACCGCAGCGAACGTCTCGCGGCTGTGCTCGGCATAACGCGGCGCGGCAGTGAGCGCGGCCGCATCGAGCCATTCGAACAACATGAAGTCGACGTCGCGACGCGAGAGCAGCAGCTCGGTCATGCGCGGCGCCTGCTCGCTCGCGATCGCGTTGGAAAAATGAGTCGCATCGCTCAGACGACCTCGAACAGCCCGGCCGCACCCTGACCGCCGCCGATGCACATCGTGACGACCACGTGTTTCGCGCCGCGGCGCTTGCCCTCGATCAACGCGTGACCGACGAGGCGCGCGCCGCTGACGCCATAGGGATGTCCGACCGCGATCGCGCCGCCGTTGACGTTGATCTTGTCGTGCGCGATGCCGAGCGTGTCCATGCAATACAGCACCTGCACCGCGAACGCCTCGTTGAGCTCCCACAGGCCGACGTCGTCGACCGTGAGGCCGACGCGCTTGAGCAGCTTCGGCACCGCGAACACCGGGCCGATGCCCATCTCGTCGGGCTCGCAGCCCGCGACCGCGAAGCCACGAAAGATGCCGAGCGTCGCGAGACCACGCCGTTGGGCGAGGTCGGCGTCCATCACGACGCTGGCCGAGGCGCCGTCGGAGAACTGACTCGCGTTGCCCGCGCTGATCACGCCGCCTGGGATCGCGCTGCGGATCTTCGCGACCGCTTCGTAGGTCGTGTCGCTGCGGATGCCCTCGTCGGCCGCGATCGTCACCTCGCGCGTGCCGAGCTGCTGCGTGCGCGGATCGGCGAAGCCAGCGAGCACCGTGAGCGGCACGATCTCGTCGTCGAAGCGGCCGGCCGCCTGCGCCGCGGCCGCGCGTTGCTGGCTCTGCGCGCCGTAGCGGTCCTGGCGTTCGCGGTCGATGCCGTAGCGCCGCGCGACGTTCTCGGCGGTCTGCAGCATCGGCCAGTACAGCTCGGGCTTGTGCTCTCGCAGCCAGCCCTCCGCGAGCATGTGCTGGTTGGCCTGGCTCTGCACGCACGAGATGCTCTCGACGCCGCCCGCAACGAAGACGTCGCCCTCGCCTGCGATCACGCGCTGCGCGGCCATCGCGATCGCCTGCAGGCCCGACGAGCAGAAGCGGTTGATCGTGACGCCCGCGGTAGTCACGGGCAGCCCCGCGCGCAACGCGGACTGGCGGCCGATGTTCACGCCGGTCGCGCCTTCGGGGTACGCGCAGCCCATCAGCACGTCCTCGACCTCTTCGGGCGCGACGCCCGCGCGCCTCACCGCGTGCTCGACGACGTGGCCGCCGAGCGTCGCGCCGTGGGTCATGTTGAACGCGCCCTTCCAGCTCTTCGCGAGCGCGGTGCGTGCGGTGGAAACGATGGCTGCCTGTTTCACGGAAAACCTCGATGCTTGAAGGGGTCTGATCGTCGGACGCGCGATCCAGCATGGCGCGGCCCCATTGGGTGCGTACCAGTCAGCGGCAATGCGGACGCGCGGGATGCCGCAGGGCGTGACGCGACGAGAAACGATTTGCTGGAATCGCTCATGCGTTGAACGCCCCACCCGCGGCCGCGAGGCGTTCGAGCAGCGGCGCCGGCTGCCAGACGCGGCCCTCGTAGCCGGCCGCGAAGCGGCGCATCGACGCGAGCACATGGTAGAGGCCGACCGTGTCGGCGTGGAACATCGGACCGCCGCGCCAGGCCGGGAACCCGTAGCCATATAGGTAGACAACGTCGATGTCCGACGCCTTCGCGGCGATTCCCTCGGAGAGGATGTTCGCGCCTTCGTTGACGAGCGCGCAGACGAGGCGCTCGACGATCTCCGCGTCCTCAATCTCGCGACTGGGCACGCCGCGCTCCTTCGCGTACTCCGCGATCATCGCGTCGACCTCGGCCGAGGGTTGCGCGTTGCGCTCGCCGGGGCGGTAGTCATACCAGCCCTTGCCGACCTTCTGGCCGAAGCGGCCCATCTCGCAGAGCCGGTCGGCGGTCTGCGAATAGATCATCTCGGGGCGCTCGACGTAGCGACGCTTGCGGATCGCCCAGCCGATGTCGTTGCCCGCGAGGTCGCCCATGCGGAACGGCCCCATCGCCATGCCGAATTTCTCCATTGCGCGATCGACCTGCTGCGGCGTCGCGCCCTCGTCGAGCAGGAATCCCGCCTGGCGCCCGTACTGCTCGATCATGCGGTTGCCGATGAAGCCGTCGCAGACACCCGAGACGACGCCGACCTTGCCGACCTTCTTGCCGATCGCGAGCGCGGTCAGCAGCGCGTCCTTCGACGTCTGCGCGCCTCGCACGACCTCGAGCAGCTTCATCACGTTTGCCGGGCTGAAGAAGTGCATGCCGACGACGTCGCCCGGTCGCCGCGTGAACGCCGCGATACGATCGACGTCGAGCGTCGAGGTGTTGCTCGCGAGGATCGCACCCGGCTTCGCGATCACATCG
Source organism: Rudaea sp. (assembly GCA_040005435.1). Taxonomy (GTDB): domain Bacteria; phylum Pseudomonadota; class Gammaproteobacteria; order Xanthomonadales; family Rhodanobacteraceae; genus Rudaea. The sequence goes on along the minus strand of JBDTYX010000259.1, from coordinate 1,254 downwards.
ATCTCGCGGAACACGGCTTCCTTGACGGCGTAGTCCTCGAACACTGCCTCCACGATCAGGTCGGCATCCTTGAGCGCGCCAAAGTCGAGCGACGGCTTCAGCAGTGCCATGCGTTGCTCGACCTGCGCGGGCGTTAGCTTGCCTTTCTTCGCGCTCGCCTCGTAGTTGCCGCGGATCGTCGCGACACCGCGTTCGAGCGCTTCCTGCTGGCGCTCGACGAGCGTCACCGGGATGCCCGCGTTGATGAAGTTCATGCTGATGCCGCCGCCCATCGTGCCGGCGCCGATCACGCCGACCTGCGCTATGTTGCGTGCCTTCACGTCGCCGCCGATGTCGGCGACCTTGCTCGCGGCGCGCTCGGCGAAGAATGCGTGTCGCAGCGCCTTCGACTCGGTCGTATTCATGAGGTGCGCGAAGCCGTCGCGCTCGACGAGCATGCCCTCGTCGAACGGTTTCGACACCGCGGCGGCGACCGCATCAAGGCACTTGAGCGGCGCGGGATAGTTGGCCGACGCGGCGGTGATCGCGGTGCGCGCGAAGCCGAGGAAGCCTTCCGCGTTCGGATGCTCGACCCGCCAGTCGCGCACCCGCGGCAGCGGTACCGCCTTGCCCGCGATCTCCAGCGCGAACGCGACCGCCGCAGCGACGACGTCGCCGTCGACGACGACGCGGTCGAACAGCCGCGTCTTGTCGAGATCAGACGCCTTGACCGTCGTGCCCGAGACGATCATGTTGAGCGCGGTCTCGAGGCCGACCGCGCGCGGCAAGCGCTGCGTGCCGCCGGCGCCCGGCAACAGGCCGATCTTGACCTCGGGCAGGCCGACCTGCGCGCCGCGCGACGCGATCCGATAGTGCGCGCCGAGCGCCAGCTCGAGGCCGCCGCCGAGCGCGATGCCGTTGATCGCGACGACGACCGGCTTGGCGGAGCCCTCAATCGCGGCGATCACGCCATGCAGCGTCGGCGCCTGCAGCATCTGCGGCGTGTTGAATTCGCGGATGTCCGCGCCGCCTGAGAACACGCCGTTCGCGCCCGTGATCACGATCGCGCGCAGCGCATCATCGCGCTGCGCTTGCTCGATCGCGTCGACCACGCCCATGCGTATCGCCGCGCCGAGTCCGTTGACCGGCGGGTTGTCGAGCGTGATGACGAGGACCTTGTCGCGGATCTGCGTGGTGGCGGGCATGAGACCGGAATTTCCTGATGGAGGGGTGAGGATCGGGTGCGCGCGCTCAGCCGTTGAGTAACGCGACCGG
>JBDTYX010000258.1:0-4080 GCA_040005435.1 Rudaea sp. | reverse complement strand
CGTCGGGGATCTTCTCGACCGACTCGTACCAGCGCGGGTTCTGCTCGGCGCAGAAGTACGGTCCGGTGAAGATCTCCTGCATGCACAGCATCTGCACGCCCTCGCGGCCCGCCTGCTCGACGAACGCCAGGGTCTTTTCGAGATTCGCGCTGCGGATCGTCGCGATCGATTCAGCGACGCTGCAGGCCATCGAGGTCTGGATCAAACCGCATTTCACGATGCGTGGCATGTCTCGCTCCCGGTTAAAGCGACACCATCATCCCACAGGCCGCGGGCAGCTTGGAATGCGTCCGCGTCGCGAACGCTTCCGCTAGAGTATCGGCATTCGCGCCAGCGCCTGCGATTTCCGGGCGAACTCGGCACGCTCGTGGCGTTCCGCGCCGAGACGACGCACGAGGTCACGCAAGTCGCGCAAGGCGAGCGCTGCACGATCGCCGGCTGGTATCGCTGAGCGCCGAGGAGAACATGACATGGGCGAACCCGAACTCTCCGTCCCCGAGCGGCTGCTGCCGGTCCTCGATCAGTTGCGCGAGCTCGAGCCGCTGTTCCATCGCGTCGAACCCGGAACGCCGCGCGCGGCGTTCGTGCGCATGATCAGCGCCGACTTCTGGGAAGTCGGCGCGTCGGGGCGCCGCTACAGTCGCGAGTTTGTGCTCGACACGCTCGAGGCACGACACCGCGCACCGTTCGAGGACGTCTGGTCGACGCGCGATTTCCATGTCGCGGAGATCGGCGCCGACCACTACCTGCTGACCTACACGCTCGAACAACCCGAGCGCGTCACGCGGCGCATGACGCTCTGGCGCCGATCCGAATCGGGCTGGCAAGCCGTCTACCACCAGGGAACGCCGGTCGCTCGGCAATAATCGTCACGACCCGAAGCGCGTGGCGCATTCCGCGTCGCGCGAATCACGCACGAATTGACAAGCACAGCGCCGCGCGATTGCCTAATCTCGGCGATCGCGGCAGTCGAATGGGTGCCGACCCGAGCGGCCGACGTCTGCGGAGCAGCGACATTGACGAGGAGAATGGACATGAAGAAGATTGCGGCGATGATGCTGGTGGCGACGATAGCGACGGCTCGCGTGCACGCGGGCGAGCAGGCGGCGGCCGTTGCGCACGAGGACCTTGCGCAGACGCTCATCGCGCGCGAGAAACTGTCGTGGGAGGCCTGGAAGACGCATGACGACAGATTCTTCGCGGGGTTCCTTAGCGAAGACCACGTCGACGTCGGTACACGGGGCGTCACGAACAAGCAGCAGGTCGTCGCGGGGGTCGCTAGTCCGGCCTGCCACGTCGAGGACTACGCGGTGGACCAGTTCCGCGTGACGCGCCTGTCCGCGGACGCGGCGATCGTCGTCTACCACGCACGGCAGAAGACCCTGTGCGGAACGGCGCCCGTGCCGAGTCCGGCGTGGGTGAGCTCTCTCTACGTGCGGCGCGAAGGTCGCTGGCTCAACGCGTTGTTCCAGCAGTCGCCGACAGACCACTGAGTCGATCACACGACGCGTCGCGGTTGTGTATGATCTGCGCGTGAATTCCTGCGCGCCGCATCCCGTGTGCGGCGTCGTCGCTTCGAACCCGTGAGACAGCCGCCGCATGGCCACGACCTATTTCTCGGCGAAGGCTTTCGCGCTGCTGCGCGAATTCGCCCGCAACAACAACCGCGAGTGGTTCGCGGTCAACAGGCCGCGCTTCGAGGCGCTGCTGCGCGATCCGTTCCTCGCGTTGATCGGCGACCTCGCCGCGCCACTCGCGAAGATCAGCCCGCACTTCCGCGCGGATCCGCGCCCGCACGGCGGCTCGATGTTCCGCATCTACCGCGATGCACGCTTCTCGAAGGACAAGTCGCCGTACAAGACCTGGCTCGGCGCGCGCCTGCAGCACGAGCGCGGCCGCCAGCTGCATGCTCCGACGTTCTACCTGCATATCCAGCCCAAAGACAGCTTCGTCGGCGGCGGGTTGTGGCACCCGGAGCCACCGACGCTCGCGCGCGTGCGCGACTTCCTCGTCGCGAACCCGGCCACGTGGAAGAAAGCGGTGCACAACAAGCGTTTCGCCACGACGTTCCAGATCGGCGGAGACGTGCTGAGTCGGCCGCCGCGCGGCTATGACGCAGCGCACGCGCTGATCGACGACATCAAGCGCAAGGACTTCGCCGCGTGGCGCACGTTCGGCGACCGCGAGGCGTGTTCTTCGGAGCTGCGCGACATCGTCGTCTCCGGGTTCAAGGGCGTCGCGCCGATGATCGACTACCTGTGCGCCGCGCTCGATCTCGAGTTCTAAAAACCGCGCGCCGCGAACCCCGCACGGATGGAGCACCGCCGATGATCCAGCAGAAGCACGCCGCGCTGCGCTACATCGCGGCGTACAAGTTCCTGAAGGCGGTCGGCCTGTTCCTCGTCGCGGTCGTACTGCTCGGCTTCGTGCACACGCCCTGGCTCGAGGCGGCCGCGACGTGGGTCCAGGACCTGCCGATCCGCACCGGTCACTCGCTGCTGATCCACTGGATGGATGAGCTGCTCGGCATGAATCCGCGGCGTTTCGAGGTGATCGGCGTCGGCGCCTGCGTCTACGCGACGCTATTCCTCGTCGAGGGCTCCGGACTGTGGATGGGCAAGCGCTGGGCCGAATACCTCACGGTCTTCGCGACCGCGTCGCTGATTCCGTTCGAGGTCTGGGAGTTGCTGCACCACGTCACGCCGCTGAAGATCGGCGCGATCGTCGTCAACGTCGCGATCGTGATCTACCTATGGCGTATCGTGCGCCACGGCTGAATCGCGGACCGCGCGATGCTCACGCCAGCGCGAAGCCGAACGCGAGCACGTCGCGGATGTCGTCGCTGCCGACCATCGCCATGAGCAGGCGTTCGATTCCGAGCGCGACGCCCGCGCATTCGGGCAGGCCGTGCGCGAGCGCGTTCAGCAGGTTATCGTCGATCGGCACCTCCGCGAGCCCACGCGCACGCCGGCACGCGTTGTCGCGCTCGAAGCGCGCGCGCTGCTCGAGCGCATCGGTCAGCTCGTGATAGCCGTTGGCGAGCTCCTGCGTGCCGAGGTAGATCTCGAAGCGTTCGGCGAGCGGCGGATCGCCGGCACGGATTCTGGCCAGCGCGCATTGCGACGCGGGATAGTCGACGACGACCGTGATGCGGTCGCAAGGAAACTCCGGCTGGATGCGATGGGTCAGCAGCAGGTCGAGCCAGTCGTCGCGCACGAGTCCCTCTGCCTCCACCGCGATCTCGCCGAGCGCCGCGCGCAGTTGCCCTGCGTCCGCGACGAACGGATCGATGCCGAGCGCAGTCGTGAACAGCTCGCGATAAGAAAATATCGCGAGTCGTGACTGCCGTTCGACGAGCGCCAACGCCGCGCCCAAGAGCTGTACGGTCTCGTCGATCAGCTGCCCGTGATCCCAGCCGACGCGATACCACTCGAGCATCGTGAATTCGGGGTTGTGCCTGCGCCCGGCTTCGCCGTTGCGGAATACGCGACCGAGCTCGTAGCAGTCGCCGAGGCCGGCCGCAAGCAGGCGTTTCTGCGCGAACTCCGACGACGTGCGCAGCCAGCGCCGCGGACTGCCCGCATCGACGTGGCCGGAGAATTCGGTCGCGAAACTCTCGATGTTCGGATCGCTGTTGCCAGCCGCGGACAGGATCGGCGTCTCGACCTCGAGCACGCCGCGCTCGGCGAAGAAGCGCCGGATCTCCGCATAGAGCCTTGCGCGCAGCCGCAGCGCGGCGAACGGATCACTCTTCATGCTGGTGCAGGAAGCCGAGCAGGCGCGCCTCGTCCCATATCGCAACGCCGAGCTCCTGCGCCTTGTCGAGCTTCGAACCCGCCTCGCTGCCGGCGACGACGAAGCTCGTCTTCTTCGACACGCTGCCCGCGACCTTCGCGCCGAGCGCCTCGAGCCGCGCCTTCGCGTCGTCGCGCGTGAGTGCGACGAGCGTACCGGTGAGCACGGCGGTCCGACCCTCGAGCGGCCCCGACGAAGCGGCGTCGACGTGTTCGGTCGCTGAGCGCAACTGCGCCTCGGCGCGCGCGCAACGCTGCAGCAGTTCGCGACGTTCGGGATCGGCGA
>JBDTYX010000080.1:0-13872 GCA_040005435.1 Rudaea sp. | reverse complement strand
GGCTACGGCTTCAACAAGTCGCACGCGGCGGCGTATGCGCTGGTCGCCTACCAGACCGCGTGGCTCAAGGTGCACTATCCGGCGGAATTCATGGCCGCGGTGCTGTCCTCGGACATGGACAACACCGACAAGGTCGTGACCTTCCTCGACGAAGCACGCGCGATGCAGCTCGTCGTGCGGCCGCCCGATGCAAACGCGTCGAGCTATCAGTTCGCCGCGGAGGACGACGGCAGCATCAGATACGGGCTCGGCGCGATCAAGGGTGTCGGCCGCGCGGTCTGCGAGAACATCGATGCCGAGCGGGCGCGCAGCGGCGCGTTCTCCGACCTCGCGGACTTCTGCCGGCGTGTCGATCCGCACAAGCTCAACAAGCGCGTGCTCGAGGCACTGGTGTTGTCCGGTGCGCTCGATGCGATCGGACCCAACCGTGCCTCGCTGATGGTGCAGGTGCCCGAGGCGATGAAGGGCGCCGAGCAGGCCGCGCGCGACGCGCAGGCCGGCCAGAACGACATGTTCGCGCTAATGGGGTCAGGTTCATTTTCGGCGACGAAAATGAACCTGACCCCATTGAGTGTCGTCGACGAATGGCCGCTGCAGCAGCGCCTCGTTGGCGAGCGCGAGACGCTCGGCCACTACCTGTCGGGGCATCCGACCGAGGCCTGGCGCGAACTACTCGTGCAGCTCGCGGACGCGCCGATCGGCGACATTCCCAAGGTCTACAAGCCGGTCGCGCCGGACCAGCGCCGCGGCCGTTTCAGCGATCAGCCGTTCGTCGTCGCCGGCATGCTGACGAGCCAGCGCAACCGCGGCGACTCGATGGCGTTCGTGCAGCTCGAGGACTGGAGTGGAAGAATCGAGGTGAGCCTGTTTCGCGAGGTCTATACCGAGTTCCGCGCGCTGCTGACGCGCGACGCGATACTCGTCGTCGAGGGCGGCCTGTCGCTCGACGAGTACTCCGGCGGCTTCCAGCTGCGCGCGCGCCGCGTGTCGACGCTCAATGCAGCCTGCGAGCGCCAGGCGCGCCTGCTGCGCCTGCGCCTCAACGGCGTCGATCCCGCGTTCGTGCGCCACCTGCGCGACAGCCTCGCCGGACACAAGGGCGGCAAAACCCCGCTGCGCCTGTCCTACGCGAATGCCGACGGTCGCGCCGAGATCGAGCTCGGCGCCGACTGGCGCGTGCACGCGAGCGCAGACCTCAAGCGCGCGCTCGAAGCGCTGCCGGGCGTGCTCGCGAGCGAGCTGCTGCTGAGCAAGCCCGGCGCGGCCGGGTAGCGGCATTCTGCGAACCACGGTACATGGCGGCAGCGCGCACGCGCGATCGCCACGCTTAGGCCCTGATTCCCATCGTGTTTTGCGCTTTGGCCCGGTGGACGGTGCCATTCGCTATAATCCGCAACCTTGTGCGCTCTGCGCAGAATGCCGCGATAGATGAATCCGAATTTTCTCGACTTCGAACAGCCCATTGCCGAACTGGACGCCAAGATCCAGGAGTTGCGCGCCGCCAGCCATGGTCAGGCGTTCAACATCGAGGACGAGGTCGGACGTCTCAAGGACAAGCTCAAGCACAAGACCGCGGACATCTTCCGCAATCTGACCTCCTGGCAGATCGCGCAGCTCGCGCGCCATCCCGCGCGGCCCTACACGCTCGACTATCTGCAGACGATCTGCGAAGAATTCCATGAGCTCGCCGGCGACCGCGCATTCGCAGATGACCCGGCGATCGTCGGCGGCCTCGCGCGCATCGACGGACGCGCGCTCGTCGTGATCGGCCATCAGAAGGGCCGCGACACGAAGACCAAGATCCGGCGCAACTTCGGCATGCCGCGCCCGGAAGGCTATCGCAAGGCGTTGCGGCTCATGAAGCTCGCCGAGCGCTTCGGCCTGCCGATCCTGACGTTCATCGACACGCCCGGCGCGTATCCGGGCATCGGCGCCGAGGAGCGCGGCCAGTCCGAGGCGATCGCGCGCAACCTGCTCGAGATGGCCGAGCTCAAGGTGCCGATCGTGTGCACCGTGATCGGCGAGGGCGGATCCGGCGGCGCGCTCGCGATCGGCGTCGGCGACGTGACCAACATGCTGCAGTATTCGACCTACTCGGTGATCTCGCCGGAGGGCTGCGCTTCGATCCTGTGGAAGAGCGCGGAGAAGGCGCGCGACGCCGCGGAGGCGCTCGATCTGACCGCGCCGCGACTGCTCGAACACGGCCTGATCGACAAGATCCTGCGCGAGCCGCTCGGCGGCGCGCATCGCGATCCGCACAACATGGCCGTGCGCCTGAAGGCGGTGCTGCTCGGCCAACTCGACGTGCTCGCGCGCCTCGACGTCGGCGCGCTGTTGCAGCGCCGCTACGAGCGGCTGCGTCGCTACGGGGCACTGCGCGCCGCGTAGTGCCTTACGCCGCGGCAGGCGCCGGCCGCGCGCGCCTGGCAGACGAATTCATGCGCCTCCGCGCCGACCCGCACGCCCCGGTACTGCAGGCGCGAGACCCTCCTCGCCAAACGTCACGCCGCGCGTTGCTGGCGCATCAGCAAGCCGAACAGGGATGCGAGTCGATCGCGCATCTCGCGACGATCGATGATGAGATCGAGCGCGCCGTGCTCGACGAGAAACTCCGAGCGCTGGAAGCCCTCCGGCAGCGTCTCGCGCACGGTCTGTTCGATCACGCGCGGGCCCGCGAAGCCGATCAGCGCTTTCGGCTCGCCGATGTTGATGTCGCCGAGCATGCCCAGGCTCGCCGACACGCCACCCGTGGTCGGATCGGTGAGCACCGAGATGTACGGCACTCCGGCGCCGCGCAGGCGCGCGAGCGCGGCCGAGGTCTTCGCCATCTGCATCAGCGAGAACAACCCCTCCTGCATGCGCGCGCCGCCGGTCGCCGAGAAGCAGACGAACGGGATTCGCTGCTCGAGCGCGTGTTCGGCCGCGAGCGTGAATTTCTCTCCGACGACCGAGCCCATCGATCCGCCCATGAACGCGAACTCGAATGCCACCGCGACCAGCGGCCGCTCCTTGAGCTGGCCGCGCATCGCCACCATCGCGTCCTTCTCTCCGGTCGACTTCTGCGCGGCCGCGATGCGCGCCTTGTAAGTCTTCGAATCCTTGAACTTCAGCGCGTCGACGGGTTCCAGCGAAGCGAACAGCTCTTCGCCGCTGCCCTCGTCGAGTAGCGCGGCGAGCCGCTTGCGCGCGCCGATCGCATGATGGTGCCCGCACTTCGGACAAACCTGCAGGTTGCGGTCGAGCTCGGGGCCGTAGAGCACCGCGCCGCAGCCGTCGCACTTGCCCCACAATCCTTCGGGTACCTTGCCTTTCGAGGTCGTGCCCTCGGTGCGGATGCGCGAAGGCATCAATTTCTGTAGCCAGCTCATTTCGTCATCTTCTCCATTGGTGCCGAGCGCGATCTCGTTAGGCCCGATCTCGTTAGGCACATCCTCGTCAGGCACATCGGAAGCGGCCGTGCGCGCCGCCGGATCGGGGCCGCCCTCTACCGGTTCACGCGGCATGTGGCGTCGAGCGGGCGTCGAGCGCGTGGCGGATCGGGGCAAGAAAATCGTGCGCCGATCGCGCCACCGCATCGGCTCTGACCACGCCAGTACCCGTGGAGTTCACCAGATGCTCCACGAGCGCGCTGCCGATCACGATCGCGTCGGCGAAATTCGCAATCGCGGTCGCCGAGGCGGCGTCGCGAACGCCGAAACCGACGGCCACGGGCACGGGGGTCTGCCGCTTGATCGCGAGCACGCGAGCGCGCACGGGCTCGAGGTCGAGCCGGTTCGCTCCGGTGACGCCGCTGAATGACACGTAGTATAGAAATCCACTCGCGGCCGCGCACACGCGCCGCATGCGCGCCTCGCTCGTGGTCGGCGCGGCGAGGAAGATGCGGCGCAGCCCCGCATCGGCAATCGCCTGGATCGTCGCGGACTCCTCGAGCGGGCAATCCACGACCAGAATGCCGTCGACGCCGGCCTCGACCGCCTCGCGTGCGAAGCGCGCATAGCCGTGGATCTCGATCGGATTGAGATAGCCCATCAGTACGACGGGCGTGTTCGCATCGCTCTTGCGGAACTCTGCGACGAAATCGAGCACCTGCGCGAGGCCTACGCCGCGCAGCAGCGCTCGCTCGCTCGAATGCTGGATCACGGGACCATCGGCCATCGGATCGGAGAACGGCACGCCGAGCTCAATCAGGTCGGCGCCCGCGGCGACGAGTGCGTGCATGACGGCGACGGTCGCGTCGGGCGCGGGATCGCCCGCGGTGACGAACGGGATCAGGCCCGTGCGGCCCGTGGATTTGAGTTCGGAGAAACGTCGATCGATGCGATTCATGGCGAGAGCGTCGAAGGTAGGCGGCAAAATGTCAAACGCAGGCTCGCGCAACGCGATCGCGGTCGTAAGCGGGGATCGTCTGCGTTCATGCCGCGGTGTCTCCCGCGCCGCGCTGTGCCTTGCGCGTGTTTTCGCTTTCCGCCGCGGTGAGGAGGCGCTTGACGAGGACGACCTGCATCTCGTCGACCGCGCGCGGCGTGCGGAACACCTCGTCGTGCGCCACGCCGCGCTTGAGCATCGCGTCGCCGACCGCGCTGAGTTTCATCTTCATGTCCGCCATGTCGAAGCGTGCCTCGGCCCAGCCGAGATACCAGTGCCAGTCGGTGTAATACAGCCAGCTGCGCTCGTTGAACGCGCGCACATGGGTTGGATCCTGCCATGCGCCCCAGGAAAGATCGTAGGGGACCACGATGCGCATCGTTGCGCCGACGCGTAACAGCTCGAGGCAACGCGTCATCATCGTCGACAAGTCAGGAACGTGCTCGAGCACGTCGATCGTGCTGATCTCGTCGAACTGGCCGGGCTCGAGCCGTACGAGTCCGAAGCGGCGGCTGAAGAATATCTGGCGCAGGCCACCCGGCGCGCACAGGTTCGCAACGACGTCGGGATTCCATTTCGGATCGATGTCGATGTTGAGCCGCTCGGCGTCGAACGCCTTGCCGCTGCCGAGGTTGATGCGCGGCGGCAGCGGCGCGTGCAGCCGCGGCAACAACCCCGCGAGAACGTCGGCCTGGGAGGACCCGCGGAAACCTTCGAGCGCCAGCCTCTCGACGCGCTCGCGGCGCTCGTCATCCCGTACGAGCGCGACGCATGTGGCGACGAGCGCATCGTACGGCGCGCACACGAGCGCGGTGCGCACGTCGTCGTCGATCTCGGTCTGCGCGTCGCATTCGCTGACGACGGCCTTGGCGTTGGCGAGCAGGTACGACGTGCGCACGATCTCGTGGATCTTGTCTTCGTAGAAGTGGATGTTGAGCACTACTTTGCTGCGCGCGACCCACGCGTCGCGTTCCCTGCCGTAGATGCCCGGAAGCGCGCGCACGTTGAGACCCGCCGCCGCGAGCCCGTCGAGAATCCTGCGCCGGCGTTCGTTGACCACGCCATAGAACAGCACGTCGACGTCCTGCGCCGGCTTCTTTTCTATGCGCGTCAGCACCGGCGCGTAGCCGATCCGTACGACATGCACGTGCGCATTGCCCGTCTGCTCGCGAACGAGCGCGGCGTTGCGCGGCGAGTAGTCAAACACGACGTGGCGTCGCAGCAGGTCGAGATAGTGCGGCTGCACGAGGATGCCGCTGTTGAGCTGTTCGAGATTGAAGATGATCGCGTTGCCCGGCAGCGCGACGCCAGCGGCGATCAGGTGTGCGCCGAACACGATGTTGACGCCGTCGCCGAGCAGCGCCTGGTTGATGGCCATGTCGACGTCGGCGCCGAGCGCGGAGTACGCGGAGGCCAGCCCCTCGGCGAGCTCGGCGAAGGCCGCGCTGTGCGCATAGCCAACGGGCTGTATCGTCAGGATGCGCACGCGCTCGAACAGCCGCGGCGCAGCCACCGCCGGAGCGTGATTCGCCAGCGACATCAGCGCGCGCCTGCCTCGCGCGCGGAAACTGCCGCCGACTCTTGCGCGGGCGCCGGTGCGGGCGCCGGCAGGGACCGCTGCCGCGCCGCGCTCACAGGTCGATGCCCTCGCGCGCGGCGATCGTGTGCACGTCTTTGTCGCCACGACCGGACAGGTTGACGAGCACGAGCTTGTCCTTCGGCATGTCGCGGGCGAGCTTGATGCCCTGCGCGACCGCGTGGCTCGACTCGAGCGCGGCGAGAATGCCCTCGGTGCGCGCGAGCTCGTGGAATGCGGCGAGCGCCTCATCGTCCGTGATCCCGACGTAGGTAGCGCGCCCGGAGTCCTTGAGCCACGCGTGCTCCGGCCCGACGCCCGGGTAGTCGAGGCCGGCGGAGATCGAATGCGTCTCGGCGATCTGGCCGTTGTCGTCGCAGATCACGTAGGTGCGATTGCCGTGCAGGACGCCGGGCCGCCCGGCCACGAGCGAGGCGGCGTGCCTTCCGGTCTCGATGCCGTCGCCCGCGGCTTCCGCGCCGACGATCGCCACGTCCCGGTCGTTCAAGAACTCGTGGAACAGGCCGATCGCATTCGAGCCGCCGCCGACGCAGGCGACGAGCGTGTCCGGCAAGCGGCCGAACTGCTCGAGCATCTGCGCACGCGCCTCGCGACCCACGATCGCGTTGAAGTCGCGCACCATCATCGGATAGGGATGCGGCCCCGCCACCGTGCCTATGATGTAGAACGTGCTGTCTACGTTGCTGACCCAGTCGCGCATCGCCTCGTTGAGCGCGTCCTTGAGCGTCTTCGACCCCGACGTGACCGGCACCACGGTGGCGCCGAGCAGCTTCATGCGGTAGACGTTGATCTTCTGCCGCTCGATGTCGACCGCGCCCATGTAGACGACGCATTCGAGGCCGAGGCGTGCTGCGACGGTCGCGCTCGCGACGCCATGCTGGCCCGCGCCGGTCTCGGCGATGATGCGGCGCTTGCCCATGCGCTGCGCGACGAGCGCCTGGCCCACCGTGTTGTTGATCTTGTGCGCGCCGGTGTGGTTCAAGTCTTCGCGCTTGAGCAGGATCTGCGCGCCACCGACCTTCTTCGACAGTCGTTCGGCGTGGTAGATCGGGCTCGGCCTGCCGACGTAGTGCTTGAGGTCGCGGTCGAGTTCGGCGATGAACTCGGGATCGTTGCGCAGTCGCGTATAGGCCGCCGTCAGTTCGGCGATCGGCTGCATCAGGGTCTCGGCGACGTAGAGTCCACCGTAGTCGCCGAAGCGCCCGTGCGCATCGGGGTACTGGTTGAAATCGATATTCGCCGCGACCGGCGCGGTTTCGGGTTTGCGGGCCAACATGTCTACTTCTCCGATGCCTTGCGCACGGCGGCGACGAACTGCCGCATCGCGTGCAAATCCTTGATCCCGGGGCTGCTCTCGATGCCGCTGGAGACATCGACTGCGTAGGGTCGTACCGTCCTGATCGCGGCGCCGACGTTTCGCGCGGTCAGGCCGCCCGCCAACAGGAGGGGTTTTTGCGCGGACGGCGGCGCCATCGACCAGTCGAAGGTCTTGCCGCTGCCGCCTTGTTCGCCACTCGCATGTCCATCGAGAAGAAATCCTGATGCCTGCGGATGCGCAAGCGCTGCCTCGGCCAGATCGACTTCGCCGTCGCCCATCGCGACGGCCCTCAGATAGGGCACGCCATAGCGTACACAATCCTGCGCCGTTTCGCTGCCGTGGAACTGCAACAGGTCGGGCTGCACCGCAGCCACGGCCTCGGCGATGAAGCCGGGCTGGTCGTCCATGAACAGCACGACCATGGTCACCATCGGCGGCAGCGCCGCACGGATCGCGCTCGCGCGCTCGATCCCGGCGAAGCGCCTGCTGCGCTCGGTCAGGACGACGCCGATCGCATCGACGCCGAGCTCGACCGCGGCGAGCGCGTCCTCGACCCGCGTCATCCCGCAGAACTTGATGCGAATGCGTCGCTGCAACGTCATGGCGCCACCTGCAGGCTTGCCTCGTCGGGGAGTCCGTATTCTGCCGGATACAGGGGATGCAGGAACGTGAGGCCGCTCGCGGGCGCGGTGGGGCCGGCCTGCGCGCGGTCGCGACCGGTGAGCAGCTCGGCGATCCAGCCCGAAGCGCGCTCTCCGCGGCCCACAGGCAGTAGGCTGCCGACGATGTTGCGCACCATGTGATGCAGGAACGCGTTGGCCTGGATCTCGACGGTGATCCGCTCGCCGCTGCGCACGACGGCGATCTCATGCACGTCGCGCACCGGCGAACGCGCCTGGCACGCCAGCGTGCGGAATGCGTCGAAATCGTGCTTGCCGACGAGCGCCTGCGCGGCCGCATGCATCGCCTCGGCGTCGAGCTTCGCGCGTTCCCACGTCACGTAGCGAGCGTCGAGCGCGGCGCGCACCGGACGGTTGAGGATCGTGTAGAGGTAACGCCTGCCACGGGCGCTGAAGCGCGCGTGAAAGTCCCCGCGCACTTCGCGAGCCCAGCGCACGGCGACGCTCGGAGGCAGGCGTGAATTCGTGCCGAGGATCCAGCTGCGTTCGCTGCGCTCGACGGCGGGATCGAAATGGACCACCTGGCAGCGCGCGTGGACGCCCGCATCGGTGCGCCCGGCGCAGGTCACCTCGAGTGGTTCGTCGACCGGCGCGCCCGCGACGAACGACAGAGCCGCCTCGACCGTAGCCTGCACGGAGGGACCATGGCGCAGGCGTTGCCAGCCGAAAAAATCGGTACCGTCGTATTCGATGCCGAGCGCGATGCGCAAGAAATCTTCACCCGAATCTGCAAGGACCGCCATTGTAGCTGCGCGCGGTGGCGGACTCGTGCTGGCCGCCGCGCAGAGACGCAAAAGGCCGGGCAAGCCCGGCCTTTTGTCGAGGATCGAAGACTCAGCGGATCTCGGCGAGGAGCTTGCGCGCCTCTTCCTTCTGCGCGGCATTGCCTTCGGTCAGCACTTCGTCGAGCATCGAGCGTGCACCCTCGGGATCGCCCATGTCGAGGTAAGCGCGGGCGAGATCGAGGCGCGTGCTGATGGTGTCTTCTCCGGCGAAGAACTCGGTGGCATTGTCATGATCGGCGGGCGTACGATCGCCGAGATCATGCTCGTGCTGCGTGTGGTCGGCATGCTCCGCGACGTGCGTCGTCTGCACACGCATCGGCTCGTCCGCAGCGGCCGGCGCGGCGTGGTCGTGGTGCGCCGCGGCTCCTGCGTGCGCATCATTGAAGTCTTCGAATTCGAAGCGCTGCGTCTCGAGATCCGGCCGCGGCTGATCGACGACGGTCTGATAGCTGTCGTCGGTAACGGCGGCGGCGAGCGCTGCGCCTCCAGCGGTGAACAGGTGATGATGCGGCGAGAGATCCTCGCCCATCGCGACCACTTCGGCCCACTGGTGAGAATCGACCGCGACCTGGTGCTGCAGCTTCTCGGCGAGTGCCTCGAAGCGCGTCGTATCGCCCTGCACATAGTAGTGACGCAGCAGTTCCATCGAGGCATCGACATCGTCGGGATGCTCGGCGAGATGGTCGAGCAGCTGTTGCTCACTCGCGGGCGGCACGATGTCGTCTGGCGATTCGGCTTCCATCTCGTCGTCGCGATAGGCCGGGCGCACGCTCTTCGGCTTGCCGAACGCCTTGCTCGCCGCCCATGCGCCGAGCAGCAGCAGCAACGCGCCGATCCCGTACAGCGGATACGGGCTGTCGCCGAGATACTCCGACCACCAGGGCGTCGCGGCCGTGGGCACAGGCTTGGTCGCAGCCTTGACCAGCGGTTTCGCGGGCTCGGTCGCAGCTGCGGGCGCGGTGGCGGCGGGGGAAGGCGCGCTCGTCGTCGCCGCGGGTGCGCTGTCAGGCAATGGCGTAATCGTCACGCCCGGTGCCGGCGGCACACTCGCCGCTGGCGTCGTTGTCGGACTCGCGATGGTCGCGGGCTCGGTCTTGACCGGCGTCGCGTCGGCCGGCTTGGCTGCGACGATCGGGCTTTCGACCGCGGCCTTGGCCGGCATCGTGTCGGCGGGCTTCGCGGGCATCGACGTGTCGACCGCAGGCTTGGTAGCCGCAACTTCGAGCTTCGGCGGCGGAATCGGAATCGACGGCGTCTCGGCGGCCTTGGCCGAGGCGGCCGACGCCTTGGCCTGCAATTCCTTGAGCTTGTTCTGCAGCTCCGCGATCTCGGAATCCTTGAGCGAGATGAGGTGCTGACCCTTGTCGTTGATGTCTTCGAGCTGCTTGACGCGCGACTTCAGTTCGGCTGACTCCTGTTCGCGTGTCGCGAGCGTCTCCTTCGTGCGTGCAAGGTCGGCACGCGCCTGGGCGTCCTTCGCGGTGCCGCTGCCACCGGATCCCGAGGCGGCGTCGTTGCCCTTGCCGGAGGGCGGCACGAGCGCGAGGTGCTCGGGCTTGGACGGCGCGGAAGGCTTCGACGACGTGGCCGTCGAGGTCGGCGCGCCGAGCTCGTTCACCTGGGTCGGCTTCGCGCTTTCCATCCAGGTCTGGTTCTGCGCCTGCACCGCGACCGCCGCCTCCTTGAGCGAGGCCGTCGCAGACACTTCCTCGGCAGACGGGATGCGCAGCACGGCGCCGGTCTTCAGCGCGTTGACGTTATCGCGATAGAACGCATTCGGATTCGCCTTGAGCAACGCGAGCATGACCTGATTGAGGTTCAGCGGTGTCGTCACGTCGAGGCCGCGCGCGATCGTGGAGAGCGCCTGGCCGCGCTGGACCGGCCCATATTCCCCGCTCGTCGCGGCGCGAGGCGCGGAAGTGCTCGCGCGCGGAGCGGCGGCCTGCGCGGGCGCGGGCGCACTTGCAGCAACGGGTGCGCGCGACTCCGCGGGCGCGGGTGCCGGCGCGCGCTCGACGGTCGCGGGGGCGACGGGACGCGCGGCGGGTTTGCTGGTCGTCACGATCGCCGGCGCAGTGACCGGCGGGTCGAGCAGAACGGTGTATTCGCGCAGCAGCTTGCCTTTGCTCCAGTTCACCTCGATCAGGAAGTCGAGGAACGGCTCGCGCACGATCTCCTTCGTCGTCAGCTTGATCACGGTCTGGCCGCGGCCGTTGCTCGCAATCGCGAATTCAATCGGCACGCCGACGCGACCGCGGCTGAGTCCGACGCGCTGGAAGTCCTCGGCCGAGGCGAGAGCGACGCGCAGCTCATTGGCTTCTGCCGGCGAATCGGCGAGCACCGGGATCTCCGCGACGAGTGGCTGGTTGAGTCCGGAGCGGACCTGGATCGGTCCGAGTCCGAGCGCGAACGCCTGACCGGTAGCGAGGGCCAAGGCCGTAGCCAGTGATGTTTTTACCAGTCGTTTCATGGATTTGCCCCCGAAAAAGCGCCGTTCGCAACGCGCGGTCAAGCCAAATGGCTCCCAAGGCCGGTTCCGCAACCTAGAATCCGCCTCACTATCGCCACGTAACTATGAAACGCAGAAGCACTTTTCGCAAGGGCTTGTGCAAAGATTTCGTGAAATCGAGCGTGCTGGGCGTCACAGATATGTGGCAATCAGTAGCTCGCCGATCTGCACCGCATTGAGGGCGGCGCCCTTGCGGATGTTGTCGGACACGATCCACAAGTCGAGACCCTGCGGGTGCGAGAGGTCCTCGCGGATGCGGCCGACGAAAACCTCGTCCTTGCCCGCGGCATCGCTGACCGGCGTCGGATAGCCGCCGGCTTTGCGCTCGTCGATCACCTTGACCCCGGGGGCCTTCTCGAGCAGCGCGCGCGCGGCCTGCGCCGTGACCTTGTCGCGCGTCTCGATGTGCACCGCCTCGGAGTGGCCGTAGAACACCGGCACGCGCACGGCGGTCGGATTGACGAGGATGTTCTTGTCCTCGAGGATCTTCTGCGTCTCCCAGACCATCTTCATCTCTTCCTTGGTGTAGCCGTTTTCTTGGAAGTCGTCGATGTGCGGGATCACGTTGAACGCGATCTGCTTGGAAAATTTCGCCGGCGGATAAGTATCGAACCTCAGCAACGCGGCGGTTTGGCGGCCGAGTTCCTCGGCACCGGAGCGTCCGGCGCCCGACACCGATTGATACGTCGCGACATTGATGCGCGTGATGCCGAATGCGCGATGGATCGGCGCGAGCGCGACGAGCATCTGCATCGTCGAACAGTTCGGGTTCGCGATGATGCCGCGATTGGTGTACTGCGCGATCGCGTGCGGGTTGACCTCGGCGACGACGAGCGGGATGTCGTCCTGGTAGCGGAACTCCGAGGTGTTGTCGATCACGACCGCTCCGGCCGCGGCCGCGCGCGGCGCATGCAGCTTCGACACGCTCGCGCCGGCAGAGAAGAACGCGATGTCGACGCCCGCGAAGTCGTAGTCGGTCAGGCTCTTCACGGTCAGCGACTTGTTGCCGAGATCTACCTGCCCGCCCGCGCTGCGCTCGCTCGCGAGCGGCACGAATTCGGAGATCGGGAACTTGCGTTTGTGCAGGATGCTGATGAGGGCCTCGCCGACGGCGCCCGTGGCACCGACCATCGCGACCTTGTAGCCGGTCTTCTTGCTCATTGTGATTTTCTCTTGCTTCGGGGAGGGGGCCAATGAAAAAGCGCAGAAATTATTTTTGGCGGCTCGCCAGCGCCTCGGGGTTGACCACGTTCGGCGGGCGTCCCGCGTGCGGTCCGCAGCCGAGCGCCGCGATCAGGTTGTCGACGGCGAGCGCAGTCATCGCGCGCCGCGTTGCGACGCTGCCGCTCGCAATATGCGGCGTCATCACGACGTTGTCGAGCGCCAGCAGCGCCGGGTCGAGCGACGGCTCGTTCTCGAACACGTCGAGGGCGGCTCCGGCGAGACGGCCCGCGGCGAGCGCCGCGGCGAGCGCCGCGTCGTCGACGATGCCGCCACGCGACACGTTGACGAGGATCGCGGCGGGCTTCATCGCGGCGAGTTCGTGCGTGCCGATCGCGTGCCGGTTTTCGGGAGTCAGCGGCAGCACGAGCACGAGGAAGTCCGCGCGCGCGAGCAATTCGCCCCGGCCGACATAGTCGGCGTTGCAATCGCGCTCGATCGCCCGGGCGAGGCGCGCGCGGTTGTGGTAGATCACCGGCATGCGAAATCCCGCCGCGCGGCGCGCGATCGCCTGGCCGACGCGACCCATGCCGAGGATGCCGAGCGTACGCGCGTGCACGTCGCTGCCCAGCAGCAGCCGATACGACATGCCCTGCCAGCGCCCGGCGCGCAGATAACGCTCGGCCTCGCTCACGCGCCGCGCCGCCGCCAGCATGAGCGCCCAGGCGAAATCGGCGACCGCCTCGTTGAGCACGTCCGGCGTGTTCGTCGCGACGACGTGGGCCGCGCTCAGCGCGGCGATGTCGAGGTTGTCGTAGCCGACCGCGGTGTTGGCGATCGCGCGCAGGCGCGTCGCGCCGGCGATCGCGGCTGCATCCACCGGATCGCCGGCGCCGATCAGCGCACCGTGACGGTCGCGCAGCTTGTCGCCGATCTGCGCGGACGTCCAGCCGTGCTCGGTGGTCTCGGCCTCGACGTCGAAATATTCGCGCAGGCGATCGACGATGTCGTCGAACAGCGGACGCGACACCCACACGCTCTGGCGCTCGCCGCTCACGCCCGCTCAGCCCGCGCGACCGACGTCGCCGACGAAGCCCGGAATCCGCGGTGCGACCTCGCCGACGTCGGCGCATTGCGCACGGTGGCGCAGCGCGTGATCCATCAGCACGAGCGCGAGCATCGCCTCGGCGATCGGCGTCGCGCGAATGCCCACGCAGGGATCGTGGCGCCCCTTGGTCACGACCTCGGTCGCGGCGCCGGCGAGGTCGATGCTGCGGCCGGGCTTCAAGATGCTCGAGGTCGGCTTGAGCACCATCGAGGCGACGATCGGCTGACCGGACGAGATGCCGCCGAGGATGCCGCCCGCGTGATTCGAGAGAAACCCCTGCGCGGTCATCTCGTCGCGATGCTCGCTGCCGCGCTGCGCGACGGCCGCGAAGCCGTCGCCGATCTCGACG
>JBDTYX010000079.1:0-13881 GCA_040005435.1 Rudaea sp. | reverse complement strand
TCGAATAGTCTTCCCAGTCGGTAGCCAAATGCAAGCGACCGCCGACGCGCACGCGCGTCGCGAGCAGGCTCACGAAATCCGGCTGCACGAGCCTGCGCTTCTGCTGCCGCTTTTTCGGCCAGGGGTCGGGGAAGTAGATGCGCGCCTCGTCGAGCGTCCCGGGCGCGATGCAATGATGCAATACCTCGATCGCATCGTGGTTGTACAAGCGCACATTTTCCACTTTGTGCGCTGCGAGCGCGTTCATGAGCCGACCGACACCCGGACGATGCACCTCGATACCGATGAAATCGCGCTGCGTCTCGTGCTGACCCGCGTGAAGCAGCTGTTCTCCGTTGCCGAAGCCGATCTCGAGCACGAGCGGCGCCGCGCGTCCGAACAGCGTGGTCCAGTCGGGCGGCGCCGCGCCGAGGTCGAGGCCGAATCGCTGCCAGTGCTGCTCGAACGCGCGCTGCTGAGCGGGCGTGAAGCGCCCCTGGCGCAGGACGAAGCTGCGGATGTGCCGATTTTCGTCGGTTTTCAGCGCCACACCGCGTGCTTCGCCCGTGACCTGGCCCTCTTGCCCGGCGCCGGGCGCGGGCCGGCAGTCATCGACTGCCGGATTAACCGATGCTGCCATCGATCGGGCTCGAAGCAGAGGCGTTGCGCTTGCGCGGAATGCGGCCGGCGAGAAACGCCTCGCGTCCGGCTTCGACGGCCTTGCGCATCGCGCTGGCCATGAGTACCGGGTTGCGCGCGCCCGCGATCGCGGTATTCATCAGCACGCCGTCGCAGCCGAGTTCCATCGCGATTGCCGCGTCGGAGGCGGTGCCGACGCCCGCATCGACGATGATCGGCACCTTGGCATTTTCGACGATCTCGAGCAGGTTCCAACGGTTCTGGATGCCGAGGCCGGAGCCGATCGGCGCCGCGAGCGGCATCACCGCGACGCAGCCGATCTCCTCGAGGCGGCGCGCGAGGATCGGATCGTCGCTCGTGTAGACCATGACGTCGAACCCGTCGGCGACGAGTTGCTCCGCGGCCTTGAGTGTCTGCACGACGTCCGGGAACAACGTCTTCTGATCGCCGAGCACCTCGAGCTTCACGAGCTTGAGGCCGTCGAGCAGTTCGCGCGCGAGCCGGCAGGTGCGTACCGCGTCGTCAGCGGTATAGCAGCCCGCGGTGTTCGGCAGGATCGTGTAGCGATCCGGCGTGAGCACGTCGAGCAGGTTCGGCTGGTTCGCGTCCTGGCCGAGGTTCGTGCGCCGGATCGCGACGGTGACGATCTGTGCGCCCGCGGCCTCGGTCGCGCGCCGCGTCTCGTCGAAGTCGCGAAACTTTCCGGTCCCCGTCAGCAAGCGGGAGCGGTAGCTCTTGCCGGCGATGACGAGTGCGTCGTCTGCTGCGACGTTGATGGGAAGTGGGAGCGAGTTCATCGGTTCATTCGCATTGGGTTTCACGAAAAGATCGGTTGCCCGGTATCTGGGTGACGCAGACGATACGGCGACGCGTTGTCGGAGAGCCTCAGGCCCCCCGCACCCGAGCCTCGCGGCCGTCGGCTGCGCACGCGATGCGCTTCAACGCGTCGTGCAAGGTCAGCCCCCCCCGAGTGCATGGACGATTTCGACGCGATCTCCTTCGCACAGGACGCGCTGCGCGTGCGTGCCACGCGGGACAATCTCGCGATTGATTTCGACCGCAACACGGCGCCCGGCGAAGCCCGACCGGTCGAGTAGCCCGAGGATCGTCGTGTCCGCTTCGACTTCGCGCGATTCGCCATTGAGCCGGATCTGCAACATCCACCTATTGTAACCGGCGGACCGCACTGCGCATAAAAAAAAGCCCGGCATTCGCCGGGCGTGTTGCGGCAGGGCGCAGGCTCAGCGATGTCCGCGGTCGTCGTCGCGTGCCTTGCGCCCATGCTGCTGGCCTTCGTCCTTGCCATCCTTGCCGTCATTGCGCGGCGGCGGTGGTGGCTGCGGCTGTTGCGCAGGAGGTACGCGCTGCATCTGTTGTTGCGGTGGCGGCTGGCGGACCATCTCCTGCGGTTGTGCCTCGCGGCGCCCATGTTGCAGTGATTCCTGCGGCGGCTGCGGCGCGCGGATCACCTCCTGCTGCTGTACCTCGCGGCGACCACGCTGCTGGAAGTCCTGCTGTGCGGGTGCGCGGACCTCCTGCTGCGGGATTTCGCGCCGGCCGGGGCGCTCCGTTGCCTGCGGCGTCGGCTGCGTGTTCACCGGTGCCTGTTCGTGGCGGAAATCGCGCGTCGAGCGGGTCTGTGCCTGCGGCTCGACAGGCTGCCCCGCCTGCGGCGCGCGTTCGACCGCGCCCGAATTGAAGCTCTGCGTGTCGGTGCGCTGGCGCGTTCTGTCCACCGGTGCCGAGCGATACGGCTGTTGCACGGCGGGCGCGTCGTCACGCTGCACACGCTGCACAGTCTCGGGCGTGGCATTGATGCGGCTGCGGCGCTGTTCGGCGCTCTGCCCGGGATCCTGCGTCGCGGCGGCGTTGTCTGCCGGTCGATTGAGACGGTTCGCGCGCGCATCGGGCTTGCCGGCCTCGACCGTGTTGCCGGGTGCGTTGCCGAGACGGCTTTCACGATCCGAGGAGCGGAATCCCGGGTTGGTCTGGCCGGGCTGCACGGGTCCACGCGGCGCGAGCGCCTGCGCGGGCAGTCGCGCAGGACGGCCATTGCTCGTCACGACATCGAGGTTTGGGCGATGCGTGTCGCGCACCTGCATGGTCTGCGTTGCCTGCTGGCTAGCACGCGTGCTCTGCACCGCGATCGCACGGCCGGGCTGGCGCTGCAGGGCGCCTTCGCGTTCGGCGAACGAAGGCACGGGCGGTGGCGGCCGCGTTGCGGCGATGATCCTGCGGTCGTTCGCGATGCGTGGCGCATTGACGCTGCGCGAGCCGCCGAAGCCGAGGCTCTGGCGCGTCGGCGCGACCGCGGCGAAGCCGGAGACGCGGCTGTTGGCGAACGTCTCGCGCGTCACCGGCAGCGCGGAACCGCGCACCTGCCTCGCGCCGACGAATACGTTACCCGGAACCGCAGTCACGGCGCCTGCGACGTTGCGATTCGCATAGCCGTAGCGCGCGAAGTCGAAGCGCCCGCGCGAATAGTTGCCATAGTAGTTGTTGATCTGCACCGCGCCTATACCGGTGTAGATGTTGACGCGCGTGAAGTAGTCGCGGCTGACGCGGTAGCCCGGGACGTAGACGTCTCGCGGACCGAGCGGGAACCAGCCGACCGGTGCGCCGGTTGAGAAGCCGACGCGCTGGTTGCCGTTGCCGATGAAAGCGACCAGCGCGGGCGCGTAATACGGACGAACATGCGCCGGACCCGGACACCAGCCCCAGCGGTTGTGGACGTAGGCCCAGCGACCATAATGGAAAGGCGCGAATCCCCACGGCGACGAGTCGACCCAGGTCCAGCCGTATCCGCCGACCCAGCCCCATGAGCCGTAGCTATAGGGCGTCCATCCGGCAGACACGTTGGATGGATACCAGACGTTGCCGTATTCGGGTTCGTCGCTCCAGCTGCCGTTGTTGTCCAGATCCTCGTAGCCGATCACGTCCTCGGACACGTACTGGCGGGAAGCGGACGCGTCCCAGCGGTTGTCACGTTCGAAGGAGAAGCGGTCGAAATCGTCGGCTTCGGGGATGTCATTGCTCGCGTAGTCGCGCAGCTGCGGGTCGTTGAAGCGCACCGACTGTCCCTCCTCGACGCGGAATCGTGCGCCGGCCTCACCATAGGCGTCGCCGCTGCCGTGGAATACGGTGACCAGCGTGCCGTGGCCGTCGGGCGCGACGTCGATGCGGTACTCGCCGACGCGATTGATCACGTACGCGAGCGTCGGCGTGTCGACCTCGTAACTCTGTCCCTGGTCGAGGCGGCGCACGCGCAGGTTGAGTGTGCCCTGGGTCATCTCGACCTGAGCAATCTCGTCGTCGAGGTTGAGGAAATTGATGCTGGTCTGCTCGTCGGCGCGGATCGCCGCCGGGCCGATCTGCAGCTCGGCGCGTGCACCTTTGTCGGTCCACAGCTTGTCGCCGCTGACCAGCGGACGGTTGAGCTGCGCTTCGACCCAGTCATTTTCTCCGGCAGGCACGAAGCTTACCGCGCCGCGGGTGAAGGACAGGCGCGCGACTCGCCCGGGCGGGTCGACGGCCGGACCCGCGTCGGCCTGCGCGTCGGCATAGCCGGGATCGTCGGCATCCGCCGGGGGTTGCTGGGCGCTTGCAGCGCCGGCCAGCGCCAAGCCTGCGAGCAGGCCGGCCACACGGAACAGATAGGTCATGGCAAAACGCTCCTTTGTGACGCGCGATTCGGGTAGCGGCGCAGTCGATCGGGCACCCCGTGAAGCCCGCGAGTCGACTGCTGCTCGGCTACGCTATCTAAGCGCATTCAAGCTGAATGGCGTCTTTCAAAAAGCGCCACCCGCCGCGCCGTGCGATGATTCATTCATCTGTTCTACAAGCGGCCCGAGCGGTGGTCCCGCGGCGCGGCCCCGAAGGGTGCCGTCGCGGGGTCCGGAAACCGCGTCTTTAACGCGATTCCAACATCGATACGGGCAAAGTCTGGGCGGCGATATGGATATGCCGGCGCATGCCTGTTGCGGTGCATGGCCGTTCTTTTAGTCTGTCCTCCCGTTTCGACAAGGAAATCGTTCGATGAGAAGCCTCAAGCCGATGATGTTGCTTTTGACGTCCGCGCTGGCGTTGGTCGCAACGAATCTCTCGGCCGTCGAGTTGCTCAATGTCTCCTACGATCCCACACGCGAGCTGTACACGCAGCTCAACGAAAAATTCATAGAAGAATGGAAGGCGAAGACCGGCGAGACGCTGACGATCAAGCAGTCGCACGGCGGCTCTTCGGCGCAGTCGCGCAAGATCGTCGACGGTCTCGACGCGGATGTCGCGACGCTCGGCATCGCCTCCGACATCGATGCGCTGCACGACAATGGCGACTGGCTGCCGGCCGACTGGCAGAAACGCCTGCCGAGTGACTCGACGCCATACAATTCGACGATCGTCCTGCTCGTGCGCAAGGGCAACCCCAAGGGCATCAGGGACTGGGCCGATCTCGTCAAGCCGGGGATCGCGGTGATCACGCCGAATCCGAAGACGTCCGCCGGGGCGCGCTGGAATTTCCTGGCCGCGTATGCGTACGCGCTCAAGCAGGCTGGCGACGACGAGTCCAAGGCGCGCGCCTGGATCGCGCAGCTGTACAAGAACGTGCCGGTGCTCGACACGGGGGCGCGCGGCTCGACCGTCACGTTCGCGCAGCGCGAGCTCGGCGACGTGCTAATCGCCTGGGAGAACGAGGCCTACCTCGCGATCTCGGAGTTCGGCGACAAGTTCGACATCGTCAATCCTGCCACGTCGATCCTCGCCCAGCCGCCCGTTGCGGTCATCGACAAGAACGTGAAGAAGCACGGTACCGAAAAGGTCGCCGAAGCGTATCTGAGGTTTCTCTACACGCCTGCCGCGCAGGAAATCATCGCGAAGAATCACTACCGATCGCTCGACGCGACCGTGCAGGCGAAGTATGCCGCGAGCTTTCCGAAGATCGAGCTGACCACGATCGCGCAGTTCGGCGGCTGGAAGGTCGCGCAGCCGAAGTTCTTCGGCGACAAGGGTGTGTTCGACCAGATCTACCAGCCTGCAAGATGACGAGGATGCTTAGTGACATGCCGAACTTCGCGAGACCGCCGTGCGCGCTTGGGTACGGCGCGCGGGTCGGCGGCGAAAGAAGACGGCGGCGCGCATGAGCGCCGTTGCCGCACAAAACTGGCCGTTAGCCGCGCGCTCACGCAAGAGCGTGTTGCCGGGCTTGTCGATCACGCTCGGCTTCACGATGACGTATCTGTCACTGGTCGTGCTCGTGCCGCTCGTCGCGCTGTTGTTGCGCGCGGCGGGGCTCGGCTTCGCGGGCTGGTGGGAGGTGCTGACGTCGCCGCGTGTGCTGCACGCGCTTGGCTTGAGTTTCGGCGGCGCATTCATTTCTGCCGCGATCAACGCGGTGTTCGGCACGCTGATCGCGTGGACGTTCGTGCGCTACGATTTTCCGGGTCGGCGTCTGTTGCAGGCGATGGTCGACCTGCCATTCGCGCTGCCGACCGCGGTCGCCGGCATCGCGCTGAGTTCGCTGTACGCGCCGAATGGCTGGCTCGGAGCACCCCTCGCGCAGCTGGGCCTGAAGGTGTCCTACACTCCGATCGGCGTGATCCTGGCGATGACGTTCATCAGCCTGCCGTTCGTTGTGCGTACGATCGAACCCGTGCTCGGCGAAGCCGAGCGTCAGTACGAAGAAGCGGCCGCGACGCTCGGCGCCCGGCGCTGGCAGACGATCATCCGCATCATCTTTCCGACCATGCTGCCCGCGTTGCTCACGGGCGTCGCGCTCGCGTTCGCGCGGGCGGTCGGCGAATATGGATCGATCATATTCATCGCCGGCAATCTGCCGGGCATCTCGGAAATAGCGCCGCTGCTGATCATGATCCGCCTCGAGGAGTTCGACTATGCCGGTGCGACCGCGATCGCCGCGACGATGCTGATGATCTCGTTCGTGATGTTGTTCGCGATCAACCTGCTGCAGGCCTGGAGCAGGAGGCTCAACGGTCATGCATGAGCGCGCCGCGAACAGACCGAACAAGTGGAATCCACTGCGTGCGTGGCTCGCGATCGTCGCGTTGCCTCTGGTCGCATGCGCGGGCGGCTCGTCGAGCGCTCGCGCGGCATCGCTGCTCAACGTCTCTTACGACGTCGCGCGCGGATTGTACGAGGAACTCAATCCCGCCTTCGTCGAGGAGTGGAAGCGCAAGACCGGCGAGACGGTCGATATCGATCAGTCGCACGGAGGCTCGACCAAACAGGCGCACGCGGTGATCGAGGGCTTGCCTGCGGATGTCGTGACGATGAACAGTCCACTCGATATCGACGCGATCGCCGACGCGGGCCTGCTGCCGAACGATTGGGCGACGCATTTCCCGGCCGCCGCGAGTCCGTCTTGGTCGGTGATCGTCTTCGTCGTGCGCAAGGGCAATCCGAAGGCGCTCAGGGACTGGTCCGAACTCGTCAAGCCTGGCGTGCAGGTGATCCTGCCGAATCCGAAGACCTCGGGCAACGGTCGCTATAGCTATCTGGCTGCCTGGCAGTTCGCGCGAATGCAACCCGGCGCAGACGCCGCCGCGCCGCTCGCGTTCGAGAAGAAACTCCTCGCCAACGTGCCGATCCTGGACATCGGCGGGCGTGACGCGACGACGACGTTCGCACAGCGCGGCATAGGCGACGCCCTGCTCACGTTCGAGAGCGAGGCGAAAGTCGTCGTCGCGACGTTTGGTGCGGATAAATTCGAGATCGCATATCCGTCGCTGAGCGTGCGCGCCAACAACCCCGTCGCGGTCGTCGCGAAGAACGCCGACAGGAAGGGTTCGGCGCAGCTCGCACAAGCTTATCTGCAATTCCACTACGGCAAGGTGGCGCAGGAAATCTTCGCGCGCCGCGGTATGCGCGTCGTCGACGCCGGCGTCGCTGCGGCGCACGCGGCCGAGTTTCCGCTCATCAGGACGTTCGTCGTCGATGCCGCGTTCGGCGGCTGGGCGAAGGCGCAGGCAGAGCATTTCGCGACGGGCGGGACCTTCGACAAGGTGACCGCCGAGGTGAAGCGATGAGCGCGGCGGCGCTGCGCACCCAGCGCTCGGTCACGAGCGAGCCGGCAATCGTGCGCTGGTTGCTGATCGCCATCGTGCTCGCGTTTCTCGCGGTGTTCCTGCTGTTGCCGTTCATCGCGGTCTTCGTGCAGGCGTTCGCGAGCGGAGCGAAGGCCTACTTCGCGGCGCTGCACGATGCGGACGCGCTCGCCGCGATCAAGCTGACCCTGATCACAGCGTTTTTCGCGGTGCTGCTCAACACCGTGTTCGGCATCGCCGCGGCCTGGGCGATCGCCAAGTTCGAGTTTCGCGGCAAGAATTTCCTGATCACGCTGATCGACCTGCCGTTCTCGGTGTCGCCGGTGATCGCCGGTCTCGTGTTCATCCTGTTGTTCGGCTCGCGCGGCTGGTTCGGCGGCTGGCTGTCCGAACACGACGTCAAGATCGTGTTTGCGCTGCCGGGCCTCGTCCTCGCGACAGTGTTCGTCACGTTCCCATTCGTCGCCCGCGAACTCATTCCGCTGATGCAGGCGCAGGGTAGCGACGAGGAATACGCGGCGCTGACGCTCGGCGCGAGCGGGTGGCAGATGTTCTGGCGGGTGACGCTGCCGAACATCCGCTGGGGCCTCCTCTATGGCATCCTGCTGTGCAACGCGCGCGCGATGGGTGAATTCGGCGCGGTCTCGGTCGTTTCCGGACACATTCGCGGCGTCAGCAACACGATGCCGCTGCACGTGGAAGTGCTTTACAACGACTACAAATTTGCCGCCGCTTTCGCGGTGGCATCGCTGCTCGCGCTGCTCGCGTTCGTCACGCTCGGTCTCAAGACCCTGCTCGAGTGGCGTCACGGCGACGAACTGGCTGCCCTGAGAGGCCATCGATGAAGATCAGCATCCGCAACCTGTGCAAGAGCTTCTCGGACGTCGCGGCGATCGATGCGATCAGCCTCGACATCGCGTCGGGCGAATTGCTCGCGCTGCTCGGACCCTCGGGATCGGGCAAGACCACGCTGCTGCGCGCGATCGCCGGCCTCGAGCCGATCGATCATGGCCGCATCCTGTTCGGTGAGATAGATGCCACGCGGCTGTCGGTGCAGGAACGCCGCGTCGGCTTCGTGTTCCAGCAGTACGCGCTGTTCAAGCACATGGACGTCCTCGACAACATCACGTTCGGCCTGCGCGTGCGCAAACGCCGCGATCGACCCGCGCGCGAAGAAATTCGCCGGCGCGGGCTCGAACTGCTCGATCTGGTCCAGCTCGCCGGCCTCGAAGCGCGCTATCCGAACCAGCTTTCGGGCGGGCAGCGTCAGCGTGTCGCGCTCGCGCGTGCTCTCGCGATCGAGCCTCGCGTGCTTCTGCTCGACGAGCCGTTCGGCGCGCTCGACGCGAAAGTGCGCAAGGAGTTGCGCGTGTGGCTGCGTCAGCTGCACGACGAGACCGGCTACACGACTATCTTCGTGACCCACGACCAGGAAGAGGCACTCGATCTCGCCGATCGCGTCGTCGTGATGAACGCCGGCCGCGTCGAGCAGGTCGACACGCCCGAGGGGATCCGGCAGCGGCCCGCGACGCCGTTCGTCGCAGACTTCATTGAAAGCTCGAGGCGCGACGAGCCGCCACCGACGCCGCCCTCGAATGTCACGCCGTTCGTTCGCGCCGTCTAGTCGGGGAAGGCGCGATCGAGCCATTCCGGCACCGGCAGATCTTTTGCGCGCAGGAATTTCGGGTTGAACAGTTTCGCCTGATAGCGCGTGCCCGCATCGGCGAGGATCGTCACGATCAGGTGTCCCGGTCCCAGCTCGCGCGCGAGACGTATCGCACCGGCGATGTTCACGCCGGAAGAACCGCCGACGTTGAACCCTTCCTCGTGCATCAGCGCGTGAACGAGCGGCAGCGATTCCTCGTCGCCGATCGTCCAGGCGAGGTCGATCGGCGCACCCGCGAAATTCGCGGTGATCCGGCTCGAGCCGATGCCCTCGCTGATCGAGTTGCCCTGCGCCTTGAGTTCGCCGTGGTTGACGAAATTCGCGAGTGCCGAGCCGGCCGGATCTGCGAGTGCGACCCTCACTTTCGCGCGCCGCTTCTTCAGAGCGCGGCCGACGCCTGCGAGCGTGCCGCCGGTGCCCGTAGCGCAAACGAAGCCGTCAATCTTGCCCGCGCTGTCTTCCCAGATCTCGACGCCCGTAGTCGTCTCGTGAAAGTCGCGGTTGGCCGTATTGTCGAACTGGTTCGCGAACCAGGCGCTGCCGGCGTCGAGTGCATTCATCTCATCGCTGAGGCGGCGCGCCACATGCGCGTAGTGCTGCGGGTCCGCATACGGCACGGCGGGCACGAGGCGCACCTCGGCTCCCGTCATGCGCAGCGCGTCGATCTTCTCGCGGCTCTGCGTCTGTGGCATCGTGATGATCGTGCGATAGCCGCGGCTCGCCCCGAGCATCGCGAGGCCGATGCCGGTGTTGCCCGCGGTACCTTCGACGATCGTGCCGCCGGGGCGCAGTTGCGAATGGAGTTCGGCGTCGAGCAGCAGGCCGAGCGCGGTGCGATCCTTTATCGATCCGCCCGGGTTGGCAAATTCGGCTTTGGCCAGGATCTCGCAGCCGGTCTCGTCGGATGCGCGGCGCAGGCGGATCAGCGGCGTGTGGCCGATCGCATCGGCGAGGTCGTAGCGGATGTCCATCGGACGAAGGTTAGCCGGTTCGGGCTGCGCCGCGACAGGTTTCCGCTGGGCGGCGATATTTGGACGTCTGGACGCCTATATAACTTTTGGTTATGCTGCGGGCGTCATATCAGGGTAAGTCATGCGCTTTCGCAGCCGCGTCCACCCGGTGTTGTCGTCCGTCAGAAAGTGATCGCGTGCGCGCGCGTTGCCGGCCGCAAGTCCTCTCGAGCAGATAGCCATGACCTTGACACAGCTGCGTTACCTCGTCGCGATCTCAGACTCGGGCCTCAACATCACCCAGGCCGCCGAGCAGGTGCACGCGACGCAGCCCGGCCTGTCCAAACAGCTCAAGCAACTCGAAGACGAGCTCGGCTTTCAGCTGTTCTCGCGCAAGGGCAAGAGCCTGCACGCGATCACACCGGCGGGCCAGCAGGTCATCGATCGCGCGCGCGTCATCCTCGCGGAGGCGCGCAATATCCGTGCGCTCGCCGCGAACCTGCGGGGCGACGACAAGGGCGAACTTTCGATCACGACGACGCACACGCAGGCGCGCTACGTGCTGCCGAATGCGATCGCCCAGCTCAAGCGCCAGTATCCCGCGGTCAACGTGCATCTGAAGCCGCATGGGGACGCCCAGGTGATGGGGTTGTTCGAGCGCGGACAGGCCGACCTCGCGATCATCAGCACGACGGGTGTCGCCCCGGGCGACGGCCTCGCGGTGCCGCTGTTCCGCTGGCGGCGCACGGTGGTGGCGCCGCACGCGCATCCGCTTGCATCGCTGGCGCGTGCGCTCAAGCTGACCGATCTCGACGGCGAGGCACTCGTGAGTTACGAGTCGTCGCTGCGGCCGGAGTCCTCGTTGCGCAGGGCCTTCGCCGCGGCGGGTGTCGTGCCGCGTTTCTCGTGCACCTCGCGCGATGCCGACCTGATCAAGACCTACGTGCGCGCGGGCCTCGGCATCGGCATTCTTGCCGAGATGGCGATGCTGCCCGACGACGAAAGTGATCTACGCGTGCTCGATGCGCAGACGCTGTTTCCGGACTGCACGACCTGGCTCGTACTGCGCCGCGACCGCGTGTTGCGCGCGTACGCTTCCACGCTCGCCGAGTTGATCGCGCCGCAGCTCGACCCGCGCGACCTGCAGCGTGCACTCGCGGGCGAGGAGCCCGCCGCCTGGCCCGTTCCACCGTATTGGAGTGAGCGCGAGACCTTGCCTGTGCGTACGGCATGATCGTGGACGCCGGCGTCGGCTTCTTCGAGCGGGCCTCTGGGTGCGATCTGTATCTGAGTCGGCGTCGATCCCCTCAGTCGAAATGCAGCCCACACTCGCGCTTGAGCCCGAAGAAGCGCGTGTCTTCGGCGCGCATCCCGCCTTGCAGCGCCTGGGTGGTGTGCACGTCGCCGATCGAGACGTAGCCTTGCTCCCAGAGCGGGTGATAGGGAAGGTCGTTCTGCTTGAGGTATTGCCAGACGTCGCGGTCGCTCCAGTCGACGAGCGGGTGCAGCTTCCAGCGGCCGTCGCGCAATTCGAGCACGCGAGTGTTCGCGCGCGTGGCGGACTGGACGCGACGCAGGCCCGCGATCCAGGTACGCGCACCGAGTTCGTCGAGCGCGCGACGCATCGGCTCCACCTTGCGCAGCTGGTTGTATTCGAGGATGCCGTCGAGGCCGTTCTCCCATAACCTGCCCATGCGCGCCTCCATCCAGGCGATGCCGATCTGCGGCCGGTACACCTTGAGGTTGATCGAAAGCCGCGTGGTCAGCTCGTCGACGAAGCGATAGGTCTCGGGGAACAGGTAGCCCGTGTCGATCAGGACGACCGGCAAGTACTCGCGCGCGCGCGTCGCTAGATGCAGCAGCGCGGCGGATTGCGCGCCGAAACTCGACGACAGCACGTGTTCGCCGGGCAGCGTCTGCAGGCCCCAACACAGACGTTGGTGCGCGTTGCGGCCCTCGAGCCAATGATTGAGTTCGGCGAGTGCGGATTCGTCTTCTGCAGCGGTGATCAGATCGGGGAGTGCGGTCATGACGCGACCTTTTCTTCTGGGAATGTTGCGGGAATTCTTGATGAGTACGGATTGGCGGAGACGATGCCGGCGCGCAGCAGGAAGTCGCCGAAACCCTCGGCGTTCGCACGTTCTTGCGCGTAGCGGGCGAACAGGCTATCGAGCTCCGCGAGGATCTGCGCTTCGGCAATGTTCTCGCGATGCAGCGTGTTGAGGCGCTGACCGCGCGCATCGGCGCCGAGCATCAAGTTGTAGCGACCGGGCGCCTTGCCGACGAGCGCGATCTCGCCGAGATACGGACGCGAACAGCCGTTCGGGCAGCCGGAGACGCGCAGGTTGATCGCGGCGGCGCCGAGTGCATGCGTGTCGAGCAGCGCCTCGATCTTCGTCGTGAGCTCGGGCAGGTAACGCTCGGCCTCCGCCATCGCTAGCGCGCACGTGGGCAATGCGACGCAAGCCAGCGCATTGAGGCGCAGCGGTGTCGCGAAGCGGTACAGGTCGAGGCGATGCGCCGTGACGATCGCGTCGATCTCCGCGCAGTCGGCCGCCGGCACATTCGCGATCAGCAGGTTCTGGTTCGGAGTCAGCCGAAAGCTCACGCCAGAGTCCTTGTCCGCGTGAATCTGCGCGATCGTGCGCAACGCAGTCAGGTGCGTATTTTCTTGGCGATCCGCGACGCGCCCGGCCTCGATACGCAGCGTGAGATGCGCGCGGCGTCCGCCCGCGTCGTCGGTTGCGCCGTCGATCCAGCCGAAGCGATCGCCGTTGCGCTCGAAATGGTACGGTCGCGCGGGGCGCAGCGGCGCGCCCAGCCGGCGCTCTACCTCGGTCTTGAACCAGGCGAAGCCGAGATCGTCGATCGTGTATTTGAGCCGTGCGTGCTTGCGATCGGCGCGACCGCCGAAATCGCGTTGCGTCGTCACGACCGCCTCGGCGACCTGCTGCACGCGATCCGGAGCCACGAAACCGAGCGCGTCGGCGAGGCGCGGATAGGTGCCGGGCTCGCCGTGGGTCGCGCCGAGTCCGCCGCCGACCGTCACGTTGTAACCCAAAAGCGCGCCCGATGCGTCGATGAGCGCGATGAAGCCGAGGTCGTTGGCGAACACGTCGACATCGTTGACAGGCGGTATCGCGAACGCGATCTTGAACTTGCGCGGCAGGTAGGTGGCCCCGTAGACCGGTTCGGCCTCCTCGCCGCTGCCCGAGACCTTTTCCTCGTCCAGCCAGATCTCGTAGTACGCGCGTGTCTTCGGCTTGAGGAACTCGGACAGGCGCGCCGCGTCGTCGTAGATGCGCGCATGCGCGCGCGACTGCAGAGGATTGGCCGCGACCATGACGTTGCGGTTGACGTCGCCGCAGGCCGCGACGGTGTCGATCAGCGCGGCGTTGATCGCCTGCAGCGTCGCCTTGAGCTCGTTCTTGATGACCCCGTGAAACTGGAATGCCTGACGCGTGGTCAGGCGCAGCGTGCCGTTCGCGAATTGCGTGGCGATCGCGTCTAGCTTTAGCCACTGCGCCGGCGTCACGACGCCGCCGGGCAGGCGCGTGCGGATCATGAAGCTGTAGTCCGGCTCGAGCTTCTG